>JAYPGD010000548.1:373-3769 GCA_038126655.1 Verrucomicrobiales bacterium
GGCCTGTTCCGGATGCCACGCGCGCTTCGATCCGGTTGGTTTTGCGCTGGAGAATTTCGACATCATGGGCGCGTGGCGCGATCGCTACCGCGGCTTGGAGCGGGGCGACAAGATCACCGGCGTCGATCCCGCCGGGCATGCGTTCGAATACCGGGTCGGCGCCGCGGTGGAATCATCGGGCCGGCTGTTGAATGGCGAGTCCTTCGAAGACGTCCGCGACTTGAAGCGGATCCTGGCCGCGAACCCGCGTCAGCTTGCGCGCAATCTGCTCCGTCAGTTCACGCTCTATTCCACGGGGATCCCGGTCCGCTATTCCGACCGCCGCGAGATCGAGGCGATCCTGGACGCGTGTCTGGGGGTTGGGTACCGCGTCGGAGATCTTTTGCGCGTTTTGGTTGGATGTCGGGTGTTCGGGGGTGTGGGGGTTATTCCTGCTCGAACAAAAACGGCCGCCTGGAATGGCGGATCTGAATCACGGTAACAATGGAAGATGTTTCATCGATCACATAGAGGATGCGCCAGGCCGATTTTGATTTCCATGGGCGGAATCGCATCTGACGCAGTTTCAGATGGGGCATCCAGCGCCCGTTTTCCGGAGCGAATCCGTGTCGGGTGGGATTGTCTGCGAGCTTGTGCATCGAGGCTTCAAGACGATCCAACCAGCGGTCGGCAAGGACCGGACCGCCATGGGACTCGTCGGCTTCGAACCATTTCATCTGCTCGACGATGCAGGCGCTTGCTTCGCCGGAGAGCTTCAACTCGAAGCTCATTTTGCCTTCGATCTGCGCCGGGAAGTCTGGCGACGGATTCGAGCGAACGCGTTGTCGGCGGGTTCTCCCCGGCTGCCGCCCGCGTATTCCTCAAGAGCCTCGCGCAGTCGAAGATCCAATCGGCGTTCCTCGGCCTCCCTTGCCAGTTCCTCATAGGCTTCCACGGAAAGCGCAACAAGCGCGGCTTTTCCGTTCTGCGTCAGCACGCGGGGCTTCTTCGATCTGATCAGGTCGGCGGTGTGTTCCCGGGTGTTGCGGGCAAAATCTGTGAGGCTGACGATGCCGTTTTTCAGGTCAATTTCCATGCGTTGAGTGTGACACATAATTATGTGATGAACAGGGTAAATTGAATAATGAAGCCAATGATCAGTCCGGGTTCGCATGCATTGAACCGCCGTCAGTTCCTTCGCGGCGTGGGCGTGGGGTTGGCCCTGCCGGCCATGGAGTGCATGACGCCGGCGTTTGGGCGGAGCGCGAGCAAGGTCGAGGCTCCTCGGCGGATGCTGATCGTCTCGAACAATCTCGGAGTCCTGCCCCAGCCGTTCTTTCCGGCCAAGGCGGGCGCCGATTACGAATTGTCGCCGTATCTGTCTGAGTTGCAGGCCTTCCGCGACGACTTCACGGTCGTCAGCGGTCTGTCGCATCCGGCCTGCGTGGGCGGGCATTCGACGGAGAACTGCTTCCTCACCGGCGCCAGGGATCCGACCGGCAGCGGCTTTCGCAACACGATCTCCCTGGATCAGTTTGCAGTCGACGCGCTGGGGCAGCGGACACGGTTTCCGACCCTGAATCTCGGCGTCAACATTGATCGCGCGAACCGCAGTCTTTCGTGGACGCGCGATGGGGCGCTGCTGCCGGCGGAAGACAGCCCGGCGAGGCTTTTCAAACGCATGTTTGTTCAGGGAAGCCGCAACGAGGTTGAAGTTCGCCTGCGGAAGCTACGGGAACGCGGCAGCATCCTCGATGCGGTCAGTGAGGACATGCGGCGTTTTCAGAAGAAGCTCGGAACCGATGACCGGGAGCGGTTGGATCAATACTTCACCTCGGTCCGGGAACTCGAGGAGCGGCTTCACACCGCCGGGGAGTGGGAGAGGGAACCGAAGCCGACGACGGAGCTTGAGCCGCCGAAGGACATCCTCGACAAGGCGAAGTTCTTCGAGAAGTTTCAGCTGATGCTGTCGATGGCCAACCTGGCGATCGAGTCGGATTCCACGCGCATCGTGACGCTGATGGTGGACGCCTTTGCCACGCCGGTGTTTGAAATCGGCGAGGATCTGCGATCGATCAACGGCTACCACAATCTGAGTCACCACGGGCAGGTGAAGGCGAAGGTGGCGCAGTTGGAGAAGGTGGATCGCCGGCAGATGCGGTTGTTGGGGGAAGTCCTGACACGATTGGCTGGAACGCGCGAGAATGGTGCGCGGTTGCTGGATCGGACGATGGTCCTCTACGGCAGCAACATGGGCGACGCCAACACCCATGAAAACACCAACCTGCCGATCCTGCTCGCCGGCGGCGGGTTCAAGCACGGCCGACACCTCGCCTTTGACCGCGACAACAACAAGCCGCTTTGCAACCTGTTCGTCTC
The DNA here is from genome assembly GCA_038126655.1 of Verrucomicrobiales bacterium. Lineage (GTDB taxonomy): Bacteria > Verrucomicrobiota > Verrucomicrobiia > Limisphaerales > JAYPEY01 > JAYPEY01. The sequence goes on from JAYPGD010000548.1 coordinate 2,732, forward strand.
GATGCTGCAGCGGCTCGGCGTCGAGGCGGAGCGGTTCTCCAGCGGGGCGGGAACATTGACGGGGTTGGAGATGGGGTGAGCGCAGGAAATGCGAGCGTCAAACTCTCAACTCTGAACTTCAAACCGGGGGTTGCGCGCTGAACGCGTCGTCTTTCTTTGGAGGTTTGAAGTTTGGCGTTGAACGTTGAGCGTTCGCATTTCAGACGCGGGGCGTCCGTTGGCGACGAGCCCCATCTACGAGTGCATCACCTGGCCGCCGTCGATGTTGATGGTCTGGCCGGTGATGTTGACGGCGTGTCGGGAAGCGAGATAAGTCGCCATTGCGGCGAATTCCTCCGGTTCCTGCCAGCGTGCGAGCGGGGCGACTTTCCCTGTCTTTTCCCGCCCCCAATCCTCGTGGGAGATGCGTTCGTCCTCGGGCAGTTTCGCCTGGGCGGCGGCCCAGACGGATCGATTCAGGTCCGTCTTCACCATGCCGGGGGACAGGGCGTTCACGCGGATGTTGTGCGGCGCGAAGTCTTTTGCCGCGCATTGCATGAAATTGATCAGACCCGCTTTGGCGGCGCTGTAGGGCGGGTCGGTCTGGGAGCCGATCTGGCCGGCCACCGAGACAAGGAAAAGCATCGAACCCGATCCGTTGGCGATCAGTTTCGGAGCCAAGGCGTGGGCGGCGTTGACCGCGCCGATGAGATTCACCGCCACGACCCGGGACCAATCGGAAGGGTCGAGGTTCCAGAAGGGGAAACCAAATTTTCCGGAGCCGACGCCGACCGAGTAGATCATGTGGTCGATCCGGTCGAACCGGGAGGCGAATTCGCGGGTGTCATCGGGGTTGGTCGTGTCGCCGACGAAGAGGTTGGCGTCCGGAGGGGCTGATTCGGGGGCGGTCAGATCGAATCCGAAGACCTCGGCCCCTTCGCTTTCAAAGCCGGCGGCAATGGCGCGGCCGATGCCGTTGGCTGCGCCGAAGACGGCAACCTTTTGTCCGTTCAGTTCGAGATCCATCAGGGGAATATGCCCGGTTTGCGACGCGGGAGC
>JAYPGD010000549.1:0-3766 GCA_038126655.1 Verrucomicrobiales bacterium
CGGGAAGCAGCCTGAGCCGGCGCTTCGGTGTCCTTTTCTATTGAGTCAACAGGGGCAGAAGGCAGTGATCAGTAATCAGAACAGGGAACAGGGAACAGGGAACCTTTTCCTTGTCCGGGGGTGGGAGCTTCCCCATCCTCGCCGGGCACATGGCCGAACCTCGCATCACCGACGCCCTCAACCAGCCCGACGCCGGGTTGGAAGTGTCGTTGCGGCCGTCGCTGTTTTCCGATTTTACAGGCCAGGCCAAGGTGAAGGAGCGATTGGAACTCGCCGTCACTGCGGCAAAGCAGCGCGGCGACGCTCTGGATCACGTCCTGCTCAGCGGACCGCCCGGGCTGGGCAAGACCACGCTCTCCAACATCATCGCCAAGTGCATGGGCTCAAACATCCACGCCACCGCCGGCCCCGTGATTGAAAAGCCCGGCGATCTGGCCGGATTGCTCACCAATCTCGAGCGCGGCGATGTGTTGTTCATCGATGAAATTCACCGCCTGCAAAAGACGATCGAGGAATACCTCTATCCGGCGATGGAGGATTTCAAGTTGGACATTGTGATCGACCAGGGCCCCAACGCCCGCAGCGTCCGGCTCGACCTGCCGCGGTTCACCTTGATCGGCGCGACCACCCGCAGCGGTCTGCTGACGGCTCCGTTGCTCACCCGCTTTCCCATGCACGAGCGCGTGGATTACTACAATGCCGAGCAATTGCGGAAGATCGTGGTGCGCTCGGCGCGTCTGTTGAGCGTGGAGATTGACGAGCGCGGCGCGGACGAGATCGCGCGTCGCAGCCGCGGCACCCCGCGCATCGCGAACAACCTGCTGCGCCGTGTGCGCGACTACGCGCAGGTCCGCGCCGATGGCGCCATCACCAGCGATGTCGCCGACAAGGCGCTGGCCATGTTGGAGATCGACGAGCACGGGCTGGACGAGATGGACAAGCGCATCCTCCAGACGATCTGCGTGAAATTCGGCGGCGGACCGGTGGGCATCGGGTCCTTGTCCGTGGCGGTCGGCGAGGAACCGGACACGCTGGAGGAGGTCTATGAGCCCTACCTGATCATGGAGGGCTATCTGAATCGCACGCCGCAGGGACGCATTGCGACGGAGTTGGGTTGGGAGCGGTTGGGCTTGAAGCCTGGCGGCAAGGGCGCGCAGCGGTCGCTGCTTTGAGGGCGGCGCAGGCGGGACGGCCGCGCTACAGGCGCTTTTCGTGCTTTTCAACGGGGCGTTCCCTTCCAATGATCCGGCCATGATCAAGAACACCCGTCGCGACTTCCTGAAGAAATCCGCCGCCTCCGCATTCGGCTTCACCATTCTGCCTTCCTATCTCGTCACCGGAGCCCGCGCGGCTGATGGCAAACTGCCGCCGAGCAAACGCGTGAATCTTGGCTGCGTCGGCATCGGCGGCCGCGCCTCGGGCGTGATCCCCAGCCTGTGCGGCGGGGGCAAGGCGCAGCCGGTCGCTTTCTGTGACGTCGATTTCAAATCCCGCCGCGTGGACGCCAATTTGAAGAAGTTTCCCGGCATCCAACAATTCGCCGACTTCCGGGTGATGCTGGAGAAGATGGACAAGGACATCGACGCGGTGAGCGTGGTGACCCCGGACCACACGCATTTTCCGGCGACGATGCTGGCGATGTCGATGGGCAAGCATGTCTATGTCGAGAAGCCGCTCACGCATTCCTACCGCGAGGCGGACCTGCTGATGCAGGCGGAGAAGAAATACAAGGTTGTCACGCAGATGGGCAACCAGGGGCACACTTCCGGAGGCTCCGTCCAGTTTGAGAAGTTGGTGAAGGAGGGCGTGGCCAAGGACATCACCAAGATCGACGCTTGGAAGACTCCGGGGCTCTTCTTCATGGATCCGAGGCAGCGTTTCTCGGAGTTTCCGAAGGAGGAGAAGAAGCCGGAGACGTTGGATTGGGATCTCTGGTGCGGTCCGGCCGAGATGAAGCCCTTCAGCTCCAAGTATCATCCCTTCAGCTGGCGCGGCTTCTGGCTGTATGGCAACGGCATGCTCGGCGACTGGGGCGCGCACATCATCGATTTCGCCCATGATTTCCTGAAGCTCGGCCAGCCGACGCAGATCACGCCATTGCGAATGGACGACCACAACGAGGTGATCTTCCCCTTGAGTTCACACTTGAGGATGCAGTTTCCGAAGCGAGGGAAGCGTCCGCCGGTGGAACTGACGTGGCGGGACGGCGCTGATTGTCGCCCGGAAGTTCCCGAGCAGTATCATGTGAAGCAGAAAGACGGTTCGGTGCAGGCTCCGCTGCTCGAGAGCGCGGGCACGGCGCTGTATCGCAAGGACGGCAAGCTGGCGATTACGCGGGGGTCTCATTCCGGTAAATCCAAGATCATTCCCACCGACCAAGCGGTGGCGCACGGGGATGCTTTGAACGCGGGCAATCCGAAATTCAATCACGGCATGAGCTTCACCGAGGCCTGCATGGGCAACGACGAGACGAAGTCGCCCTTCAGCATCGCCGGCGACCTCACCAAGACCCTCATGCTCGGCGTCATCTGCCAACGACTGAACGAGGAATTGAATTTCAATCGCAAGAACGAGCGCTTCACCAACAACGACCGCGCCAACGCCCTCCTCGAAGGCCCGAAGCCCAGAAAGGGTTGGGAGGAGTTTTACGGGATGGTTTGAGAGGGGGGAGCGTCCCCTTCGAACCCGAAGGGTTCAAAGCATGGTAGCCGTGGGTTGAGCGAAGTGACACCCATGGAACACGACGAACCGGAACCGCATCCTGAAGGGATGCCAGCGGGGTCGCGGCGGACGACGATCTGGAAGGCGGTGTCTGCGACCCCGTCCGGGGTCGATGCGTTGGAGGCGCTTTTCCCCGGGTGTCGCCCGCACGGCGGGCTCAACCCGGGGCTACAAGGCTGTCAACGCTTCGCGTTGAAGAACGAGCGGCATTTCGAGATCCACGGCCGATGTTCAGCACGTACGTTTTCGCGAGGGATAATTGAATCGGGGATCGCTTTCAGCACACTTTTTGGATCGCAACCGTACAGTCCAGCGCCCCAAATTGGGTTGGCTTCAATTATTGCCCATCCGTGGTCTGTGGTCTTACCGACGTCTAGTGTGCAGGATGGAGGCAGCGTGACGCGGTCGTCAGCCAATACGGAGTTCGCAAAGGCCATGGCTTCGCTTTCTTCCTCATGCCGGTAGGGCCATTCACCAATCGAATCTTCAGCGAGGTTTCCGTTTCTCCAATAAGGGCTGTGCGTGATTACACTCCTCCCTTTGAGAAAACATCGAACTTCCAGTTCGAAATGCACAATCCCGGATCGTAACACGGAGATGTCGCCATCAACGTGTTCTTCTCCCGGCAAATCAGAGCCTTTCTCGTAGACTCGAGGTTCGAATATCTTCCCGTCGGCTGGCTTTACGAAGGCGGATTCAATACGGGGTCGGGCATCTTTCAGCGTTGTTGTTTCAATCTTACGAGAAAGATGTTCCTTTGGAATGGTGGTCAACCAGTCAATCGCTGGTTCGAGAAGGGCCAATCCCATTTGGTCTGCGACTGCCTCGGCAAAAAGTGGCTCGCCGTAGATTATGATTTGATTGTTTGTGTTCCGCAGATCTTCGGGAACGCGCCATCCTTGGATACGTCTGGGCGAGTAGCCCAATTCTAGGCAGGTGGCCCAGACGGCTTTCGAGTCGTCAGATATTCGGGGCGCAAGAATTACGGTTCTGGGAGCGCTCATTTCGCTCGTTTTCTTATTTAGGGGCTGTTTGGGAAGCCCCT
>JAYPGD010000550.1:0-3760 GCA_038126655.1 Verrucomicrobiales bacterium
AAGTTCGGCCCCTTCGCCGGGCAGATGTTCGTGGGCGAATTCACCATGTCCTTCGTCCTGCGGGCCTTTCTGGAGAAGGTGGATGGCGAGTATCAGGGCGCCTGCTTCCGCTTCCGCGAGGGACTGCAATCCGCCGCCCTGCGGATGGAATGGGGAAGCGATGGCTCGATGTTTGTCGGGCAGAGCAACCGGGGATGGAATTCGTTGGGCGATCGGGCCTACGGACTGCAGCGTCTCGTCTGGACGGGGAAGACGCCCTTCGAGATCAAGGAAATGCGCGCCAAACCGGATGGGTTCGAACTGGTGTTCACCCGGCCGGCGGATCGCAAGACGGCCGCAAATCCGAAGAGTTACCGGCTTTCCAGCTACACCTATCAATACCACCAGAGCTACGGGAGCGAGGAGATTGACGCCAAGACCTGCGGAATCGAGGCCGTGACAGTGTCGGAGGACGGGTTGCGGGCGCGATTGCGGGTCGGGGGACTGCGCGCGGGTTATGTGCACGAGCTCCACGCGCCGGGGGTCAAAGCCGGGGATGGCGCGCCCTTGTTGCACGAGATGGCCTGCTACACGTTGAACCGGATTCCGGCCCGGTAGCACAAATGGGCCAAGCCTAAACGCGTGACAGCAGGCTGTTTCTTGTGCTAATGGTAACCAAACGCGTCATCTTACGGAGAAATCCTCCAACAACGCGTCTTTTGCCCAGAATTGATGAAGAAGATTCAGACCATCTTCGTGTCGAGCATTGCCGTCTGCCTGTTGATCGGGTGCGGCGGTGAGGACGAGAACGCCGTTAGTCTAGAAATGGAGGATGTGGTGATGGAAGTGCCGGCAAGCGGGCCCGCCGCTCCGGCCGCGCCCGCCGCGCAACCCGACCCCAATGCGCCGCCTCCGGTCCCGGACGTGCCGCCCGTTCCCGGCTCCACGCCCCAGAAGGCGGCTGAGCCCTCCCCGACCCAACAGATCCCCTCGGAAAAGGTGGAGGCGGCGATCAAAGCGAGCAGGGACAAGGAGGGGGACACCGCCCTCATTTATGCGATCCAGGTCGCGGTCGAGGCCTATTACGAGGACAACGGATCGCTGCCCTCGGACATCAACCAACTGCTCAAGTCCAAGCACCTCAAGGCGCTGCCGAACATGCCCACCGGGAAGACCGTGCGCATCGATGGAGTCACGCTGGAGGTCACGCTGGAAGAGGAAGCCGCCGCAGAATAATCCACCTTTCGCAACGTCATGAAAATCTCCCATTCATTGCCCCGTCAGAACGCCCGCAAGGCGGGCGGCTTCACGTTGATCGAGCTGCTGGTCACGATCGCCATCATCGGCGTCCTCGCGGCTTTGTTGCTCCCGGCCGTCAACAACGCCATGGCCAAGGGGCGGACTGCCAACTGCGCCTCGAATCTCAAGGAGATCTTCAACGCCTCCCTCGCCTATTCCGGAGACAATGGCGACAAGATTCCCTACGCCGTGATGCGCTGGCGGGCCGGGACGGCCAACACCTGGGACGATCTGCTCTTCACCTACCTGGGCGGCGAGTCCGGCATGGCGCGCTACGAGCAGTTGATCGGCTCGCAGCCGCAACTCGGTCAGGGCGGGCCCGCGGATTCCAACAACGATGGCAACCGCCTGCTCAAGTGCCCCTCGGACAAGGCCCGCCGCTCGGACACCCGCTACAACAACGGCGGCCGCAGCTATGTGATGCCCACGCACGCCATGGCCCGCAACCCCGCCCCTTCCTGGGCGCCGAACGTCGGCCCCAATGGCTACCATTGGCCGCCTTCGCCCAAGAACGCGACCGGCGTCGGCTTCAACTGGGATGTCTCCTCGGGCCCCACGGCGGATTGGGAGCCGGAAGATCCGGTGGATCCCATTCCCCGCCGCCAGAAAGCGCTTTTTGAAGACCTGATTCTCAAGCCCGAGGAAACAATCATCTACACCGAGCGCGTGCGCCGGGAGATGCTGCAGGGCTCCTTCCAGTTTCAGACGATCAACAACGCGCGCCAGCACCTCATCGGCAACATCAACCGGGATGACTACAACAACGTGCAGCGGTTTCATCTCGGCCGCTTCAATTACATGATGGCCGACGGACACGTGGAAACCCTGACCCCGGAAGAGAGCATCGGAGTGGACTCGACGGACACGCGCGTGCAGGCCGGCTACTGGACCATCACGCCGGACGATTGATTTCCGGGAGGCTGCGCCCCGCCCCATCAGCAGCCGGGGTTGCCGGCGGGAAAGCCCGCCCCGAGCGGTTCCGGTTTAGCGCGCCGGGCGGCCGGATGCCGGCCCTCCTCCCTGCTTTCCCACATCAAGGTGGAAAAAAACTGAATTTTCGCGACACTTCCGATTTCCAACTGAACGCATCCATGAAGACAAGAACCCTTCTTTTCAGTCTCGCGCTCGCCGGCGTCGCGGTGCTGCCGGCCGTGGCGGCGGATTGGCCGCAGTGGGCCGGCTCCGCCTTCAAGAATCTCTATACCCCGGCCAAGGGTCTGCCGGAGACATTTGAACCCGGCCGGTTCAAACGCCGCTCCGAGGAGATTGACATGGCCACGACGAAGAATGTCGCGCGCGTGCTCAAGCTCGGCTCCTCCGCCTACGGCAACACCACCGTCGCCGGCGGCAAGGTCTACGTCGGCACCAACAACGACGTCCCGCGGGATGAACGCCACAAGGGCGACCGCAGCAACCTCTATTGTTTCGACGAGAAGACCGGCGAGTTTCTCTGGCAGTTCGTCAGCCCCAAGCTCGCCGCCGGACAGGTCGGCGACTGGGAATACATCGGCCTCTGCTCCGCCGCCGCCGTCGAGGGCAACCGGCTCTATATCGTGGGCAACCGCTGCGAGATCATCTGCCTCGACACCGAGGGCCTGAAGGACGGCAACCAGGGCTACCAGGATGAAGCGAAGTTCATGACGCCCGCCGGCGAATCGAAAATCGACGTCGGCCCCAAGGACGCCGACATCATCTGGGTCTACAACATGCGCGAGGAGCTGGGCATCTTCCCGCACAACGCCACCAGCAGCTCCGTCCTCGTCGTCGGCGACACCGTTTTCTGCTCCACCTCGAACGGACAGGACGGCCAGCACGAGAGCATCCCCTTCCCGACCGCGCCCTGCCTGATCGCGCTCGACAAGAAGACCGGCGAACTGATCGGCGAGGAAGCCGAGGGCATCAGCAAACGCATGTTCCACGCCAACTGGTCCTCGCCCGGCTATGCCGAGGTGGACGGCCGGGGCATGGTCCTCTTCGGCGGCGGCGACGGCGTGCTCTACGCCTTCGATCCCAAACCGAAGAAAGACAAGGACGGCATCGGCATCCTGCAGAAGATCTGGAGCGTCGACTGCGTGCCCGACAAGTACAAGAAGGACGACAAGGGCAATGCGATCAAGTACCCGGACGCCGACGGCCCCAGCGAAATCATCGCCACGCCCGTCTATCACGACGGCCGCGTCTATGTCGCCATCGGGCAGGACCCGGAACATGGCGACGGCGTCGGCAACTTCGTCTGCATCGACGCGAAGACCGGAAAACAAGTCTGGAATTTCGACGGGATCAGCCGCTCGCTCTCCACCGCCTCGGTGGATCCGACGACGGGGCTTGTCTTCGTCTGCGATCACACGGGGCTCCTTTATTGCCTCGACGCCAAGACCGGGAAGAAGAATTGGGTCTATGACTCGCTGGCGCACCTGTGGGGCTCCGCCCTGGTCGGCGACGGCAAGGTCTACCTGGGCGACGAGGACGGCGATGTCGTCAT
>JAYPGD010000551.1:0-3210 GCA_038126655.1 Verrucomicrobiales bacterium
CCCGCGCTTGCATTCTCCCGGCCGCCCATCAACAATCCGCGCTCTTTCGCCCATGCCGCCGAAACCCAGCCAGAGCGCCGAGGACTACCTGGAGCGCATTCACGAACTGATCGAGGAGAAGGGCTACGCCCGCGTGGTCGACATCGCCTCGTCGCTCGGCGTCACCCAGGCCTCGGTGACCAGCATGGTTCAGAAGCTGGATGAAAAAGGGTTCGTCAACTACGAGAAATACCGCGGCCTCCTGCTCACCGACGAAGGCCGCGCCATCGCCCTCAAGATCCAGCACCGTCACGAGACGCTCGCCCGCTTCTTCTCGCTCTTCGGCCTCGACAAGGAAACCCAGGGTCGCGACATCGAGGGCTTGGAGCATCACCTGAGCGCCTCGACCATCGACTGCCTGGAGGCGCTTTCATCCTTCTTCGAACAGAACCCCGACACGCTCCAGGCATTCCTGGATTCGCGAGGGGAGAGCGCGGACAAAGGCTGAACGGAGGACCCCGAGCGGGAGGCCGAGCCATCATGAGTCAGGACTTCATCGACATCTCCGTCCCGATCCGGTCCGGCATGGTTCACTGGCCCGGCGACCCCGACGTGAAGCTCACCCGGAAGCTCGACATGGCCAAGGGCGACATCTGCAACTTCACGCAACTCGCCTTCGGAGCCCATACCGGCACGCACATGGACGCGCCGCTGCATTTCGTCGCCGACGGGGCCTCCATCGACCAGTTGCCAATCCCCGCCACGGTCGGCCGTTGCCGGGTGATCGAGATCAAGGCCCGGACTGCGATTGAACCGAAACATCTGGAGCCTCACAGATTGCGCCGGGGCGAGCGCGTCCTGTTCAAGACGAGCAACAGCCGGAAGTCGTGGAAGTCGGACACATTCGACAAGAAGTTTGTCTGCATTTCGCAGGACGCGGCGCAGTTCCTTGCCGACCGGGGCGTGATGACCGTGGGCGTCGATTATCTCTCGATCGGCGGCTGGCAGCGGGATGGCATCGAGACGCATCAGATCATGCTGGGCGCCGGGATCTGGGTGATCGAGGGACTCGACCTGGCCAAGGTGAAGCCCGGACGATACGAGTTGATCTGCCTGCCATTGAAACTGCTCGGAGCCGAAGGCGCGCCGGCGAGGGCGGTGTTGAAGCCGCCGCCTTCGCAAAAGACCGTGTGAAAACCCGCTCCGTGGCGGACGAGGCTTTCCTATCGGCGATTTACGAAAGGAGTTGCGCCGCCTCAATCCCGCGAATGCGGGACCGCCGCCTTGGGCACACAGTCTCGCTCGAGCGCTGCTACTTCCGAGCGGGCGGCGTGTAGAGATGCCTCCCCTTTCGCGCTGCCTGGATGGCTTCGTCCGTGTCCTGCGGCGCGCCGGGATCGCCCTGTGAGTTCATCCAGGCCTCCAGCTTCGCCCTCAGCCGTTTCTTGACGGCGGCGTGTTTCGGATCGTCGGCGAGATTGCTCATCTCGAACGCGTCCTCGGACGTATGGTAAAGCTGTTCGGCCGGCCGCCGGGTGTAGCGTTTGACAAGGTTGTAGATGGCCGGTCGGTTCCAGGAATGAAACACCCAGGTCGACCAGTAGGGATTGTTCAACCGGCCGTCCCCCTGAACGCCCATCAGATGCTTCTCGATGTACATCTCCTCGGGCAACAGGTTGCGGATGTAGCGCCACTCCCCGTCGGTGACCGTGCGGATCGGATAGCGCGGCCCCTCGGGCACATTGTTGTGGAGGCCGAAGGCAAACTCGCGATGGCTCTCCGTCTCGCCCTTCAGCGCGGGCAGAAAACTGCGCCCGTCAAAATCGGCGGCGCTGGGGCCGCCGCCCGCGGCGTCGATGAAGGTGGGCAGGACATCGGCGTATTGCACGATCGCATCGGTGCGCTTTCCGGCCGCGACCCGGCCCGGCCACCTCGCCACCAGGGCCGTGTGAACGCCGGTGTCCCAGTTGGTCCACTTGCAACCGGGAAACTGCGAACCCTGTTCCGAGGTGAAAAGCACGAGCGTATCGTCGGCCTTGCCCGACTTGTCGAGGGCTTCGAGCAATTCGCCGACCTGGCCGTCCATGTAGGTGATCTCGGCAAGATACTTCCCGAAGTCGGCGCGCGTCCGCGGAGTGTCGGCGATGTTTGGCGGCAACTGGATCTTCCCCGGCGGATACTGCGATGGATCGCCCATGACCCAGGGGACATGCGGCTCCACCAGGGCCACGACCAGGCAGAAGGGCTGCTTGTCGCGGCTCAGAAATTCGTTCACCGCCGCCAGATCGTGCGCCCGGGTGGGATCCCGCACGCAGTTGGGATCAAACCCGCCGACCTTCTCAAAGGGAAACGCCTTGTCCGGCTTCACATGCACCTTGCCCGCCAGCCCCACGCGGTATCCCAGCGGCCGCAGATGCTGCGGCATGCTCTTGACGCCCGGGCGGCTGGCCGAATGATTCCAGGCGCAGCCATTGCGAAGCGGAAACTGCCCGGAATACAACTCCGCGCGACAGGGCTGGCACATGGCCTCGCTGAGATAGGCGCGGTTGAAGGTCAACCCCTGCGCGGCCAAGGAATCGATGTTCGGCGTCTTCGCATTCCGACCGCCATACAAGGGCAGGTCGTTATGGGTGCAGTCGTCCGCCATGATGACCAGAAAATTCGGCGGCGCCGCGACGGCGGCGGACAAGGAACACAACGCCGCGATCGCGACAACAACGGCGGCAAAAAGGAATCGATGTGATTTCATGGGGCGAACAGAATTCAACACCCAGTCAACAGCGCCGGTATTCGAATTCCAAGACCTGGTTGCGCGGCTTACAGTTCACCCGATGTCCTTCTCGAGCTGCTCCTGCCGCCTTCTTGCGGGAGCCTGCCCGCGAAACGATCTTCTGACGTAGATGGTCAAGAGAACGAGGAATGAACCCACGACACAGATTCCGGAGAGGTATCCCAAGGTCGTTAACATCCGCTCCCTTCTCACATCACCCTCCCTTGGCGACCAATCCGGGCGGTTGAGCTGAAGTTTCGCCAGCTCGCGATAGGTCGATGCAAATTCGCGGTCGAGATTCATTTACTCGGCAACCCACCTTCGCTCCTTGGCGGCGATCTCCAGCGCCAACTTGAAGCCTTGCGCGATCTCATCCTGAAGATCGGCTTCGATCTCATCCAAACTTCTACCGAACTGCATGTTGATCGCTTCCTTGGCTTTCATTCTGAAGCGATATGAAG
>JAYPGD010000551.1:3239-3741 GCA_038126655.1 Verrucomicrobiales bacterium
CCTCAAGTAGGATGGGTGAATCGTGCCGCCCAAAACGCATCATTCCCAGAACGCCTTTGATCGCGGCTTGGGCCTCCGCGTCTGTGGCCGGGCCGATCTCAGAAGTCTCCAAGGCAAACTCTGCAAACCCAAACCGCCTTCCGTATGATGAATCAGGCCGAAGCGGCAGGTCCTGGTGAACCTTCCTTGTTTCCAAGACGTACTCGACGAGAAGCTTCTGATACTTTTCCCTCCCGAAGTGCGCGTCCGGATTCAACTCAATCGCTGTCGCGATGTGCTCCAAGCCCTTGTCGAGCTTCCCTGAATGAATCAGGAAGGTTCCCAGATTGGCTTCAGATTCATAACGACCTTCCTCAGGCCAACGCTTCATCCTCTCGCAAATGGCGGCAATGGCTTCGTCATGGCGATCGAGCTTCTCATACGCCACTGCAATATCGTCGAGGTCCATGGCCGTCCGCTCATTGACCTGTTTTGCCAGCCGGTCGGCCAGGCGCCATTCGTA
>JAYPGD010000552.1:0-3738 GCA_038126655.1 Verrucomicrobiales bacterium
CATGGAGGACGAGCAGGTCGATCGCAGCGCCCGCAGATTGCTCACGCGCGAGGACATCAAGAAACTGATCGAGGAGAAGCGGCGATTGCGTCGCGAGCCGGCAAAGCGTCGGGAGACGAAAGATGAAGAAGCGACGCTTTCTTGAACAGTTGGTCGAGCGCGGCATGGTCGTTGAAGATCAGGTCGAGGCCTTGACGGACCGGCATCGGGGGGATGCGCTGGGCGCCCTCGAGGAGTTGATCGACAGCCAGACGATTCCCAAGGACGAACTCTGTCGACTTTACGGAGACACTCTTGGGGCGGCCTTTGTGGATCTCGGCTGCACCATCATCCAACCGGAGGTGGTCGACCTGATTCCCAACTCGGTGACGGTCTCAACCTCGGTTCGGTTTAACCAGACCCTCTTGGACGTGGCCTCACGTCTTGCGGGCTTGCCGGTCAGCGTGGTCTTCAGCCCGCCGGGCGACATTCTGGACGCCATCGAGGTCGAATACGCGACCCTGGGGGTGATCGAAGAGCTCAAGGCGCAGATCGATCTGGAGCGCCTGATGGTTGATGAGTCGGAGGCCGACCCGGAGCGGTTGGCGAGGATGGCTGACGATCGCGATGTGGTGGCATTGACCCGGCAGATCCTGCTGAACGCGCTCAAGAAGCGGGCCAGCGACATTCATATCGAACCGGCGGAACACATCGTCCGGGTGAGGTTGCGCATCGACGGGGAATTGCAGGACTGGAACCATTTCGATCGTAAGATGTATTCTGCGCTGGTATCGCGGCTTAAGCTCATGGCGGGCTGCGATATCACCGAGCGACGGCTTCCTCAGGACGGCCGCATCGCATTGTCGTTGGCGACGCATGCCGTGGATCTGCGGTTTTCCAGCGTCCCGGTGATGAACGGCGAAAAGCTCACCCTGCGGGTGCTGGGCTCAATGGAGCGCCAGTCCGTTCCGGATCTGGAGGAATTGAATCTTTCCGCCGCCAATCTGGAGGAACTCAAGCGCATCATCGGGACGCCGAACGGCGTGTTCTTTGTGACCGGGCCCACGGGGTCAGGCAAGACGACCACGCTGTATTCCGTCCTGAAATCCGTGAACCGGCCCGGCGTCAATGTGATGACGGTGGAGGATCCGGTCGAATACCGACTTCCCGGCATCAACCAGAACCAGGTGAACACCGCGGTGGACCTGACCTTTGCCAAGGCCTTGCGCGCCTTTCTGCGACAGGACCCCAATGTCATCCTGGTGGGCGAGGTGCGCGACATGGAAACCGCGAAGATCGCCTCGCAGGCCGCGCTGACGGGGCACCTGGTCATGTCCACGATGCACACCAACAACGCCCTGCAGGCGGTGACGAGACTGGTGGAGATCGGCGTGGAGCCGTTCCTGGTCGCCCCTTCCATAATCGGCGTCAGCGCGCAGCGCCTGGTGCGCCGGCTTTGCACCGCCTGCCGTGAGGAACACCCGATGTCCCCCGACCGGGTGAAGCGGTATTTCGGCGACATCGGGAACCGGACAGTGGAGTTGTGGCGGGGCCGTGGCTGCGCCAATTGCAACGGCACTGGATTCGTCGGCCGTGTGGCGATTCATGAGATTTTCCTGCTGACTGAATCGGTGCGTCGGTTGATCGCGCAGAACGCCTCCATCCTCGACATCGAAACACTGGCCCGGGAGCACGGTTTCAAACCGATGCTTTATGACGGTCTGAAGAAAGCGATGCGCGGACTGACCACGATCGAGGAGGTCGAGCAGGCCTGCGTCCAGTCGGATTAGCGACGTATGCCGGGGTGGGCCGAAGCCGGGGGCAAGGCGCGATGAAGCCGTTATTCGGTCGCGGTGAGGGTTTCCCTGAAGAATTGGACCGTCGCTGCCCAGGCGTGTTGATTGACATCGCGGGCGGCGGTGATGCCATGACCTCCGCCCTCCTCAAAGATGATCGAACGGCTTCGCGGGGAAAGTTCATGTAGCGCTGCGATCATCTGTTCGGTTTGTTTGACGGGCACGGTGCGGTCGGACCGGCAGTGGACAAGCAGCATGGGGGGATCAGTCCTGTCCAGGTGGCTCATGGGTGAGGCTTCGCGCCAGGCGACGCTGGATTCGGAGAAGGGCAGGCCGATCCATTCCCCGTTGGTCTTTCGTTTCGTCGCCAGGCCGTGTTTCTGGTGGCCGCCGTCCTTCAGGCGGGAGATGAAGTCAAACACCCCGGCAAAGGAGACCGCCGCCTGAATCCGGCTGGAGACATCAGGGTCCCCGGCGTCGGTCTCGTAGACCGGGACGCCGTCGCTTACGGCGAGCATGGCGGCGAGGTGACCGCCGGCGGATTGGCCCATGGCGCCCAGTCGATCCGGATCGACGCCGAGCTTGTCGGCGTTCTTCCGGACAAAGCGGACGGCCGCCTTGGCGTCGCGAATGGTGGCCCGATAGGCGTGTCCCGGGCGGCCCCGGTAGCCGATGCAGGCGGTTGCGAATCCTTGGGATGCAAGGTGCGCGGCGAACGGAGCGAAGTTGGCGGGCGTTCTCGCGCTGAATCCGCCGCCGGTGATGACAACGATGCAGGGGAGGCGGCGGGGCTGTCTCGATGGGGCATAGAAATCCAGCGTCAGGGCGTCGTCGCCCCGACGGATGTAATCCAGATCGCGTCGGACATGGACGCGCTTCAAGTGGTTCTTGCCGACGCCCTCCAGTTTGAGAGCCCGCGCGTAACGCGCTGCGCTGGCTTCGGGGAGCGGTTCGAGCGGGGGCATCCCGGCGCCTGGCGTCGGGCGGGGGAGGGACAGGACAAGGGCGGCCAGGAACAGCGGTTTCACCGGTTGATCGCAGCCTTGTAGCGGGGGTCCTCGTGCATCGGGGCGAATCGTTGGTCCGCCTTGGCCCGCTCCCGGAGGTTGAGCGCGGCGGGGTTGGTCGTCTGCCGCTGGTCGCTGAGGTGAATGGCGTTTGTGAGCGCCCGGATTGCCAGTTCAAGGCGTTGTTGCGACGCCTGGTCCTGGTTCTGCCCCTTCAGTGAGGCGGCGATGGCCGCGCGGATGGCGGCGAGATCGTAATGGGATTCCGGGCTGGTCGGGTTGTTTTCGACCAGGCGTCCGAGAGTCCGTTCGAGGCGTTGCGCATAACCCAGGTTTCCGTAGGCGGTGGCCAGGGCTCCGAGGATGCTGGTGTCCAGATTGGGCTGGAGCAGGATCCGATCGAGGACTGCGAGTCCCGAATTGGTGTTGCCGGTTTGGAAGAAGGCCGTGGCGAGGCTGATCGCAATCTGGGTGTTCGTAGTGTTCGTGCGGTATTGCGCGTGGAGTTGCTCGATGCCGCCGACCAGCGCCTGCAGCGTCTGGATCGGCAGATCGCCGAAGGGCGTGCTCACATTGCCATTCGCGTCCGCTTTGATCTGGGCGGGCGGCGGTTTCGGAGCGGGGGCGGGGGGCTGAGCGGGCGGTTGCGTTGCGGCGGGAGCCGGGGTCCCCATGCCGCTAGCCTTCAATCTGCGCAGGTGTTCCAGCAGATCCCGCACGGAGAGGTTCGCCTGGTCCATCTGCAGACAGACCTCGGTGATGGCGATCGCGTCGTCGAGGCGCGAGGGGTCGCGGTTGGAGAGACTGGTCAGGAGACTCACATATTTGAACACGGCCTCGGGACTGTAGGGGCAGAAGGCAACCGCCTGCTTGTAGGCGAAATCAGCCTCCTTGATCATCCGGGCCTGCTCCACGTAGTTCGTGTTGTTGGCGGCGATGTTGATGCGCTGGAAGTA
>JAYPGD010000553.1:0-3737 GCA_038126655.1 Verrucomicrobiales bacterium
TGTGGATGGCCGGCGGCGGCGTGAAGGGCGGCTACCACCATGGCCAGACCGATGAACTCGGCTTCTCAGTCATCGACAAGGGCGTCCATGTCCACGACCTCCAGGCGACCATCCTCCACCAACTCGGCTTCGACCACGAACAACTCACCCACCGCTTCCAGGGCCGGGATTACCGGCTCACCGACATCCACGGGCACGTGGTGCGGGATTTGATTGGGTGAGGATGCCTCCCAACGCGAAGCGTTGACAGCTCCGGTAGCCCCGGGTTGAGCCCGCCACGCGGGCGACACCCGGGGACAGCATTCCTCCCCGGAACCGACCCCGGACGGGGTCGCAGCCATTCAGACCTTGCGTGCGCCGGTTCCATGTTTCGCCGCTGGCATCCCGTCAGGATGCAAAACCGGCTGGTCGTTTTCCGCGGGTGTCGCTCCGCTCAACCCACGGCTACCAGGGCTTTGAACCCTTCGGGTTCGTGACAACAGATCAACGGTTGTCCCGGACTTCCGCCAGGACATCATTCAATGGAACCGGTTTGGAATCGCCCTGCTTGTAGCGTTGATAGCGCGCTTCCGCTTCGGCAAGCCATGCGCGATCGGTTTCGTTCAACTGGGTGGAATCGAGGCTTTGCAGAATCTCATCCACAAGGATCTCCTTTTCGTCAGGAGTCAGATTCCGGGCTTTTTCCAGCGCTTCTTCCAAAACACTCATGATCCAGACTGTAGTTCTTGTTCCGTGTGAGGGCCATAGCAGACTTTCCGGCGGGACGGTTCTGGGGTCGGAGCGCCTCCCAACGCGAAGCGTTGACAGCCCTGTGGCCCCGGGTTGAGCCCGCCGCGCGGGCGACACCCGGGGATTTCCCTCCCCCTGACGAACCGACCCCGGACGGGGTCGCAGCCATGCAGACCTTGCGCGCGCCGGTTCCGTGTTTCGCCGCTGGCATCCCTTCAGGATGCGAAACCGGCTGGTCGTTTTCCGTGGGTGTCGCTCCGCTCAACCCACGTCTACCATGGCTTTGAACCCTTCGGGTTCGCGACAACGGATCAACGGTTGCCCCGGACTTCCGCCAGGACATCGTTAAGTGGCGCAGGCTTTGAATCGCCCCGCGTGTCGCGGCGCTAGCGCGCTTCCGCCTCGGCAAGCCATGCCCGATCGGTTTCGTTCAACTGGGTGGAATCGAGTCATCGCAGAATCTCATCCACAAGGATCTGCTTTTCGTCCTTCGGGCTTCATTCGGATTTGGGTGGTTGGACGCTTCGTCATTCCGGCGCTGGATTCCGCCGCCCACTTTCAATCACCCGCCATCCGCCGCGTCCGGACGATTCGCCATTGACGCGGGGCCCCGCAGCCCGGAAAACAAGCCCGTGTCGATGAACGGACCCTTCCTCAAATCATGATTGCCCCGCTGGCAGGCTTCATCGCCGGAGCGGCGCATGCGATTTCGGGACCGGATCATCTGACGGCCGTGGCGCCGCTGAGCGGCGCGAACGCCGCCAAGGGCTGGCGGGTCGGCGCGCAATGGGGCGTCGGCCACGCGCTGGCGGTGACCTTTGTGGCCTGCTTCGCCCTGGGCACGCGGCAGGCGCTTCCCTGGGACCTGATTTCCTCCATTTCCGAACGGCTGGTGGGCTTGGTTCTGATCGGGTTGGGCCTCTGGGGGATTCGTCGGGCATTGCGGCACAGGCTGCATTCGCACGACCACGATCACGCCCACCCGGCGATCCAGCACCGACACGTCCACCTGCATGCGGATGAAACCGACGACACTCGTCGCAAGAGTCACACCCACGGGCACACGGCGCTCGGCATCGGCGCCCTGCACGGTTTGGCCGGCGGGAGTCACCTGCTGGCCGCAGTCGCGGCTCTGGCCTTTCCCACGCTCCTCGAAGCCGGTCTCTACCTGGCCGCGTATGCCATTGGAACCGTCGCCGCAATGACGCTGTTTTCGACCGTGGTCGCCAGGTGCGTTCAGGGCGGCGGGCATGCCTCCGGGCGGCGGGCTCCGTTTGCCCTCGGCCTCTGCTCGATTGCCGCTGTCATCTGCGGCGGCTTCTGGTTGGTCGGTTGACGATTGACGGCTGTCGGAGCTTCGCCGGAGCGGGATTCGGGCCGCATTGCCTGGCAGGCCTGCGACATCCGGCCTCTTGAGTCATCCATTCCTTCAACAACCATGAAAAACCCAGCTGACACGACCCGCCGACGTTTCCTCGCCCACGGCGCCGCAACCGCCGCCGCCCTTGTCGCGAGCCCCGCTTCCATGCTCTCCGCCGCGCCGAAAAAGAAGAGCGCCCGCTACAAGATCATCGGTTTCTCCAAGCCCTTTCAGAAACTGAGCTTCGAGGACACGGCGGATGTGACCGCGGAGATCGGCTGGGACGGGATCGAATGTCCGGTGCGGCCCAAGGGCCAGATCGAACCCGAGCGCGCCGGGGACGAACTGCCGAAACTCGTCGAAGCCCTGAAGAAGCGCGGCCTGGAGATCGGCGTCATGACCACGCGCATTGGCGCGGCGGATCAACCCCACACGGAATCCCTCCTGCGCACGGCGGCCAGACTGGGGATCAAGCGCTATCGCATGGACTACTGGAAGTACGACCGCTCGCGTCCGGTCCAGGCCCAGTTGAACGAAATCCGGCCGAAGCTCCGCGAACTCGCCGCGCTGAACAAGGAAATCGGCATCCAGGGCTGTTATCAGAATCATTCTGGACGGGCCTATGTCGGCGCGCCGGTCTGGGATCTGTACGAGCTGATCAAGGATCTCGATCCGAAGCGCCTGGCCATGTGCTTCGATATCGGCCACGCGACCGCCGAGGGCGGCTACGCCTGGGAGACCCACGCGCAACTGATGCTCCCGCGCGCCGGCGCGGTCTACGTGAAGGACTTCATCTGGACGAAGACAGAGAAACGCGGTTGGCGCGCCAGCTGGCGCCAACTCGGCCAGGGCATGGTCGACAAGGCCTTCTTCAAGATGCTCAAGAAGTCGTCCTTCGACGGCCCCATCTCACAGCACCACGAATACGATCACGGCGAGGGCCAGAAGATGATCCGCCTGATGCGGGAGGACCTCGGCGTACTGAGACGGTGGCTGGCGGAGGCCTGAACTGGGCCGCCCGCGTCAAAATCTCGAATCGCGCTCGCCGTTCTTCCCTGGCGCCGATTGCAACACCCGCCGCTGATGCGGCTGCATGCCTTCCGGATCCAGTTCCTGCGCCCGCTCGAAGTGTCTGCGCGACGCCTCGAAGTTGAGCGCCGGATCATCGCCCAACACGCGGTAGGTTTCGGCGAGGTCCTTCGTGATGATCGCCTGCATGCCGCCGACAGCCCTGGGGCGCAGTTTCTCGAACGCCTTGGCCGCCTCCTCATTCTTTCCGGCGTCGAGCAACTCCGTCACGATCCGGTTGTAGTCCGATCGGACCTTGATGACCTTCACGTAAAAGACGCCTGCGCCGATCAGGACCAACGCCAACAAGGGCGCGGCGATCAGGGTTTGTTTCTTCCGGTCCATGACGCGGATTTCCGGGCGGGCGCCGGAAGGATCACGCCGGACGCAGCAGAATCTCCTCGGCAACCGCGTTGGGCGGCAGGTTGAGGCAGAGCATGACGCAAGCGACCAGGTCGGCGGGCTGCAGCATCTTGGGGCGCAGCTCCATGGCCGGCGGATTCGGACGCTTGTCCAGCAGCGGCGTGTTGATGTCGCCGGGATAGATGGCGCAGGCGCGGATGCCGTTGACGCGCTCCTC
>JAYPGD010000554.1:0-3736 GCA_038126655.1 Verrucomicrobiales bacterium
AGCAATGGACCGGAAACTCGCCACCACACCATTCACGGCAAGCTAAAACATGGCTTTGCTTTAGCCCTTTTTTGAGGCGGTCAAATCTGGTCCGGGAACGCACAATTGCGGGTCATGTTCGCGCCGCCAAGGCGGGGTTCCTTGGAGCCCCCGCCGGGCCTCCATTTCAGACCGAATGCCAATGATCCTTGCGTGGATCGGCCGAGGCATTTTTCCCGCGGCAAGGAGCGAGGAAGGAATGGGGCGGATCTCAACCCGATTTGCGCAAGGACTCGCGAACTGCGGTCTAATCGCTGAGGTCAGCCACCGAGCCGCAGACACTCCCGGGCGCCACCGCCTTCACCGCTTCCCTGCGTCAGCTTCCAGGCGCCAAACAAACCGATCGCCGCCGCGCAGGAGAACAACCGCGTCCAAAGGCGCGGCGGCCCAAAGCGGATCCACAGCCAGAATATGATCGGGATCAGAACCATGGCTCCATCGATCAGGATCTGTCTCACTCCGATTTCCCTGATCGCCGCGGCGCGCTCGCGCAGCAGCGCGTCACAGCGCTCGTCGGCCTCTGTTGCGCTCACCCCCGAAGCCCTCAACATCCGGACAACCGCCTCCCGACTCTCGCCCCACATGACCGCCGCGCGCGCTTCGTCTCCAACGTGGTTTCCGTTGTCCGACATATCGTGGCAAATCAATTCATGGGACGTCGCGGCGGGCAATTCCAATTGTCGGCCACGATTTGAATCCGCCTCGTCCGATGCGGCGGGTTCGGTCTATAAAGCGCCGCAGACATGCCGCGCCTTTCCGTCACCATCCCCGCATTCAACGCGGAAGCCACCATCGAGCGGTCGGTTGAATCCGCGCTGGCGTCCACGTTCGGGGACCTGGAGTGCGTGGTGGTCGATGACGGATCCACGGACGACACCCTGCGGGCATTGGATCGAATCAAGGACCGGCGCCTGCGGGTGATCGCCGCCGGGCGCGCCGGGGTCGCCGGGGCGGCGAACCGGGCGATCCGGGAAGCTCGCGCCCCGATCATTGCGCGCATGGACGCGGACGACTTCTGTCATCCCACGCGGTTTGAGAAGCAGTTGAAACTCCTGGACGAGGCCGGCCTCCATGGCGTGGGCGGCCGCGTGCGGATCGTGGATGGCAATGGCGTTCCCGTCCCAACCATGCGGCGATACGAAGACTGGGTGAACGAGAATCTCGACGACGCCTCGATCCGGGCTTACCGCTTCGTGGAGTCGCCGTTGGTGAATCCAACCATGACCGCGCGTCGCGAAGTGTTTGAACTGGGATTTCGGGAGGGGGCGTTTCCGGAGGACTACGATCTCTGGCTGCGGGCCATGCAGGCGGGCTTCCGATTCGCCAAGGTGGAGGACATCGTCCTGGACTGGACGGACGGGCCGGGGCGGCTCACACGGTCGCATCCGAACTACTCATCCGGGGCCTTTGATCGCTGCCGGCGGGAGCATCTGCTGGCGGGTCCCCTGGAAGGCGTGGTCGAAGTGCGCTTCTGGGGAGCGGGGGAGACCGGGAAGCCGTGGCTGCGTTGGTTGCGGGAGAAGGGGATCAAGGTTGAATGCGTGGTCGAAGTGTCGCCGCGGAAGATTGGGGAGACCATTCACGGCGCGCGGGTGATCCCGCCGGAAAGGCTGCCGGCGGCCGATGGCAGGCCCCTGCTGATTGCAGTGGGCGCTCCCGGCGCGCGCAATCTGATCCTGAAACGCCTGGACGAGGTCGGTTGCCGACCGGGGGTGGATGCGTGGTTCGTGGCGTGACGTCGCGAGCGGTGGGACGAGGTCGCAGCGGAAACTGTGTCACCCTTTCAGGGTTCTGAAGTGGGGCGCCTGCGGCGAGGCGTCCCTACCTGCGAAGGCGGGACCGCGCCATTTAGGTCCTGTCCCCTTCCTTGATGTCCATCAGGCTGATGATCTTGGTCTGATCGTCGTCGGAGGGCAGACCGTGCGCGCGCTTGTACTTGAAGAGTTCGCGCACATTGGTGGATTCGTAGGGGCCGTCCAGAATCTCGAAGTGGTCCGGAGTCACCATGGCGGGGTGCCGGGCCCCGCAGGCGTGGGACAGCTTGAGCAGTTCCTTGCGCAGGGCAATGATGTAGTTGGCCAGGCGCGCGGACTTCGACTCGGGATCCAATCCGCGCACCAGCCACCTGTTGTGGGTGGCGACGCCCGCCGGGCAGTGCCCCGTGTGGCAACGTTGCGCCTGAATGCAGCCGATCGACATCATCGGCTCACGGGCGACGGCGACCATGTCGCAACCCAGGCCGAAGGCGAACAACGCCGTTTCCGGGAAACCGAGCTTGCCGGAACCGACGAAGGCGACCTTCTCGTGGATGCCCCATTCGGCGAAGCAATTGTAGACCCGGGTGAAGGCATGCTTGAAGGGGAGGGACACGTGATCGGTGAAGACCAGCGGCGCCGCGCCCGTGCCGCCCTCGCCGCCGTCGATCGCCACGTAGTCCACCGCGCGACCGGTCAGGTCGATCTTCTTGGCCAGCTCATTCCAGAAATCCATCTCGCCGACCGCGGACTTGATCCCGACGGGCAGTCCAGTGCGTTCGGCCAGGAGTTCAACCCAGTCCAGCAGGCCGTCCACGTCGTTGAATTCCGAGTGCTTTGGCGGGCTGATGCAATCCTTGCCGACCGGGATGCCGCGGATTTTTGCGATCTCGGGGGTCACCTTGGCTCCGAGCACCATGCCGCCCAATCCCGCCTTGGCGCCCTGGCTCAACTTGATCTCCAGGGCGCGGATCTGTTCGTGCCGCTGGCAGGTGTCGACCAGTTTCTCGAGGCTGAACCGCCCATCTTCCTCCCGGCAGCCGAAGTAGCCCGTGCCGATCTGCCAAATCAGGTCGCCGCCATTCAGATGATAGGGGGAGATGCCGCCTTCGCCCGTGTTGTGCAGGCACTCGGCGATGGCGCAGCCCTGGTTGATGGCCTTGGTCGCCGCCCAGCTCAGCGAGCCGAAACTCATCGCCGAGACATTGACGATCGACTTCGGTCGAAAGGCCTTCTTTCGACCGCGGAAACGCCCCAGTTTCTTGGCGCAGGGGAGGCTGTATTTGGGGTCATAGCCCGGCTCGCCGGGTTTCGGCTCCGCCAAGGGAAAGGCGCTCTGCTTGATGATCAGGTAGTCCTTGGCGTTTTCCAGATCGTTGTCCGTGCCGAATCCAAAGTAGCTGTTCTGCTGCTTGGACGATGAGTAGACCCACCGCCGCTGGTCGCGCGAAAAGGGACGCTCCGAGGCGTTGTCCGTGACGATGTATTGCCGCAACTCCGGCCCGATCGCCTCCAAAAGATACCGAAAATGCCCGATGATCGGGTAGTTGCGCAGGATGGCGTGCTTGCGCTGACAAAGGTCGTATATCGCGACCAGAAGAAGAACCCCGGCGACTCCAAGGCAGATCCACTCAATCCACATGGCGCATCTTACTAACATGGGAACGCGCGCCCGGCAACCGAGGGATGAGGAGAATGAAGACGAACGCCCAACCCGCTTGCGAGCGCATCCAAAGTCACCCTCCAGACGGTCGCCCCGGGTTCGCCCAATGCCCGCTCGGATCCTCGCCGCTGACGATCACGCCCTTTTCGCGCCAATCCATCGCCGCACGCACATCGGCGGCGCAGTAGCGCAGGGTGAGCCCGCAACGCCGCCGGTCGGATCTGTTCGGCTCCGAGCCATGCAGCAGCAGGTCGCTGTGGATCGACGCCTCGCCCGCCTT
>JAYPGD010000555.1:0-3734 GCA_038126655.1 Verrucomicrobiales bacterium
GGCGAGAGTCCTCTCGAGCCCAAATCGAAGTCCCGAAGGGACGCAAGATTCTCCCGCTCTTTCAGAGCTCTGAAGTGGGCTCGTGGGGACTCTCGCCCCACCGGCTTTACGAGCCATCCGGCATCCCATTGTTCTTTAATCGCCTTCATCGCTTCAGAAAGACCTCATCCAGGTTCAACAACACATTGCCGACCACGGTCCACGCGGCGAGATCGACAGCATCCATGCCTTCCGGCAAGGCGCCGAGCGGTTCTTCCGCCATCTGTTTCGCCGCCGCCGCGTCCTTGGCGAAGCGTTCACGCGTTGTTTGGTAGAGTTTTACCAACCGCTCGACCTCGCCTTCGCGCGGTTCGCGGATCAGGGCGTTCTGGATTCCAAAGCGCGCCCGGCCTTCTGCCGTGTCCGCCGCCTTGAACATCTTTCGAGCCAGGGCCTGCGCAGCTTCGACGTAGACGGGGTCGTTCAAGGTGACCAAGGCCTGCAGCGGGGTGTTGGTCCGCGAGCGTCTAACGGTGCAGACCTCGCGATTCGGGGCGTCGAAGGTGGCCATCGACGGATAGGGACTGGAGCGGCGCCAGGTGGTGTAGATGCCGCGGCGATATTTGTCCTCGCCCTTGCTGGTCTGCCAGTCGGTGGCGGAGCCGAAGGCCGCCTTCAGGCCCAGTTGCGGCTGCGGCGGCTTGGCGGGCCTGCCGCCCATCTTGCGGCTGAGCAGGCCGCTGACCGCAAGGGCCTGATCGCGGACCATCTCGGCGGAAATTCGGAAGCGCGGTCCACGGGCGAGCAGGCGATTGAAGGGATCGGCCTCCAGCAGGGCGTCGTTCACCTGCGACGATTGGCGATACGCGGCCGAAGTCACGAGCAGCTTGATGAAGCTCTTCAGGTTCCAGCCGCCGTCGCGCAGTTCGACGGCCAGCCAGTCGAGCAGCCGGGGATGCGAGGGCAGTTCGCCCTGGCTGCCGAATTCCTCGCTGGTTTCGACGATGCCCGTGCCAAAGATCTGTTCCCAATGCCGGTTGGCAATGACGCGCGGGGTGAGCGGATTGTCCTCGTGCACCAGCCATTGAGCCAGGGCGAGTCGATCGGCGGGGCGTCCCTTCGGCAGTTCGTGGAAGGCCTCGGGCGCGCCGGCCTTCACGACCTGCGCGGTGTTTTTGAAGTTGCCGCGAATCTGCACGCGGGTTTCGCGATGCTTGTCGGCTGCCAGTTCGCGCAGGATCGGAACGGTGGTGTAGGGCTTCGCCGAGGCGAGCTGCTTCTCGACCTTCGCCAACTCACGGCGCGTCCCGGCCAGTTCCGGCGCGATCTCGCGATGATAGGCGGCGAGGCGTTTCTGGTCGGCGTCGCTCCGCTTCTCCTTGCGCACCAGGGTCCGCACGTCAGCCGGCATGCGCGCCCAAGTGGAGACGTTCTTGTCCGAGGTCGCGGAAACGGACAGGTGGGTGACCAGGTGTTTGGTGAATTTTGAACCCTGATTCAGCCGCAGCGTCAGGACGCCCTTGTCGGCGGCCAGGGGATTCTTGAGAATCAACGACAACTGATGCGGCTTGCCGGTCTGGCCGGCGATGGCCCAGCCCTTGGCCTTGTCGAGCTTGGGAGCGATGACGCTGGCGGCGGGGAAGCCGGATTGCTCGTAATCCGCAAAGGCTGCGCCGAATTCCAGGGTCACGGCGCCGGACATGGCGAATTCCTTCATCTTCCCGGGATCGCCGCCCGGCGTGTTCTCGAACACCACCGCGCGCTTCTCATCGAGTAGCTTGACGCGATAGCCCTTGAGGCGATCCATGATCGGCTTGCCGCCGTCCGTGCGGTTCCAGACGACAATCTTGTCGATGGGCCACGACTTCCCGAGATCGATTTCGAACCAGGGATCCTTCTGCTGGGCGGTGTGGCTGACGGAGCGTTTGTTGTAATCGCCGTCGGTGTTGCCGTCATTGGCGCGGCCGGGGACGGCGTCGTTGTATTGCGAGCTGTGCGTGGCCTTGCCCTTGAGCGCGACATTCTCGCCGCCGCTGAAGGCCTGCACCTCGGCGAGTTGAAGAAACTTGTTGGGGCCCGGAACCTCGACCCGGACATAGTGCCCCGTCCTGGCCTGCGAACCGCCGGGCTGCCAGAGCGCGGTCGCCTGCGAAATGACGAAGTTCTCCTTCTGCTCGGCCGGGATCTCCACGCGCAAACCGGTGATCGTTCCCTTCTCCGTCGGAAAACGCAGGGTGTAGAAATCGTTGTTCGGCTTGTCGCCGTGGGCGCTGATGACGCCGTTCTCCGCGACCTTGAGCTCCATGCCGCGCCCCTTGGCGGTCACGGGCTTCAGGCTCGACCACGCGGGTTCCTCGTTCAGGCCAGCCAGCCACTTGGCGCGGGCCGCGGCCAATTCCGGCGTTTCGGTCGCCAACGACTCCTTGAGCGCGGCGATCTGATCGCGCCAGCGCGCCTTGTCCTCCTCCTGACGGTCCGTCCAGACTTCCAGCAATGGGCGCTCGTCCTTTTTGTCCGTGTCCTCGGTCTGGTTGAGGATGGCGAACATCCGGAAGAACTCCTCCTGCGAGATGGGGTCGTACTTGTGCGAGTGGCATTGGGCGCAGGCCATGGTCGTGCCCATCCAGACCGCCATGGTCGTGTTGACGCGATCGACAATGGCGACGTTGCGGAATTCCTCGTCATCCGTGCCGCCCTCGCTGTTGGTCAATGTGTTGCGATGGAAGGCGGTGGCGATGAGCTGGTCGTCGGTCGGATTCTCCAACAGGTCGCCGGCCATCTGCTCGATGGTGAACCGGTCGAAGGGCTTGTTCTCGTTGAGTGAACGGATGACGTAGTCGCGGTAGGCCCAAATCGTGCGCGGCGGGTCGTCGGCGTAACCGGCGGAATCGGCATACCGCGCCAGATCCAGCCACACCCGCGCCCAACGCTCGCCGAAGGCGTCCTTGGCCAACTGCCGATCCACATAGCGTTCGTAGGCGTTGGGGTGCGCGTCATCGACGAAATCCTTGGCCTCCGCCCAGGTCGGCGGCAGGCCGGTGAGATCGATCGCAACGCGGCGCGCCAGGGTCCAGCGGTCCGCTTCCTTCGTCGGCGTCAGGCCCTCGCGCTCCAGGCGCGCGAGGATGAAGTAATCGATTTCATTCTTCGGCCAGGCGCCCCGTTTCACGACCGGGATCGCGGGGCGAACCGGCTTCTGGTAGGACCAGTGTCCCTGGTATTCGGCGCCCTGTTCGATCCACTTTCGGATCAACGCGATTTCAGCGGGCTTGAAGCGACGGCCTTTGCCCTTGGGCGGCATGAGGTCGTCTTCGTCGGTCGTTGTGATGCGGCGGATGAGTTCGCTCTGGTCGGGATTGCCCGGGACGATGGCGGCGTGACCTCCGAGGTCCATGGTCGCGCCCTCGAAGGTGTCCACGCGAAGCCCGGCCTCGCGGGTTTCCGCGTCCGGGCCATGACAGGCGGCGCAGCTGTTGGAAAGGAGCGGTCGGACCTGGGTGTTGAAATCGATCTTCTCCGCGGCGGCGCCGACGCCGACCGCCGTTGTCAGGATCGCAAGGAAGATCGCGGCCCTTTGTGTGTTGAGCGCCAAACGCGCCAGTCTGAAAACTCGGATCATAAGCGTCTTGGACGGCGATCGCTCCGCGGAAAATCACCTGAATCCGGGGAAACCAAAGCCGACGGGACACTGAAGCCGCGCAGCTTCCTTTTTTCCAGCAAAAGTTCCGGGGCGGCATTGAGTCGCGCCCGTCGCC
>JAYPGD010000556.1:0-3709 GCA_038126655.1 Verrucomicrobiales bacterium
TTACCAGCGGCGGTTCCGGAACGCACTACGTCTGGTCCGGCGTCGATGGCACGGACCGGTTGGTCCGCTCCTTCACGACCTCCTACACCGGCAACCTCGCCGACGATCGATTGGAGATCGTGGTCAATGAAGGCAACAACGCGGTGGGCACCGGCTGGGATTACACCTACACGCTCAACCCGACCATCGCCTTTGCCAATTCCGACCAGGCGGGCACGTCCATCACGGCCTACGACGGACGCGTGTTCGTGTCGGGCGTCACGGACGCCCGCGCGCAGAATGGCATCCTGGCCCAGTTCGCCACCCCGATGCGCGACGACTCCGTGCCATTCTACAGCGTCAACTGGCCGGACCTCCAGGGCGGCACCCGTTTCAATGGCGTCGCCGCCACCGCCAGCGGTGTGTTCGCCGTGGGCAACAGCTACACCCAGACCACCGATCCCGACACCGGCGTCGCAAACAAGGAAGCGAAGAGCATTGTCGCCCGCTTCCCGTTCGACGATCCCGCCATCAACAACTTTGACATCCAGGGCTCGGATTTCCACCAGCAGATCCCGGCGGACGGCGCGGGCATGTTCTCGCCGCATCAGAGCGGGGGAACGGACTACGCGGCGGAGGAGGAGGCCTTCGGCATCACGGCCGCCACCGAGAACGGGGCGGAGGTTCTCTATATCGTCGGCGTGGCGCCGGAGAACGCCGCGAATGCCGGACGCATGTATCTGTCGAAGATGGACACCTCGGGCAACTTCCTGTTCCACACCAACGATCTTTACAACATGACGGCGGATGCGTTCAGCGCCGGATACGATGTGGCCGTGCGGGGCACGAACGTCTTCGTCGCCGGCGTCAACGCTGATGGCGGCTCCAGCAATCCCTACATCATGGCGCTGGACACCAACGGCGTTCCCCAGTGGACCTGGACCACAAACGAGATCGGCCAGTTCAACGCCATCGTCACCCTGAACAATTACATCTACGCGGTCGGCGTCATCGAGGCGCTGAGCGGTGGAGCCGCCAACGCGTTCATCACCAAGCTGGACTTCTCCGGGACGGTGGAGTGGATGCGGACCTACGACTTCAATTCCGCCGGGCGTGAGGATGTCTTCAATGACATTCTGCCCTTTGGCGACCGTGTGTATGTGGTCGGCGCCGCCGCGAATTCCGCGGTTCCGATCACTTTCTCGGATATCACCGCCAACGGCATGGATCCGCCGGGCATGGGCATGGCCGGCGGACAGGAGGCGCGTGCGGACATCAGTCTCCCGCATGACCAGATGGGCGCGGCCCCGCCGAAGTCGAACGTGCGCTTTGAGCATGTCAATGTGGGCGCAGCCAACAATGGCATCACGATCCAGTTCATCAATGACCCCACCATCACCACGGACACCGCCCGGGCTGATTTCGGCGTGACCGCCGCCAACCAGTTGACCATCTATTTTGGCAATGGCTTCACAACGCCGGACACGGTGCTCGCCGAGATCAACGGCAATTCCGGAACCCTGAACTTCACCGCCGCCTATCTGGGCGTCCGCAATGCCACCACGCCGATCTATGCGAATCCGATGACCTTCGATCGCGACGGCACGCTCTATGCGATCGACGAGAACGGCGATCTGGTGACGCTCCCATCCGCCGGCTACAACGGCATCACCGTCTTTTCCGGTGAGGGCAACGGCTCCGACGAATCCTTCCAGTCCATCACGACAGACGGCTTTGATGTCTACGTCACGGGCCTGACCCAGCCGATCAGCGCCGGGCGTGGGAATGAACTCCTGCTCGTCCGCTACCTGGTCAAGGAAGACCTCCTCGCTGAGGAATCCCTGGACGCGTTCATTGGGGAAAGCTCCGCCGGAAACTGGCGACTCGAGGTCTGGGATGAGCGCGTCGGCGGCGACACCAACAGCTCGCCGCGCCTGATTTCATGGCAATTGCAGCTGGATCTGACAGTGACGAACCGCACGCCGTTGCCGTTGTCCCACACGGTCGCGGTAACGAACGAGGTGAGCGGATCTGACACCCGGTATTTCGTGGTGCATGTGCCCTTCACCGCCACGACCGCAACGATCGACCTCCGCAGTCCGAACGGCGGTCCCATCGACCTCTTCTTCAACCAGACAGCGTTGCCGCTCGGCGGCGTGGGCAGCGACGTGCTGCTCATGAACGACGTCGACGCCACCCTGAGAACACGCCAGATCTTCACGGACACCGGCAATCCTCCGCTCGTTCCCGGACAGCGGTTCTACCTGGCCATCCAGAACGATCCGACTTCGGCCACCAATGAATTCGAGATTGAGATTACGTTCGATAGCACGGCCACGACCTTTGCGGCGCGGGGCGGCGGCGCGATCGCAGGAGCCTCCCCGGCCCCGGCGCCTCAGGCGCCCAAGACGGTCGATCTCTATCAGTTCAGCGTCTACGCCGGTGAACCGAAGGTGCATGTGGATGTGAAGGACCTGAGCGGCGACGTGCGTTTGCGCCTGCGGCGCGGCGCGGTGCCGGACGCGTCGAACTACGATGTGCAGGTCGATATTGTGGGGCAGACCTATTCGCGCACGACCTTGGAACCCGGGGCGGGAATCGCCGTGCTTGAGGGAACCTGGTATGCCGCGATCGAGAATATCGGCGAGACGCCAGCCGCCTACGAGGTGGAGATCATCGGTGATAACGCCAAGCCGGCGCTGGATTCGATTGACGATCTGACCCTCGATGAAGAGGCGACCGTCGCGCTGACCGCCAAGGCGACGGATCCGAACACTCCGTTGACCTACAAGCTTTCCTCGGCCCCGGCGGGCGCGACCATTGATGCGCAGTCAGGGGCGTTCACCTGGCAACCCACCGAGGCGCAGGGGCCGGCGACGCATTCGGTGACGATCCAGGTGACCGACAGCGGCATCCCGCCGTTGAGCGCCTTCGAGACTTTCCAGATCACGGTCAACGAGGTCAACCAGGCCCCGGTTCTCCCGGACTTCGGCAGCCCGTTGGTCGAGGAGGGGCAGACGTTGAATCTCGCAGGCGGCGCGGTGGATGTCGATGTGCCCGCCAACCAACTGAATCACACCCTGGATGTGGCGCCCGCCGGGGCGACGATCAACCCGTTGACCGGCGCCATTTCCTGGACTCCGAAGGAAAGCGACGGCGGCGCTCCGCATACGTTCAAGGTGACTGTCACGGATAATGGCTCGCCGCAGAAAAGCGACACGGCCCAGTTCGATGTGGCGGTGGCGGAATTCAATTCGCCGCCTGTTCTGGATCCAATTGACGACATCACCATGAAGGAACTGACCCTTCTGCGGATTACCAACGTCGTCGCCGACGCGGATCTGCCGGCGAATGAGCTGTTGTTCAGCCTGGAAGCCGGCGCGCCCGCCGGCATGGCGATCGATCCCGACACGGGAGTGATCGATTGGACTCCCAGCGAGGCCCAAGGGCCGGGAGTCTATATGATCGGCGTGGTTGTGACCGACAACGGCGTCCCGAACAAGGACGCTGTCCAACGGTTTGAAATCACGGTGACCGAGGATAATCAGGCGCCGGTCATCGGGTTCATGCCAAACCTGTTGGTGAAGGAAAACCAGCCTCTCGACATCGTCATTCCGGTGACGGATGACGATCTGCCCAAGCAGGTCCTGACCCATACCCTGACCGAGGCGCCTGTCGGGATGAGCATTGACGCCGCGACCGGCGAAATTTCCTGGACGCCGACCGAGGC
>JAYPGD010000557.1:0-3707 GCA_038126655.1 Verrucomicrobiales bacterium
TTTGACGGGAATGATCTGACGGGCGAGACCGGCGCGACGTTGAGCCTGGCTTCCGTGGCAGCAAACGATGCGGGGCTCTACAGCGTGCGGGTGACGGACACCGGCGGCCCGGTGACGAGCCGCGAGGCGAGGCTGGGTCTGATCGATACAACGATCGGCGGGCGGGCTGTGGACGCCGGCAACATGACCGGCTATCGCGCCTCGAACCAACGGGTGGTCAATGTCCTGACCACGGGCTCCACCAGCGGCGGCATCTGGGGCACGGATGTTTATACAGACGACACCCACGTGGGGACGGCCGCAGTGCACATGGGATTCATCGCCCCGGGTGAGACGGCCACCGTGGCGGTCTTGATCCTGCCCGGACAGTCAAGCTACGGCGCCTCCTCGCGCAATGGCGTTTCCTCGAGTTCATGGGGCGCGTTTGCCGGCAGTTACAGCGTTCTCGGCGTCGTTCCCTCGTTCTCCCTGCATCCCTCCCCGGCGGCCCGTTGGGAGGGGGCGGTTGCGACTTTCGACTCCGCGGCGACAGGCCCGGGGAGTCTGACTTATCAATGGTTTCGCGACGGGAATCCCCTCGGCGGCGAGACGGGAACATCGTTGACCGTGTCCGGCGTAGGAATGGGGGACGCCGGACAATACCATGTCGTGGCGGCCAACGAGGTCGGTCCGGTGGTCGGTGAGACCGCGGAATTGGCGGTGGTGGCGAAGAGCGTGGGCGACGCGGCGATTTCGGATCCGGGTTCCATGTCGGTGTTCCGATCGGATACAGGTCAGGTCAAGCGCGTCGTGCTCACCGGCTCGAGCGGCGGCGTGGTCTGGGGGAGCGGCTTCTACACTGACGACACGGGGCTGGCCACGGCGGCGGTTCATGCCGGAGTGCTGCAGCTAGGCGAGACTGGAACGGTGGCGGTCTGGATCGGGCCCGGGCAGTCGGTCTATCGCGCAACGCTGCAGAATGGAGTCGCCTCGAGCAGTTATGGGAGCTTTCCGGGGAGCTACGCCTTTCTGGCGCGCGTTCCGCACATCACCGCGCAACCGACGCCGCGCGCGGTCTGGGCCGGGGATTCGGCGGCGTTTGCTGTGCAGGCGTCCGGTTCCGGGGCGTTGGGTTATCAATGGCGGCGCGACGGCGTTGATCTTGCAGGGGCGACCGCCTCGACGGTTACGGTCGCATATGTGGGCGCCGGCGAGGTCGGCGTCTACGACGTGGTGATCACGGATTCGGAAGGCTGCGTTGTCAGCGCGCAGGCGGAGACCCCGTTTGCGCAGG
This sequence comes from Verrucomicrobiales bacterium, assembly GCA_038126655.1. Classification (GTDB taxonomy): domain Bacteria; phylum Verrucomicrobiota; class Verrucomicrobiia; order Limisphaerales; family JAYPEY01; genus JAYPEY01. Next base: position 1,274 of record JAYPGD010000557.1, read on the forward strand.
CTGTGGGCGCGGTTCAAAGCCTGTCTGCGCGGGATGGGGTGGACGATCTCGAGAGCAATGTTGGAGGCGTGTATGCTTTTCCTGTGACCGGTTCGGATTCAGGGCCGCTTTGGGGCACGTTGTATTACACCACGGATTCGTCGGTTGGAAAGGCCGCCGTCCATGGCGGGTGGCTGACGCCGGGAGAAACCGGGACGCTGGCGGTGATCATTTTGGCGGGACGAAGCAGTTACCCGGGATCGACGCATAACGGTGTGTCCAGCAGCGACACGGGCGCCTATCACGCCAGTTTTGCCATCATCGGCCGCGCGCCGGAACTGACCGCTGGATTGGAGACCATCGCGGTGGAGCAGGGAAACATCGCGACGCTGGCCCCAACCGTGACGGGGCAGTCGCTGAACTACGCCTGGACCCGTGATGGGAACACGATCGCCAACGAAAGCGGGGCGTCGCTGATTCTGAACGGCGTGCAGTCGGGCGACGGCGGATTGATCCGGGTGACCGTGTCCAACGCGACGGGCTCGGTCTTCAGCGAGGCCCGGTTGTATGTCGGCGCGCATCTTTTCTTCGGACCTTCCGGCGGCTTGATGTTGTATGGGCAGCAGGGCCTGACCTACGACCTGCAGTCAAACAGCGTCCTCGCCGGCGGCGTCTGGGCAAAACAGACCTCCATCACCGTGACCGGGACGCCCATGATGTGGACCGATCCCGCGGGGATGGCCGGCGGCGCGCGGTTTTACCGGACGGCGCTTTCGACTGAGTGAGCATAGGTCGCTGGCGTGACGACCGGTGCGCCGTCCGAAATCGGGTGGCGCGAGCCGGCAATCGTTCCCGAATTCCTCTGGCGTTCCGCAGGCGTTTTGTCATCATGCCTGTTCGATCCGCATTGAAATTGTTGACCGGCGCCGACGTCCGAAATTCGAACCGATTTGAACCATGATTGATTTTCTGGCTGAGAAGAACGCGCCGATCTGCGGCGGGAGTCATTTGAAGCGGAGGGAGTTTCTGCAGGTGGGCGCCCTGGGCGCGGCGGGGCTTTCGCTGCCGCAGTATCTCGCCGCCAAGGAAAAGGGAGCGATCAAGCCGGGCAACGACGAGAAGGCCTGCATCATGATCTTCAACCTCGGCGGTCCGAGCCACCTCGACCTCTGGGACATGAAGCCCGATGCGCCGAGCGAGATTCGCGGGCCCTTCAAGCCCATCCGAACCAAGTCGCCGGATATCGATATCTCCGAAATCCTGCCGCTGCACGCGAAGATCGCGGACAAGTTCTCATTGGTGCGTTCCTGCCACCACAGCGGGGCGGCGGTGCATGACGCGGGTTGGCAGATGATGCAGACCGGGCGCCGTTTCACCGGCGGCATTCACACCCCGCACGCCGGCGCGGTCATGAGTTACCTGAAGGGCTGCAAGACCGACCTGCCTCCGTTCGTCGTGCTTCCTGAGTTGATGGGGCGTGGCGGCGGCAACCTGCCCAACGGCCAGGCCGGCGGCTTTCTCGGCAAGGCGCACGATCCCTTCGCGTTGATGGCCGATCCTTCCAAGCCCAAGTTCAAGGCTCCGGATCTCCTGCCGCCGGATCAGATCGGGGCGAACCGCCTGGCGCGTCGGAAGTCCATGCGCCAGCTTGTCGACGAGACGGTGAAGAGTTTTGAGGCCAGCGAGGACGCGCGTCTGATGGACGACAATTTTCAGGTGGCGTTCCGCATGATGACCAGCGACCAGGCCCGCAGCGCGTTTGATCTGGAGAAGGAGCCGCAGAAGGTGCGCGAGCGCTACGGCATGAACCGCTTCGGCCAGTGCTGCCTGCTCGCGCGACGCTTGGTGGAGAACGGCGTGCGCTTCGTGACCATCAACACCTTCCTCACGGTCTTTGGCGAAACGACCTGGGACATCCACGGCTCCAAGCCCTTCACCTCCATCGACGGCATGAAGAACATCGTCTGCCCCCTTTATGATCAGGGCTACTCGGCGTTGATTGAGGACCTGCACGAACGCGGGATGTTGGACAACACCCTGGTGACCGGGCTGAGTGAATTCGGCCGCACTCCGAAGGTGAATCCGGCCGGCGGCCGCGACCACTGGCCGCAGTGTTTCACGGTGTCCTTTGCGGGCGGCGGCGTGAAGGGCGGACAGGCGGTCGGCGCGAGCGATCCGATCGGCGGCTTTCCCGCGGAGCGACCGGTCGGGCCGGGCGATGTGGTCGCCACGATTTTCAAGAGCATGGGCTTCGATCACGAGGCGCACCTGCCCGGTCCGGCGGGCCGGCCGTTTCCGTTGGTCGATCTAGGGACCCACCCGATCAAGGAGTTGTTCTGATGATGGAGGCGAGCATGAAGAAGGGGTGGACGAAGATGGTGATTTCGGATTCTGTCCCGAAGGGACAAGGTGTAGCGTCGCCTGTGTCAGGCGATGGTGTCGCAATGGGCTCACA
>JAYPGD010000558.1:0-3688 GCA_038126655.1 Verrucomicrobiales bacterium
CAAACACATGACAGCCCGCCTCCAACGCCGCGTCAATCTCCGGCGGCGCCTTGACGGCCTCGTAACTCACCAGCGCCAGATCCGGCGCCGCCTCGCGCAGCATGGCTTCGCGACTCTCGTAGGTTGCGGCCAGCTTCTCGCCCAAGGCCTTCCGCGCGGGGCCGAAGGACCGGCCGCTCGGATCGGAGAGAACGACATCGTCCACCTCCTCGCAGGCGGCCAAGGCATCAAAGTAGGCGCCCAGGTGCGCGCCCTGCGCGTGCGTGATCACGCCGACGGAAATCTTCGCCATGGCTGTGGATACTGCCGACGCAAGCGCGCCTCCGCCATGAAATAAATCTCTTGCGCCGCGCGTCTGATGGTGGTCTGGTCGCACGCCCCGGCGGGCGTCCCGTCCCCATGATCACATCCATTCACTGAAACTCCCATGAAGACAAAACCCATCCTCGGCCTGCTTGCGCTCGCCGCGCTGCTCCTCTCCACGCCGACCTTCGCCGCCGAATCCAAGGGCGATGCCAAGGCCGATTTCCAGGCCTTGTTCACCAAGATCCAGGGCAAGCTGCGCGGAGGCGAACGAACCGAAAAGGCCTTGGCCGCCGAACTCAAGGAATTCGACGCCCTGTTGGCGAAATACAAGGGCCAGAAGACTGACGATGTCGCCAACATCCTGTTCATGAAGGCGATGCTTCACGCGCAGGTCTTTCAGAACAACGCGGAGGCCAAGAAGCTCCTCGCCGAGCTCAAGAAGGATTTCCCCGAGACCAAGCAGGGCAAACAGGTCGACCAGATTCTCGCCAGCATGAAGGCGCAGGCCGAAAGCGAGAAGATCAAGAAGAGCCTTGTGGTCGGCAAGCCGTTCCCGGATTTCGAGGGCAAGAACCTCGCCGGCAAGGCCTTTTCCCTCATGGACTACAAGGGCAAGGTCGTGCTGATCGATTTCTGGGCGACCTGGTGCGGCCCCTGCGTCGCGGAGCTTCCCCACGTGAAGGAGACCTACTCCCACTACAACTCCAAGGGCTTCGAGGTCATCGGCATCAGCCTCGACCGCGACCGCGCCGAGCTCGAGAGCTTCATCGAGAAGGAGAAGATGGGCTGGACGCAGCACTTCGATGAAGGCCGCGTCATCGCCTCCAGATACGGCGTCAACAGCATCCCCACCACCTACCTCCTCGACGGCGAGGGCAGGATCATCGCCAGCAACCTCCGCGGCAAGCGCCTCGAGGAGGAAGTCAAAAAGGCGTTGGGCAAGTAAGCCGCATCCGCAGAACGGATTTCGCAAGGGCCGCCCCGAAAGGGGCGGCCTTTTGCTTGGCTCTGGAATCGAAGGCCTGTCGGGCCGCAGTCCGGTCAAACCGGGCCGGAGAACAAAAAGAGCCGGCCCTTGCGGACCGGCTCCTGAATTGTCTGCCGTTTGCGCCGTTTGGCGGCCCGGCTCACACGAACGGCGTCTTGCCGGGCATGCGGACGGGACGGATCGGGAATTCCATATCCCAGTCGAGCTTGTCCGGAACGAGTTTCTCCTTGGAGTTCCAGGCCATGTCCCAGGTGATTTTCTTGCCGGTGTAGGCGGCCATGCGGCCCATGATTGCGGTCATGGTCGTGTTGATCATGCGTTCGCCGGTGTTGATCGGGTTGCCGGCGCGGATCGAGGCGTACATCTCGTCGTGCTCGGTCTGGTAGCCGTTCTGCTTGCGATCGCCCTGCCAGCGCCAGCGGATGTCCGGGCCGACAAGCGTGTGGCGCTTGCTGCCCGATTCGCCGTTGTAGACGCCCTTGGTTCCATAGACGCGGTCCGTGACGCCGCCCTCGGTGTTGTCCTGCTGACGGCAGAAGTGATAGCCGTCCACGCCGCTTTCCCAGTGATACTCGATGGCGAAGTGGTCGTAGATGTTGCCGAATTTCTCCTCGGTGCGCACCTGACGCCCGCCGGTGGCGATGGCGTATTGCGGCGGCGTGTCGTTGTTGGCCCAGTTCAGCTTGTCAATAGAGTGCACCGCCTGCTCCACGCAGTGGTCGCCGGACAACCAGGTGAAGTAGTACCAACGGCGGATCATGTATTCCAGATCGGTCTTGGTGTTGTGACGGCCCCAGGTCGGGTAACGCTGACGGGCGTTGGAGTTGTAGGCCGAGTAGACCGTGCGGATGTCGCCGATGTCGCCGCCGATGATCCGCTCGTAGGTGTCGCGTTGCGCGTAGGTCCAACGCCAGACGAAGCCGTCCACCAGCGCCAGGCCCTTCTCCCGCGCCTTCTGGATGCTGTCGCGGACGGAGCGCGCGCCCGGCGCGTCCGTGGCCATGGGTTTCTCGGCGAAGACATGCACGCCGGCCTCGACCGCGGCCGCGATGTGCTGCGGGCGGAATCCGGGGGACGTGGTCAGCAGCACGACATCGACGCCGCTGTCGAGGACCTTTTGAAATCCTTCCAGGCCGGTGAATTTGCGGGGGCCGACCTTGTAGGCGTCGGGGTGCATCTTCTTGACCGCCTTCTCCGCGGCTTCAACCTTGTCCTCGAAGACGTCGCAGATGGCGTGGAGCTCAATGTTGCTGTCCGCCTTGAGCGCCTGGTTGATGGCGCCTGTGCCGCGGCCGCCGAGACCGACCCAGCCGATCTTGAGTTTGCGGCTGTCCGGAGCGCCGAAATTCACGCCGGGAAAGGCGAGGGAGGAAGCGAGCGTCGCGCCGCCCACGGCTGCGCCGGAGGTCTTGATGAAGTTGCGTCGGGTCGATTGGGAATCGGGTTTCTGTTTATCCTGGCTCATGACTTGATCGGAATCGACGCGCCTCGGGCGTCGCGGTTTCTTTTGACAATGGACGCGGGAAGGCTGCCCGCGGCGGTGGATTTGTTAAAGCTGAAAATCGGGATCAATCCGTTCAGATGAACTTGGTGACGCCGGGTTTGGCGACGGGCGGCTCCGGCAGGGGCTGGTTCCAGTCATAGCTCGGCGGGCTCAGGTCCTCCTTGGAATTGATCGCCTGGTCCCAGGTCAACGACTTGCCGGTGTAGGCGGACATGCGGGCCATGACGGCCATCATGGTGGACTTGGCCATGTATTCGCCGTTGTTGATGATCTCGCCCCGGCGCAAGGCCGCATACATCTCATTGTGTTCGAGCTGATGCATGTTGGTCCGCTTCCTGGCGAGACGCTCGGTCGGCTTCCCCTGTTTGTCGTAGAGGGTGAATTTCATCATGTCACACCAGCCTTTGGAGCCGTGCGCATGATCGCGCCAAAGGCCGTCGGTGTTCGGCTCATGGCGGGTCTGGGCGTAATACTTCACCCCGCTGGCATAATCGAAGGTGGCGTTGAAGTGGTCGAAGACATGCCCGTAATCCGCTCCTGTCCGGGCGATGCGGCCGCCCGAGGCGATGCAGCGCTCCGGGTATTCGCCCTTCATCAGCCAGGCCATCTTGTCCAGTTCGTGCACGAACATCTCGACGATGAAGTCTCCGGAGAGCCAGGGGTAGTAGTACCAGTTGCGCATCTGGTATTCCATGTCGGTCCAGCCCTTCTGTCTTGGGGCCAGCTTGGCGACGCCGCGACCGTAGCGCGTGGATTCGAGGGAAACGATGTCGCCGATCGCGCCGTCGTGAATCCGCCGCATGACCTCCTGCATGCCGGTCTCGTAGCGCCAGCAGAGGCCTGAGACAAGGGACACGCCCTTCTTCTTTGCGAGCTCCGTGGTCTCGAGA
>JAYPGD010000559.1:0-3676 GCA_038126655.1 Verrucomicrobiales bacterium
GGGCTAATCGGTCGTCTTCGAACTCAAGAATGTAGGGATGCTTCCATCGATCGACCATTTCACCGGCTGTGTTTGTCCTGATGGAGGATTCTTGGATGTACCGGCGTTTGTAAGGGTTCTCGCCGGACAATTGGTTGAGAATTGAGGCATGGTTTTGGTGGTTGGTAAGTTCGATCAGGTCGATTTGATAGGCGTCCGCCGCGAAGAGTAGATGCCTCATGTCCATTTCGGTTCTGACGCGCAGATGGCCTGAACGGTAGGCGGAACTGGAATCGTTGTGTCTTTTCAGCAGGATTCCGCAACAGACGAGCGACACCATGCCGTGCACGATCAGTGGAAATCGGTAGCGATGAAATCCTTGTTTCGCTTTCCCTGACAACAAAATGGAGATGAACGCGACCACGAAGATACAAGGAACGGCAAATACGACTGCCACCACTCGCAATTCGTTTACGTCGATAACCGTCGCCAGAATCATGCCGCTTGGCTGAAATCATCGCATGAGCTCGTCAAATCGGCAATCGAGGGGCGCTGACGCGCGGCGCGCCCGCGTTCAATGCCCGCCGAACTTCCATTCCTTGGCGATCCTGCCTTTGGCGTCCTTGATCTCGATGGAATGGATGTCTGTCTCGCCGGCGGGCAGGTGGAGGCGGATGTGGATGATGGGATTCTTGGCGTCGATGGGGATTTCAACTTCCTGCCATTCGCTGGAGGCCTTGGCCTCGGCTTGCGATGTTTGGCCGGCAGCGAAGTCGCGTTGACCTTCCAACCGCCAGGAAACGCCGATCTTGCCGCCCCGGGCATTGCGCCATCGGACGGTCGCCGTGGCGGGCCCTTGGGTCTTCAATCGGGCGCAGGCGATGAAGGGAGCTTTCTTTCCCTTGCCGCGTTGGGTGACGCGCAACGCGTTGCCCTTGATGCCCATGGTGGAATTGCGCGCGATCCAATCGCCGAGGCGGTCGTCGTTGTCGGGAGCGCCGTTGTTCTTCTTCGAATTGCCGGGGCGGAACTTGGTCCGCAGCGGCGGCTTGGGTTTTCCATCGAGGTAGAAGTCGAAGTATTGCTCCCAGGTCTCGGACATGGCCTTTGAGGCGAGGCCCGGGGGATCGAGGTCCCCGGCCCAATCCTCGAGTTGCGCGCGGAGGCGATCGGCAATCTCGGGATGCTTGGCGGCGAGGTTGTGCTTCTCCTCCTTGTCGGCGTCGAGGTCGAAGAGATATTCACGTTGGCCGCCGCGGAGGAGTTTCCATTTGCCTTCGCGGATGGCGGACTGGGCGATCCAACGCCACTTGAGCGCGCGCTTTGGCGCAGACTTGGTCGCGCCGGAAAGGAAGGGGATGAGGTTGATGCCATCCAGTTTGTCGTCCTTGGGGAGTCCCGCCAACTGTACTGCCGTGGCGGTGACATCGAGGGTGATGAGCGGATGGGGATAGACCTGCCTGCCGGGAATGGTCCCGGGCCAGGAAACCACGAAGGGCACGCGCATACCGCCCTCGGAGAGCATGCCTTTCTCGCCGTTCATCGGCTCGTTCAGGGAGCCGTCCCAACCCGGGCCGCCTCCGGGCGCGTCGAGTTTGTGAATCTTCAAAGGCGCGCCGTTGTCGGCGATGAAGAAGATGAGCGTATTCTTGTCGAGGTTGCGCTGCCTGAGTTCCTTGACGATGGCGCCGACGCCGTCGTCCATGGCCGAGATCATGGCGAGGGCCTGCCGCCGACGTTCGGGCATCTTGCCGGGGAAGCGCGAAAGATACTTGGGCGGCGCGTCCAGCGGCACGTGCGGCGCGCGATAGGCGAGGTAGAGGAAGAAGGGTTTCTCACTGTGCCGGCGGATGAAGGACACCGCGGCCTGGCTGCAGGCGTCGAGGTGATAGAGCTTCGTCTTCTCGGGACCGCCTTCGACGGTGTTTCCCTCGAGGTCGTAGTTGGCCCAGCCGGGGCGGTTGGAATTCTTGTAGAAGACGTCGTCGAAGCCGTGGGACGTGATTTCCGGACCGGGGCCGAGGTGCCACTTGCCGATCTGGCCGGTGGCGTAGCCGGCCTTCTTCAGGCGCTCGGCGATGGTGAGTTCGGCATTGAAGCCGGCAAGGGACATGCCGTTGGATTCCACGCCGAAGCGATTCTGCGACTTGCCGGTCAACAACCCGGCGCGGGAGGGCACGCATTGGGGCGCGGTCGAATAACCGCTGGTCGCGCGCACGCCCGAGGCGGCCAGGGCGTCAATGTGCGGGGTCTTGAGATCCGGGTAAACGCCGACGGAGCCCATGTCGGGCCAGCCATGGTCGTCGGTGTAGACGACGATGATGTTGGGCCGGTCCGCGGCGGGACGGGAGTGGATGGAAGTGGGCGCCAGAAGGAAAGCATAAAGGACGAAGGCGAAGGGGGGGAAGCGGGGCGACGCTAAAAAGCTCCAAATCCCAAGCTCCAAATCCCAAATAAGCTCCAAGTTCCAAGTTCCAAATGGGCGCGTGGGTTGTGATGAATGTGGGGGCGTGCGATTGAGAGATGATTTCATCTTTGTGCAGGACGCTGTTTGGAATTTGAGATTTGGAGCTTCTTTGGAACTTGGGATTTGGAGCTTGGAGCTTGGGCGGATCACTTGTAGGCGACCGCATCTCGGAATTTCTCGTGGACAATCACTCGAACTTCCAGTTCGCCAGTGTCGAAAGACTGCACTTGGGGTTGTTGCCGCCGGCGAAAGCACTGTTCACAAACGGGCAACTTGAAATTGATTCGGGTTTGGGGACGGCCGGGATCTCCGGCTGCAAAGAGGCCTGCAAAGAAGGGGAATAGAATCCCGAAAATCGACCGGGTGGCCACGGCGGCGGAGTCTCCGTCGGATACTCTGCTCTTGACCCATCTTCGGGCTCGTTCGCCGCAGTTGAAGCAAAGTCGCGGTATCTGCTCACGCCCATTCAGTAAAAGCAAACACATGCCCGCGGGAGCGCTGCTCGCCTCATTGACGTTCTTGTTGCAGGCCGGACATTCGCCACTGGGGGAAGGGATGGTCCTTCGGAAACAGTGGGGGCATTCACGTATCTTCATGGAGGCTTCTGTGTATTCCGTAATCAAAAACCGCCTTTCGCCTACTTCCCGCACAGCCCCTTCATATAGGCCAGGATCAGCTCCGGCAGGTCGTCGCTGTAGCCGCCTTCGAGGATGCTGTAGGCGGGGATGCCCAGTTCTTTGACCTGTTTGCCGAGCCAGTTGAAATCCTCGGCTTCTAAGGTCATTTGACCGAGCGGATCGCGGGCGTAGCAATCGAAGCCGGCGGAAACGGCGACGATGGCGGGTTTGAACTCCTTCAGCTTGTCCAAGGCCTTGCGCATGACGGCGCGGTATTCGTCGCGGGGCAAGCGGGCCGGGACGGGGTAATTGAAGCAATTGTCGCCGACGTTCTTCGATCCGGTTCCCGGATACCAGGGGTGTTGGTGAATGGAGAAGAAGGCGGTGTGCGGTTCGTCCTTGAGAATGGCCTCCGTGCCGTTGCCGTGGTGGACATCGAAGTCGAACACCGCGGCCTTCTTCGCTCCGGTGTTGAGGGCCTCCAGGGTCGCGATGGCGACGGAGTTCAGGTAGCAGAAGCCCATGGCCCGGTCGCGGGTGGAATGATGGCCCGGCGGCCGCAGCAGGCTGAAGGCGGTCTCGCCATTTCTCGCCGACTTCAACGCCTCCAGCG
>JAYPGD010000560.1:0-3667 GCA_038126655.1 Verrucomicrobiales bacterium
CTGGTTTGCGGCAGAAACTGATTCTCAGGCCACCAAAACACGACAGGAGAAGTTCTTTTCCGCGTTGCGTGATATTGAGGCAAATGGTGTCGGTATAGCTGTTGTTAAGAACCTCGGAAATTCATTGCTATCATCTCACGGGGCAACAGGAAGTTGGTTCGAGGGACTTGCTCTCGCGCAAAGCAAATCGGAACTGAAGGAAGTTGCAAACGCTGTTGGAGAATGGGCAGATGCAGATTCTGTGGCGGCTCATATTGCTTATGGAAACGATTTGTTTTGCACGCGAGACAGCGGGATCTCTGCCGGAACGTCAATTCTCGACAGCAACCATCGTGCTTGGCTAAGCTCCCAATATGGCGTTGTTTTTGTTGACATATCAGATCTCGCCGCTCGGTCATAAGAGACTATGCTGTTACCGATACGCCCCCGCCGCCGGATTAAGCCCGTAGCGGCGTTCCATGGTCGGAGCCAGGCCCTCGCCGCGACCGATGTTGCGGGCGATCTGGCCCTCGATTTGTTCGACCACGATGTCGAGGCTGAGCCCTCCGCCCCCGTCCGATCGCCATTGGGCGCGGGCTTCTGTCCCAGGGGCACGGTTGTCGACATGGACATTGACCAGGACCTCGGGCCGTTGGCCGAGTTCTGTGCCGAGGGCCCGCATCTGGCCTGGGGTGAACACAGTTTCGCCGCGCTGAGCGATGATCGGCATCTCTCCGCCAACCACCCCACCACCATGGAAGCGGGGCGCGTTCTCGAACAGGTCCGGTGAGACCGAACGACTGGGCAGAACATCTTTGCCAATGACCCCGCCACTGTGGGCCACCTGGACCGGCCCTGGTGCCGGAAAGTCGCCGATCATCCCGGAACCACCGCCGAACAGACTGCCGGCGATGGAGCCTCCAATGGACGAGAAGATCCCCTCGAACAGCGAACCAAACGGTTTGATCACCGCCATGCGATAGGCGGCACGCAGAGCTTCCTCGGCGATGCTGTTGAACAAGTCCGAGGCACTGACCTTGCCGGTGGTCGCCCACTGGACAAAGGCGTCCTCTCCGGCTTTGAGCGCACGGGTAGTTGCCTGCTCGAACTGGGTCGCCGCATCCGAAGATTCCCGCGCGTAATCGCGCAGTGCTCGGACCACGCCGTCGGACCAGTCATCGCTAGCCCGCAGCATCCGGTCATAGGCCTGCTCCGACGTGCGGGCGAAGGTTTCCTGGTTGATGGCGCCCGCTGCCAGGAGTCCGTTCAATTCCCGCACCTCATCGGCATAAGCCTCCTCTGCGGTGCGCAATTGTTCGGTAAGGGACTTGCCCTTCTCGCGCAGACGGGCGGCTTCCTCTTCCGCCTTGGTGCGCGCTTCGATGGCTTGACGCTCGTCGAACAGAGCACCGGCTAGATCGCGAACCTGCTGACGTTGCGCATCGGTGGCCTCCGTTGACAAACGCCGCAAGGCCTGGGAGACGAAGCGCTGCTTGTCGGTCATCGCCAGCTCATCGCGCTCTGCGCGCAAGCCTTCGACAATCCGGGTGTTGGCCTCCTGCCGACGCCGGGCTGCCTCCTCTTCCTGCGCGGCCAGACGGGCCAGTTTGGCATCCCGAAGCGCCGCCGCCCGGGCCATGATCTCGCCGACCTGATCCAGGTTGCCACCATCTGGCTCGATCAGTGTCTGCATCTCTGCGACAAGCTGTTGGTACTCGGCGCGAATACGATCAGAACCCTCGTGGGTGGCCTCGAACAATTGGCGTTGCAGATCGCTCTCGATCTGGGTGATGCGCCGGGACCGATCCTGAGCGGCACGAATGTCGGCCTCGATGGCATCCGGGGTCGATCCGCCATCCGGTACGGTTGCCCCATCGGCATTGTCATCACGCTGCATCCAGGCGAGCTTGGCCGCCCATTGGCGGTACTGCTCGACCCGTTCCTGCAGTCGGCGCTCCAGCGCCACCTTGCGTCCCCAGGCGATGGGATCGTCCAGAAACCCGACGTCGCCGATCTCCTGCAGTTCGCGGGCGATATCCTGGAGTTCCTGGCGGCGCTCCTCGACGATGCGCCGGGTGGAGCGTTCCGACAGGCCTTCAAAATTGAAGTCGCCGGACAGAACCAGCTTGATCTGCTCATAGGCGGTGGCGGCATCGGCCGCCAGATCAGCCAGGCCCGACGAAATGTCGGCAATGGCCGGAGCCAGGTCGAGCATGGCGCGGGTCAGGTTGGCGGAGACCACCTTACCCAGAGTGTCCAACTGATCGCGGGCCTTCTCGGCATTCCGGACCAGATCTTCTTCCAACACGATACCGAGATCGCGGGCATGGCGACGGGTCGCTTCCAGCGCGTCCGCGCCGCCAACCAGCATGTTGACCATGGCCACACCTTCGCTGTCGAACAGCTTGAAGGCGAGCCGCAGCCGTTCAGCAGGATCGGCGGTGCGCTTAAAGGCCTCCGCCACGTCGTTGAGCAGATCCTCGGAACGGCGAATGTTGCCGTGCTGGTCACGGAGCACGATCCCCATATCGGTCAGCGCCTGCTTGGCCTCCCCCGTACCTCGCGCCGCTTCCGCGACACGCCGAGTGAAGCGCTGTAGGCCCATGTCCAGGGTCTGTTGTTCGACGCCAGCCAGTTGCGCCGCGAAGCGCAGTTCTTGAAGCGCCTCGACGCCCACGCCCAACTTGTCAGCGGTTTTGGCAACAGCATCGGCCGCCGTAATGGATCGGTCGATCAGGGCCGCCAAGCCACCAATGGCCGCGCCGCCGATCAACGCTCCACCGAGCGCGCGCATGCCCATCGTCAGGGTCCGTGCACGATCGGCTAGGCCAGTCAGCCCACGCGAGGCCGTGCCGCCGGCACGTTCGATCTTCTTCAGCGACCGCTCGCCGCTGTCACCGACCGAGACCAGCTCAGCCTTGACCTTGTTGCCGCCTTCGACCGCAAGGCGGACGGCATAGGTGTGCTTGGCTTTGGCCATCAGGTGACATCCTTGGAATTCATGGCTTCGACCAGCCCCGCCTCCGCCGATTGAAGCAGCTCAGAGACGATGGCGAGGTCATGGCCCCGGGCTTTGGCGAGGTTGAGTGCCACACCCAACTCAATGCCGAGCACATGGCCGGATGCAGCCAACCGCAACTGCCCAAGACAGGCTTGCAGCACATCCCAGGCTTGGTGCTCTTCGTCCGTGATCAGGGCGTACTTGCGTCGGGGGCACTCTTGGCCGCAGTCCGTTTCACCGTCCCCCGGTTGGGGGCAGGCTTGGCAGTATCCCGGCCCTCCGCCCGGCTGGAAGTGCCAGCGGCAGAGAGCCCTGATGCGTTTTTTGCGGCGGTGAGCAGCACCTGTTTGAGGGTGAACTCGTGAAAGAACCGCTCCCCGACGGGATACAGCGACATCACGGCGGTTATGTTTTCCGGGGTCACCGGCGGATCGTCCTCAATCCCGGTCCATGCGGTGACGTGGCGGATCGCCAGTTCCTTGATCAGCAGATCCTGGAACAGACCGTCACGCTCGCCATCGTTCGCCAGATCGGGGAGACCTTCGGCGGACAATCCGGCTTCGGTCAGTTCCTTGTACTGGGCCTCCAACCCCTCGACCCGACGTCGTGCGGCTGCCTGGGCCGCCGCCATGCTGGCGGTGGTGAGCGGCTTCACGGTGACCGTAACGCCATAGGGAAGCTCAATGT
>JAYPGD010000561.1:0-3666 GCA_038126655.1 Verrucomicrobiales bacterium
AGGCCCCGATCGTCTGCATGATCTCATCCATGCGATCGGCCCGCGCCTGACGGATGGCCGCCGGCTCACGCCCGACAGTCGCCGCCGGCACATGCGGACCGGAAACCAGGAAACCCATCGCATCGCCGCTGCCGAAGGTGTCGCCGGCAATCTGCTCGCGGACAAACTGATCGTAGGGCTTGTCCTCGTTGAACGCGCGCGTCACATAGTCGCGATAGACCCAGGCATTCTTGCGGTAGAGGTTGGCTTCGGAGCCATTGGATTCCGCCCAGCGGATCACGTCCAACCAATGCTGCGCCCAGCGCTCGCCAAAGTGCGGCGACGCCATCAACTCATCCACCAGCGCCGCGTAGGCCTGGTCCGCGTCCGCGGCATGCGCGGCGACAAACGCCTTCACCCGCTCCGCTGTCGGCGGCAACCCGGTCAGCACGACCGACGCCCGGCGGATCAGCGAACGCGCGTCGGCCGGGGCGTTGGCCTTCAGACCGGCTTCGTTCAATCTGGCGGCGAGGAAGGCGTCGATGGGGTTTGAGGGAGTATTCCGCGATCGGTTTTCAGAATTCAGATTGCCGCGACCCGGTTTCTCCCGATCCCCGGCCGTTGAATGCTGATCGCTGATCTTCGGCACGTCGGGCCGCTTGACCGGTTGAAAGGACCAGAAGTCGGTCGTCACCTTGACCACCTCGTTCATCTGCCCCGGCCAATTGGCGCCTCCGGCGATCCATTGTTCCAACAGGGCGATCTCTTTGGCGTTTGGCGACTCGCCCTTGGGCGGCATGGTCTCATCCGGATTGGTCCCCTCGATCAGGTCCAGGATGTGACTCTGCTCCGGATTGCCCGGAACGATGGCCGGCAGACCGCTGTCGCCTCCACGGATCAACGTCGCCCGTTGATCGACCCGGATGTTCGACTTCGCCTTGTCCGGCCCGTGACAATCGATGCAACGCCTCTGGAAGATCGGCTGAATGTCGCGGGCGAACACGATCTCCGCCGGCGGTGTGGTTGTGTCCGAGGAAGAGAAACTTTCCGCCAGGGCCGCCGCGGCCAACTTGACGCCCCCGCTCTTGGCTGAAAGTGATTCAATCGTCCAATCGACAGTCAGGGTCTCGCCCGCGCCGGAGAAGCTGATTTCAACGAAGCCCCATTGATTGCCCTCGTTGCCCGGATCGGGCGTGGGAAGAACAACAGTCCTGGACTCCTGCACGCCTCCCGAAAGCGCGACCGTCAGTTTTCCCCGGCATTCATACGTGCCCAGGTAGATCCGCAGGCGTTGATTCTCTTCCGCCGCCGGGACGGTGAAGCGAAAACCATCGCCAACTTCGGACGCGGCCCAGTCGGTCATCATGTAGGCGCTGGACGCCGACGCCTTGCCATCGACGCGCAGTTGAAAGGCAGCCGGGAAATCCTCGTGTTCGCGCCGCTTGGGGATGCCGCCCAAATCGGTCGCGTCGCCGATCAGCGAAGGCTCCCCGCCCTTTCGCCGGGTGGTCGTCGGCGTGAATTGCGCCCAGTCGAGTTTGCCTAGCTGCGAAAGGGCGATGGTTTTCGTTGCGATCTCGCCGGGCTCGTCAATGCGCACGCTGCCGGCCTCGACAGCGATGACCGGAAACGCCAGTAAAGCGCACGCAACCGGAACGGCGCGAAAAAGGGTGTCTCTTGTGAATCGCATCATCTTGTTACTTCCGATGGCGAGAAATTCTAACGTGTTCAACAGAGAATCAAAGCCGCACATGCGCGGTTTGAAACGAACGGTTGGAGGTTTCACGTTCAACGTTGAGCGTTGAACGTTCGCCTTTTTCCCACCGAAACGTCTTTCTTCTCGCGCCAAGCGCCCGAAACCGACGCCTGATTCACCGCCGCTGAAAGGTCTGTTGATACTTCGGCCTCTTGTTCTTTCGCCAGGTTTCCATACCCGCCTTGGTGTCATGCCATTGCGGCTCCTGATGAGTCTTGCTCCAGTCGCGACCTTCGACGATCAACGAATCGAGAACTTTCGAAGCCCCGCCAACAATGTCTTTCGATTCAGCCGGATTCGCGGCGACATCGAAAACCTTCCAGCGCGCGTTGTTTTTCCGATAGGCCTTCAAGTCGCCCCGCCGAACGGCCACCTCGTTGCCGCCGCCGTGATGCCGCAGCCAGAACAGCGTGTCCTTCGCGTGAGGATTCCGCCCCGCAAGGAGGTCGCTCCAGACGTCCCGGCCATCGAGCTTCTTGCCGGAGGGAATCGAAGCGCCGGCCAGTCCGGCAAAAGTCGGATAGAAATCGAGCGCCAGCACGGGATGGTCAAAGACGCCGCCCGCCGGAACGTTCCCCGGCCAATGCATGAACATCGGCACACGGATGCCGCCCTCGTGGGTGGAGCCCTTGTCGTCCAGCAACGGGGCGTTGTTCGCGGCCTGCGCAATCTTGCCGCCGTTGTCGCTGAGGAAGACGATCAGGGTGTCGTCCTCGATGGAGTCCGACGCGTCGCCATCGCCGTCGGGATCCTTCAGCGCCTGCCGGATGCGGCCGACGCCGCGATCGACCGCGTAGACCATCGCCGCGTAATTCTGGCGCGGTTTGTAGTCGGTCCAGTTGATTCCATTGCGCGGGTTGGCCGGCTTGTGGTCGGGGTAAAGGGTCTTGAGATCCTCGGTCTTCCCCTGCAGCGGCGAGTGCGGGGCGTTGTAGGCGAGGTAGATGAAGAACGGTTTCTTCGTTCGCTGTTCCTTGTTCTTCGTTGCCGTGGATCGAATGAAACGGATCGCCTCGTCGCTGAGCGTGTCGGTCAGGTAGGCGCCTTCGGGTGAACGGATTTCCTTGCCGTTGCGTTCGAGGAAATACTGGTAGTCGCTGACCTTCCGTTCCACCTTGTCGGTCAGGTGGGGATAATACTGATGGCCGCCGCCGAGGAACCCGTAGAACTCATCGAAGCCCCGGGTGTTGGGGTGGAATGGTTTGGCGTAGCCCAGGTGCCATTTGCCGACGCAGGCCGTTGCGTAGCCCGCGCGCTGCAGCACGGAACTCATCAGCGTTTCCTCCGTCGGGACGCCGCGCTGGTTGTAGTCCTCCAGGTGAAGCGAATGATTGGGCAGGTTCTTCTGCCCGCCAAAGGTGTGCGGCATGCGCCCCGACAACAGCCCCATCCGGCTCGGCCCGCAGAAGGGATGGGCGACGTAGGCCTGCTTGAAGATCGTGCCGCCCTCGGCCAACGCGTCCAGATTCGGCGTCACGACATCCGTCTTCACCCCGAATTGCTTCGCGTTGAATCCGACGTCCGCGTAGCCGAGGTCGTCACAGAAGATGAGAATGATATTGGGGCGCGGCGCGCCAAAGGCCGCGGCTCCCATGACCAGATACGCAATCGCGCAAAAAAGTCCGAAAAATGGGATTGGAACGCCGCAAGGCGCCCGTCCCCCGCTTCGGTCCTCAAGTCTCGGGAAGCGCCCCGACACAACGGGGCTGACCAAGTTCGCGTTCGAATATCTGCTCATTGTGAAGTTACTGCCATCCTGCGCGGAAACTAACGCCGAACCAACTGCGATCTGCCGGGCTTAAGCATGAGTTGCAAGCCCCCCCCATAGGCGAGTTGTAGAGCGCTCTCTGCGAGAGCAGTCGATTACAGTCGCATAATGGTTCCGCTTTTCGGCTGACACAGCCGACGCTACATCTGTGAAGCTGTTGCGA
>JAYPGD010000562.1:0-3641 GCA_038126655.1 Verrucomicrobiales bacterium
GACCAGTCCGCTGAAGGCCATCACCCGCGCATCAGGCGCAATCTTGAAAATGGCCTTGATCAGTTCCGCCGTGCGCTCCTCCATGCGCTGCTCCAGGTCCTCCTGCGCCTTGCGAAGCGCGCGTTCGCTCCGCTTCTGCTCTGAGACATCAATGGCCGACACAAGGCGCGCTGAAACGCCGAGGTAGGTCAGGGGGCGGGTCGCGACCTTGACCTCCAGGGGATGGCCGTCCTTGCGACGATGTTCGAAATCGATCGTCTTGGCCCCGCCGGAGTCGTCCGACACGGCCGAAAAGAAATCCACCTGAAATCCCGCAGGCCACAACTCGTCCGCATTCATGGACAGAAACTCCTCGCGCGAATAGCCGTAGGCCACGATGGCGGCCTGGTTGACGTCGAGAAACCGGGTGGTCTCGGCGTTGTAGATCCACATCGTCTGCGGGTTGGCCTGGAAAAGCAGATCGATTGCCTCGTCGCGGGAATTCGGATCGAGACAGGGAGCGGAGTTGTTGATGTCGCTGTCGGCGCTCACAGGTCGGACAAAAAACCGCGGTTATGCTGGCAGGCGGGAAGGCGGCCCGGAAAGTTGATTGTCGTGAGGACGCTAGACCCCATCGCTGAAATACTCAAGCCTAGCGCGGGGGTATTTCCGGGGTGAATTTCGGAGGACGAACGGGGAGACTCGGCGCGGCAGCGGAGTCGACGGTCTGAAATACTGAATTTGTTTTTGCCTGAACGGGCGCCTGACGGAAGAATGCGCGCATGAGCAAAGGAATAGCCGAGCCGCGCCCTCTCACCCTGATCCTGGCCGTCTTGCTGGCCGCCGCCTCCACCATCGCGGGGTCGGCCGCCGACTGGCCTCAGTTGCAGGGCGATGCGCTGAGGTCCGGGAACGCCGCAGAGGCAACGTTGCCGGATGAACTCAACCTGAGCGCGACGACCGCGCTGACTGACGGGATCTACGCGGCGCCCGTGGTCGCCGGCGGCGTGGTCCATGTTGTCGACGGCTCCGGGGTGGTGTTTGCCCTTGATGCCGGGACGTTGCGGGAGCGGTGGCGATTTGCGACCGAAGGCGGAGCGGGCAATTGCAACAATGTCGCAGCGCCTGCGGTGGTCGGCGGCTACCTGCATGTCGGCACGACCGCCGGCTTCTATTACGTCCTCAATCGAAAGACGGGGGCGCTGGTCAGGAAGATCGACTGCAAGGAGCCGATCTTCTCCGCGCCTGCGGCCGGGAACGGGCGCGTCTATTTTGCCACCCTGGGAGCGCGGGTCTACGCGTTGGAACCCGATGGCGAAATTGCCTGGACCTGGGATTTCGTGAAGGAGGTCGTCGGTTTCACCGGCAATCGCTGGCTCGGCGCCGATTGGGTGAAGTTCCGCGGCGACCGCGTGAATTGGAAGGACCATTTTGTCTGCTCCCGCGACATCTGCCTCGTCGATGACGTGGTGGTGATGCCGGCCGGCGGGCGCACGGTTTTCCTTAAGGACATAGGCAAGGAACCGCGGTTGCGGGTCGTGGCCGAGATTCCGTCCTACGCGGGAAAGGAATATCCCGCCACATTTGGGCAGAGCGCCGACGCGGATGGCAATGTCTACGTGCAGTGGCATCGCCGCGACAACGCCGGGCGCGTCGAAAAGATCAGGCAGGTCGGCGATTCGGCCGTCTTCGATTTTGTGAAGGGGACGGAGACAGCGATCCACATGCACGGTCTGCTGAGCATGAGCGCGGTCGCCGTCCGGAAGGGCGAAGTGTTTCGGACGCGGCCGGAGTATGGCATCGGCCTGAGCCGCCACAGCCAGTCCAGCGGTGAGTCGAAGACGCTCAGTGAACACCCCTCGATCACCCCGCCAGTGGTGACGGAGAATCATGCGGTCTATGGCGGGCTCGATGGCAGCGTGCACATCGTCTCCTTGGTGGATGGCAGGACTCGGGCGCTCAAGACGGCGTTCGGTGCGCCGATCACGGCCCCGTTGGCGGTGTCGGATGGACGGGTGTACGCGGCGTCGGAAGACGGCTATCTCTATTCCTGGGGCAAGGGAGGAAAGGCTTCGCTGCCGACCAGGAATCGGGGCATCTCAAAGATCCGCAGTCCGTTGTCCGGGCCGATGGCCGCTTCAGAGTTCAACTGGTACACGAACTACGGCGACGCTGCGGGTTCCAATGCCAATGATCAGGGGCTCGAACCGCCGTTGCGCATGCGGTGGGCGCGGCGCCTGGAGGGCACGGTCAAGCACCTGCCGGTTTGCGGCGGCGGTCGACTTTATACGCATACCGCCGAGGGGCAGGTCATTGCGGTGGAGCAGGACACCGGGCGCCTGCTTTGGCGGAAATATTTTCCGCACGTCTATCTATCATTCACTTCGCCCTTGTATATCGATGAGAAACTGCTCATTCCCCAGGGCGGTCTGAAGCAGTCCCTTGTGCGTTGCCTTGACGCGAAGACCGGCGAGCTGCTTTGGGAGGCGCCGTTCACCGGTTCGCCGGGTTGGAGCCGGCAGTTTCCGCCGGTGGTCCATGACGGCATTGCGATGTATGCCTCCGGTTCCGGCGAATACGCGGCGCAAGGCTCGGAGAAGGCCTTCACCTTCAAGGGGGATCCCAAACCGACCAAGGATGGCCGCGAGGTGAACAGCTGGATCTACGCCAACACGATTCCCTACTACCCGAAGGATCATCGTCCCCGTGTCTGGGCCTGGGATGTCAAGAACGGCAGCCTGCTTTGGGAAAAGGACTTTTCCGAATACGGCAACGGGGGCAACGACTGCGGCATCAGCGTCCTCGATGGGAAACTGTATTACTCCGTCTTCTTTGGTTACGCCACGAGCCAGAAGAAGCGGCGCGGATTGAAGACCGATCACAACGGCCTCACCGCCTGTCTGGATCCCAAGACCGGCGAGGTGTTGTGGCTGACGACGGATTACTACCTGACCTCCAAGTGCACGCTCAGCGCGCGCGACGGGAGCGTCTACATCGGCGGCTACAATCGGGCCAAGGAAGGCACGGACGAGCGCTTCGTCTGGAGGCTCGACGCCAAGACTGGAAAACTGATCTGGAAGTCCGAGGCCGTGACCTCGGCCCTGAATGTCGTGACGGTGGGCGAGAAATACATCTTCTCCAACGCGCTGCGCGGGAAGGGCAATGTCTTCGACCGTGAGACGGGCAAGGTGGTGGCGAGCATTGGCCACAACTACGCGTGCTGTCGCTTTACCTTGTCGGAACCCTACGTCCTCGGCGCAAACATGGACATGATCGACCTGTCGCAGGACGGTAAACTGGTTTCGACCGGGCCGGCGATTGATTCGCGCGAATGCCTCGGCGCAGTTGTTTCCAATGGGCGGATCTTTTACACCTCGCAGGCCAGCGGGTTTGTGGTTTCACAGACCTATGGCGACGCGTCGAAGAAGCTGCCGGCCGTTTGGGAACGGTGACGTCGCGCAACATGCGCCGGTGGGGCGAAGCTCCCGCTGAGCCGAGCCCGCGAGTATCCGGGGCGGTGGTTTGAAAGTTTCAACGTTCGGCTCAGGAGCTTCGCTCCACCGAGGCACTTCAATGTCGCTCGTTGCGGCAGTCTCACTCCGATCGTTGACAGGCGTATGGGGGAATAGATTGAAGACATGAATCATGCAGAACTGAGGAAG
>JAYPGD010000563.1:0-3616 GCA_038126655.1 Verrucomicrobiales bacterium
CACCGGCAGTCTCTACGCGGGCGACGCCTTCGTCACCAACGACACGGGCACGGGCTTTGTCCACATCGCCCCGGGCCATGGCGCCGACGACTATCACCTCGGCCTCGCCAACGAACTGCCCATCTATTCGCCGGTTGACGACAATGGCTGCCTGACCCGCACGCATGACCTGCCCGAGGAGCAGCAGATCCCCGACGAACTGGTCGGCAAGTCCATCCTGGCGAAGAAGGGCAGGAGCGAGGCCAACGACGCCGTGCTGGAGATCCTCCGCGACAGGGAAGCCCTGGTCAAACAGGAGGACTATCCGCACCAGTATCCCCACTGCTGGCGCAGCAAGACCCCGGTCATCTTCCGCGCCATGGACCAGTGGTTCATCCGCATCGACCACGACAACTTCCGCGATCAGGCGCTCGACGCCATCAAACAGGTCGACTGGGTGCCCGACTGGGGCGTCAACCGCATCGAAGGCGCGGTCAAGACGCGGCCCGATTGGTGCATCTCGCGCCAACGCTCCTGGGGCGTGCCGATCCCGGCGTTCTACGACGAACAGGGCGAACCAATCCTCGATGCCGAGGTCGTGCGCAAGACCGCCGACCTCGTTGAGAAAAACGGAACCAACGTCTGGTTTGAAAAGGACGTCGAGGAGCTCTGGGCCGAGGTGAAGCCGGACAACTGGGACGGCCCCGCGCCGGTCAAGAAGGCGACCGACACGTTGGATGTCTGGATCGATTCCGGATCCTCCTCGCGTTCCGTGCTTCAGCAGCGCGAGGTGTTGCAGCATGCCGACGGCGAGAATCCCTGGCAGGCCGATGTCTATCTCGAGGGCAGCGACCAGCATCGCGGCTGGTTCCAGTCATCGCTCCTGCTCTCCCTCGCCGGCAACGGCGCGCCGCCCTACAAGGAGGTGCTGACCCACGGCTTCATGGTCGACGAGGACAAGCAGAAGATCTCCAAGAGCAAGCAGGCGCAGGGGGGAACCTACGAGAAGCCGCAGACCGCCGAGCGCTACATCAAGGAACGCGGCGCGGACATCATCCGCCTCTGGGTGGCCTCACAGGACTACCGCAATGACATCATGGTCAGCAAGGCCCGCATCGACAAGGTGGCGGAGACCTATCGCCACGTCCGTAACTCGCTGCGCTACCAGCTTTCGAATCTCTTTGATTTCGATCCCGCCGAGAACTCCGTCGGCGCGCTGCAGATGACCGGTTTGGATCGCTGGATTCTCGACGCCTTTTCCAGATTGCAGAAGGAGGTCGCGGAGGCCTACGACGCCTACGAGTTCCACGTGGTCTACCAGAAGATCAGCCAGTTCGCCTCGGTCGAGCTTTCCTCGATCTACCACGACGCGATCAAGGACCGCCTCTACACGGATCCGGCAAATTCGCATCGTCGCCGCTCCAGCCAGACCGCGCTGCATCAACTCGTCACCAATCTCTGCCGGATGCTCTCGCCCATCCTGGTCTTCACCGCGGACGAGGCCTGGGAGTTTGTCCCGGGCAACCAGGAAGGCGACTCCGTCCACCTGGCGGATTGGGAATCCTTCCCCTTCGCCTTGTCCAAGCAGGAGAAGGAAACCTGGGAGAAGCTCTTCGAACTCCGCGAGTTGGCGCTGCCGGTTCTCGAGGAAGAGCGCAAGGCCAAGAACATCGGCAAGGGCCTCGACGCCAAGGTTGTCCTCAGCGGCAAGGCCGAGGCCCTGCAGGTCGCCAGGGACAACAACGAGGACCTGCGCCAACTGCTCAACGTCTCCAAGGTCGAGTTCGAGGAAACGGACGCCGACGAGATCACCGCCAAGGCCACCAAGGCCGACGGCGAGAAGTGCGGCCGCTGCTGGCGCATGGAGCCGGATGTCGGCTCGCACGAAGGCCATGACACGCTCTGCGGACGTTGCGTCGAAGCGGTCGAAAGCTGGGCCGCCAATCAGCCGCCGGACTGAATGGATTCTACCGCCTCTTCGGCGGTTTGGGATGACGCGTGACGCGGACGTCGTTGTTCTGCGGTTTGCCAGGCGCGCTGCGTCCGCGCGTGATGATGCGTTCGAGCAGCGCTTTCATTTCGCTGAGACGTTCGGGGGCGGCCGACGCCAGGTTGGTCTGTTCGCCGAGATCGTCGGCAAGGTTGTAGAGCTGCACAGGCTGGCTTTGGTCCCCGCCTTTGCCCCAGCCGCCGGAACCCGGCGCGGCGATATACTTCCACGCTCCCTGGCGCACACTGGGAATGCCGTTGATGGAACAGCTGACCGAGGTTTCCCGGACGGGTTTGTCGCCGCCCTTCAACAATGACAGGAGGCTGAAGCTGTCCTCGCCGGCATTGTCGGGCAGTCTGATCCCGAGTATCTCGGCGAAGGTGGCCAGCAGATCGGCCTGATGCACGAGTTGATCGTTGACGCTTCCCGGTTGCACGACGCCGGGCCAACGGACGATGAAGGGCACGCGATGCCCGCCTTCCCAGGCGTCGGCCTTGTAGCCGCGCAGGGGCCCGCTCGCGTGGTGCCCCTTCTTCTCCATGTCCGCGACCCCGATATAGGGCGCGCAGCCGTTGTCGCTGGTGAAGATGACCAGTGTGTTCCGGGCTGCGCCGCTCTTCTCCAGAGCCTTCAGGACCCGGCCGACAACCGCGTCCGTCTCCATGACAAAGTCGGCGTAGAGATTGATTCCGCTTTTTCCTTTCCAATCCTTGTTCACGGAGAGGGGCGTGTGCGGCGCGGTAAAAGGGAGATAAAGCAGAAAGGGTTTTGGCGTCGTGGCTTCCCGCTCGATGAAGGCGGCCGCGCGATCCCCCAGGGCGGGAAGGATCGGCTCCAGTGTCCAGCCTTTGAGAGCCGGCCCCTGTTGGCTGGCCTGGTTCTTCACGAACAACTTTGGATCGCCGTATTCAGTGGGAATGCCGACCGTCCGATCGTTCTCAATGAAACAATAGGGCGGCCAATTCGGCACATCCGTGCCGAAATACTCGTCAAAGCCGACCGCCGTCGGACCGCCCGGAATGGGTTTGGAGAAAACCTCCCTCCACGCCGCCCGGTGTTCGTCCGTGGCGGTCAGATCCTTCTTTCCCCGATAGCCGGTCGTGCGAAACAAGGCCTTCTTGCCCGCCGGAATCGGCCAGTTCCACCCCAGGTGCCACTTGCCGATGCAGGCGGTGCGATAGCCTTTCTGCTGCGCGAGGCTGCCGATGGTCATCCGCTCCGGCGTGATCAGGGGAGCGCCCCAAAGCCCGACGATTCCCCGCTGCAACCGCGACCGCCAATGATACCGCCCCGTCAGGATGGTGTAACGGGAAGGCGTGCAGACGCCGGAGGAGGAATGACCGTCGGTGAATCGCATCCCCTCCGAGGCCAGGCGATCGATGTGCGGCGTCGGGATCTTTCCACGCTCCGGGTTGTAGCATTGCGCATCGCCGTAGCCGAGATCGTCGGCGTAAAGCACGACAATGTTGGGAAGGTCGCCAGCCTGGGCCGCGAAGGACACAAGGACGCCAAGCAGAGAAAGCAGCGGTTTCATCGCGGGTTACGATCCCGGCAAAGCAGCCCGCCGGCAATCCGAAAGAATCGTTGCGCCTGGACCATTCCCCTTCCAGGCCCGCCGGGCGAATGGGAGACCGCTCTGTCCCATCC
>JAYPGD010000564.1:0-3593 GCA_038126655.1 Verrucomicrobiales bacterium
CGATAGAAGGACTGGATATCCAGCATGATCCGGGTCAACCGCTCCCGATGACCTTCGAGGGGTTCCCGGTCCGCCGGCCTGAAATACACGACCTTGAGCGCCTCCCCGTGCTGCCTGGCGTCCTTGTGGAAGGCGTCGATTCGCGATTGCAGGCGCGCCGCCAATTCAGGACTGGGCGTCATCTGGGCAACGACGACCCTGGTGACGAACAACGCCAGGATGGCCGCAAACGTCCGTGAAACTTGCTGATGAAATCCAGTTCTCATGACGGCTCTTTCTTTCAAGATTCCGGGGAACGGACGTCGTCGTCGAGCCCCGAATTCGATCCAGGAATGCAGACTCCGCAGTGAGCCGGATCATTCCCGACGGGCCGTGCGAACATGGGCCCCAAACCGCGCGCGTAGCGCAGGCGTCCCGCCGCGTGATGTGAACGAACGGGCCCGAACGCCCCAACAACCCACGACCGGGACGGCCGCGCAACGGCCGTCGCTTTTGGCTTCCTCCCCGCAGCCAGCCGCATAAACTGCGCGCTGCATGACGAAACGGGACATTGGGTTGCTTATCTTCCTGCTCTCCTTGGCGGGATACTCACTCGCGGCAGAGGTTGGGACGATCGCGTCATCCCCGCTCCTGCCAAAAACCACGCCCTGGAACCTGCAGGAACTCAGCAAGCCGCCGACCTATCGCTGGTTGGATGATAAGGGCCCAATCCGATCGCTCGCCTGCGAGGGCGATTCCTACAAGGGCCGCAAGACCGAGGTCTTCGCCTTCTACGCGACTCCCGGCACGCTCGCCGGCAGGCCGCAACAGGACAAGGACCTCCCCGCGATCGTCCTCATCCACGGCGGCGGCGGAACGGCCTTTGCCGAATGGGTTCACATGTGGGCCAGGCGGGGCTACGCCGCCATCGCCATGGACCTTGGCGGCAAACGACTCGATCCGCCGCAGTTCGATCCCCAAGCGAAGGAACTGGTGATCGTGCGCAACAAGCGGGAACTCAAACGTCACCCGATGCAAAACCCAGGTCCGGACCAGGGACACGAGACCAAATTCCAGAGCATCGGCGGACCGATCAACGACCACTGGCCCTACCACGCCGTGGCCAACGCCATTCGCGCGCATTCGCTGATCCGCTCGTTCGAAGAGGTCGATGAATCACGCACTGCGGTGACCGGCATCAGTTGGGGCGGCTACACCACCTGCATCGTCGCCTCCCTGGACAACCGCTTCAAGGCCGCCGTGCCCGTCTACGGCTGCGGTTACCTCGCCGACGGCGAATCCGTTCAACGCAAACAGATCGACGCCCTCGGTCCGGAACTCAGCGCCAAGTGGAACCAACTCTACGATCCCTCCAGCTACCTGCCCGCCTGCCGTGTTCCGATCTTTTTTGTGAATGGCGCGAAGGATATTCATTATCCGCTGCGCAGCTACGCCAAGAGCTACAACCTGGTCAGGGAACGGCGCACCTTCCGCATCGAACCCAACATGCGCCACAGCCATGGCCACGGATGGGCTCCAAAGGAAATCGGCCTGTTCATCGATGCCCGCTGCAAGGACGGCGTTCCCTTGCCTTGGCTCGGGGCCAGCGTTTCAAGACAGGGGGCCACTGCCGCCGCGCAATGCAAGTCCAACGCGCCGATCAAGTCCGCCTCGCTGCACTACACAACCGACACGGGGCTTCAATCAAAGCGCAAATGGCAGTCCGTTCCCGCCACGCATCTCGACAGCGACATCGACGCCGATGAGATTCACGCCGACATCCCCGGGAACGCGACGGCATGGCTCTTGAGTGTGACCGATTCCCGAGGCGCCATGGTCACCACCCCCGTGCAATTCAACGAGAACAAGCAACCCCAATGAAACACCTTACCAAAGAACTCGGTTTTGAAGTCCCGTCCCGTCGGGGCTTCATCAACATCACCCCCACCATCGAGGAACTCGTGCGCGAAAGCGGCGTACAGGAGGGACTGGCCCTCGTCAACGCCATGCACATCACCGCCAGCGTCTTCATCAACGACGACGAACGCGGCCTGCACAAGGACTACGAAGTCTGGCTCGAAAAGATCGCGCCGCACGCGCCGATCGAGCAATACCTTCACAACAAGACCGGCGAAGACAACGCCGACGCCCACATGAAACGACAGGTGATGGGCCGCGAGGTCGTCGTCGCCATCACCAAGGGCGAACTCCACTTCGGCCCCTGGGAACAGATCTTCTACGGCGAGTTCGACGGCAACCGCAAAAAGCGCGTGCTGGTGAAGATCATCGGCGACTAGCGGTCAACCTGCGCCCGACGTTCATGTAGAACCGCGAATCCGAAGCCCCAAGAAACCCCTCCCCACCAAAAAGGGCGCGCCCAATGGACGCGCCCTTTGTTTTTGAATCTGTTTGTCCGAATCGACTCAGTTGTCGAATGCCGGACGTTGCGGACGGACCGGGCCGCCGCTGGAGCCGCCCTGTCCCCCAGGTCCGCCGGGTCCGCCAAAGCCGCCGCGTTGCCCTCCGCGACCGCCGCTCATGGCATCCGCCAATTTGGACGCCTCGGCCTTGTCAATAAACCCATCCTTGTTGGCGTCGCCGCGATCCATCAGGCGCTGTATGCGCTCAGGAAGCTCCTCCTTGCTGACCTTGCCGTCCTTGTTCTCGTCGTAGCCCATGATGCGGTCTGCGAAATTGAACTGTGAACCGCCGCCGCGTTGCATTCCCGGCCCACCTTGGCCGCCCTGGCCACCAAAACGGCCGCCGCCCTGCCCGCCGGGTCCGCCAAAGCCGCCCCGGCCTTGACCGCCTTGCCCTCCAGGTCCGCCAAAGCCGCCCCGGCCTTGACCGCCTTGCCCTCCGGGTCCGCCAAAGCCGCCCCGGCCTTGACCGCCCTGCCCTCCAGGTCCGCCGAAGCCGCCCCGGCCATGACCGCCAAAATCGGGCCTCACCTCGTCCTCGGTGATCTTGCCATCCTTGTTCTTGTCCAGGGTCCTGAGGGCCGCGACCGCGTTCTTCAACTCATCCTCCGAAATCGCGCCATCGTTGTTCTTGTCGATGGCGACAAAAAGCGGGTTGGCCGGCGGGCGAAATCCACGTCCGCCGAAGCGGCCGCCGGCCTGTCCTCCCTGGCCGCCCTGCCCTCCGAAGCGACCGCCGCCCCGGCCTTCCCTGCCGCCGGGACCGCCCTGCCCCTGGGGATTGCCGAATCGATTGCCCGGGCGCTCCTGATCCTGGGCAAAAACAGTTCCCGCCATCGTCGTCAACGACAGCGCCATGGTGAGTATCAAGGTGGGTGTTTTCATGAATGGAATGGAGTGTTGGAGTATCGGAGCGGCCTGTCGCGCCGCAGCTTTGAGTAGGCTGATGAAGCAGCGGCGAATCATTGGGCGCTTCAACCGGGTTGTAATCGTGAATGTGTTCCGCAATTCCCACATGCACAAGCAGCAAGACGCCCATTTCCGGAAAAAGGTTTCAAGAACTTTGTCGCTTTCCTGCGGCGGGGGGGGGGCCCCCCCCCCCCCCCCCCCCCGGGGGGGGGTGGGGGGGGGGCGCCCGCCCCCACGCCCGCCCGCGCCGGCGCGGGGGTGCGCCCCTTTGTCGCCCCCCCCCGG
>JAYPGD010000565.1:0-3593 GCA_038126655.1 Verrucomicrobiales bacterium
CACTCCATCACTCCATCACGCCGCCGGCCTTGGCGACCTCCGGGGCTTCCGGTTCTTCGGGGCGCAGATCGACGCAGACTGCGGAGCCTTTGGCGGTTCGGGCGAAGAGCCTTCCGCCGGAAAATGCGGGAGTGGTCCAGCTGCGTTTTCCGAGCACGCGCGCGTAGGCGAGTTCGGTGTAGGCATGGGGGTTTGCCTCGAGGATGATCAACTCGCCGAGTTCGGTGAGGACGATCAGCCTTCCGCCGGCCGCGATCAAGGAACCGAAGCCGAAGCGTTGGCGCTCCCACATGCGTCTGCCTGTCGCCAGATTCACGCAGACGAGGCTGTTGTTGGCGCGGCCGGTTGCCTGGCCGTCGATGCCGTAGACGAAATTGCCGAGGGCGACGCCGGGATTGAAATGGCTGCGTAGGGCCTTGGTCTGCCAGATATGCCGGGGCGCCCCGTTGATAAGTTGGAACATGGCGCAGCCGGCCCCGTAGCCGGAGGAGGCGAAGATCCGGTCCCGGACAATGATCGGATCAGCCGCGTTCACATCATCCTCGGTCTTCCAGGGATGCCCCCAGAGGCTGCGGCCGGAACTTGCCGGATCCACCGCGATGAGATTCCGCTGTCCGAAGAGCAGCACGCTCGGACGGCCTCCCAATTGGAATGGGACGGGAGAGGCGTATCCGCCCACGCCGCGGCTGCTCCAGAGGGGGGATCCGGTGTCCTTGTGGAATGCCGCGCCCGCCGCGCCGGCGTTGAGAATCACCTGGTCCCCCAGAATGAGCGGTGAGCCGGCGAACCCGTAGCGCGGCGCCTTGATGCCGGTCAGGTCCGTGATCTTGCGGGTCCAGACCGTCTTGCCTGTCCTGGCGTCGAGACAGAGCATCTGTCCCGCCTTGCCGAGGGTGTAGACCCGTCCCTGATGGACGGTCGGTGTCGCGCTGGGGCCGCCCTCATATTTCCCGCCCGCGAGGTCCGCTGGGTAGCCGGAGCTCCAGATGACCGCGCCCTTCTCCGCATCGAGGCAGAGGACGAGGTCCCGGCCGCCGTCGTTGCTCATGGTGTAGACCCGTTCGTTGGCGATGGAAAGGGACGAGAAGCCGACGCCGATCCGTTGCCGCCAGAGAATCTTCGGGCCGCTGCGCGGAAACTCGGAGATCCAATCGGTCTCGTGGGAGATTCCGTTGTGATGCGGTCCCCGCCAGCGGTTCCAGGTGACGGACCCGGGATCTTTCGGGGCGGCCGGCAAAGGAACTCCGGGGGGCGCGTTGCGCGCGGCGACGGGATCCATGCCCATGGCCGCCATCTCACTGGATCCGCCCAGGCCCGGTCGATCGGGGATCAAAGGCGCCGGAGTGGACATGGGCGCGCCCACCGCGGGGCGTTCAGAGCCCGGGGGGGCGGTTGCCTCGACTGCTACGGGAGGGGGCGGCGGGGCCGGTTCCGGCGCGGGCATCTGCATTTCCGGTTCGTCCCTGCAGGCCGCGAGAGAGGCGCAGAGCGTCGTCAGCGCAAGGAGTTGCGCCGGCATTCTGACATGCGCAGGGCGGTCGCGCCGAAGGAAAAGCATGCGTAACCAATACTGTGTCGAAGGGCGGGCGTCAAACCGGCGGCGGCCGCGGTCTGGTCAGTCGCCGGAGTTGAACTGGTCCGCCGTCCGCTTGAACAGGACGTTGAAGGTGGTCATCGATCCGTAGGAGCGGGAAATGTACTGCTGCAGTTCGAACTTCTCGCTGTCGCTGAGACCCTTGTGGGCGTTGATCTTCTGCTCCAATGTCCGGAGGTTGTTTCGCATCATCACGATCTTATGGAAGAAGATCTCCAGAGGGACTTCCTTGGGCTGAAGCGCCGGGTTGTGCGGATGAAGGACGAGTTTGCCGTCCTTCCAGCGTTCGGCGAGCGCGTCCACCGTGATGTCCTGCTCGACGAGGTTCAGGTTCTCCACGGTCTCTTCAATGACCTGTTGGATGAAGAGGTTGAGCGGCATCTGCAGGCCGGAGATGGCGGCCTGTTCGCCCGCGGGTTCCATGCCGCTGGTGTCCGGCGCGACAGTGTGAGTGCCGTCGTCAAAGCGGATTTCAGCAAGTTGTTCGGAGATGCTCTTGACCACGCCCAGACCGTGATTGGGGTGGTTGACCTTCATGCCAATGCGGAGTTCTTCAGTTCTCATGTCCGGTTTTGTTGATTTGAATCCAAGCGGATGTCGCGCAGTCAGTCTGCGCGGTCGGAGCTTAATTCAGAATCAGGGCGAAGAAAATGGAATCTGATCAGGAAAGCGATTGTGTCGGGACGGGCTTGAGGTTGTTATTCCCGCCTTTCCCGGTTACACCATTGTCTTGGTTAGCGGGTTTGCTTGTCCGAGTCGATCCGCCTTTGAGCACAACAGACACAACCCCAACCCGACACGAGAAAGACGAATCATGGCAAGAGCGACCGCAAAACACATCCTGGTGGAGACCGAAGAGGCCTGCAACGACCTGAAATCCCAGATTGAAAACGGCGCCGATTTTGACGCGCTGGCAAAGGAGCATTCCAAGTGTCCGTCGGGACGCGACGGCGGCATGCTGGGAACCTTCGGTCGCGGGCAGATGGTGAAGGAGTTTGACGAGGTGGTCTTCAGCGCCGAATTGAACAAGGTGCAGGGACCGGTGCAGACCCAGTTCGGCCACCACCTGATCCTGATCACTTCCCGCGAGGACTGATTTCCCGCTGAGGGATCGATCGTCGGGCCGGAGCGACCGTCACTGCGCGGGGCCGCTGCCGGGGCGGCGCGTGTGGAAGTCGCCCTTGCGATCGACCCAGCCGGTCTTGCCGTCGAGCCGGACGGCGGCGAGGCCGTTGGAGAAGGGTTCGACCTCGTCGAATTTCGGTTCGATGGCCATGCGGGCGCTTTCGTTGATGAAGCCGAACTTGCCGTTGAGTTGAACCGCGGCGAACCCCTCCGAGAATTCGCGGATGGTCTCGAAGGCGGGGCGGATGACGAAGTCGCCCTGGCGGCCGATGTAGCCGAATTTGCCGCCCATGCGCACCCAAGCGACCTGGCGTTGGCGTCCCAAGGCGTCGTAAAAGCTGCCGGCTCCCTCGAAGACCGGCTTGATCGCGAGTTTGCCGATGCGGTCCTTGTAGCCGAAGCGGTTGAACTGCCGGAAGGGGATGAGCGGTTCCAGGACGGTCTGCCTTGCCTGGGAAGCCCCGTTGCCGCCAGCCCCGGGACGGGCGACCTGCGCCAGGCCGGCGGGCGCAACGGACAGGAGGGCGATGGCGCTTCGACGGGAAATCCGGACGGTCTGGGATGCGCGCGTTTTCATCGCGGGCGAGGATAAATGATTCGACAGCGGATTGTCAGTCCGGGATTTTTCGCGGGTTGTTCGCCTTGCGCCCATGAATGCCGAAACCGGATCGACCGCCGAGATTCAGGAATCCCCTCGGGGATTCCGCTGGTGGCATCCCTTGATCGGGCGAAATCCGAAGGCGAAGTTGATTCGGGCGGTTTCCATCGTGGTGGTGTGTTTCATCTTCTTCCGCTTCGTGGCTTTGCCGGTCCCGGTGCAGGGAGTGAGCATGGAGCCGACCTATCGGAACGGAAAGGTGAACCTGATCTATCG
>JAYPGD010000566.1:0-3578 GCA_038126655.1 Verrucomicrobiales bacterium
CATCTACAGCGGCCCCGTCCAAGGCGTGCGCGACCAGGTCGCCGGCGGATCCGCCTGGTGGGTCCGCGTCTCGACCGATCCCGACGAGGCCGTCGGCATCCTCAAGGCCCGCTCCGAAATTGCCGAGGTGGAGAACGAGGAGGGCGACCTCCGCGTCACGCTGACCACCACGGACGGCGACCCAAGCGTGATCGCCGAATCCCTCGTCAACGGCGGAGCCCGGCTCACCATGCTGCGCGAGGACGAGATCGGCCTTGAGGAAGTCTTCATGCAGGTCACCCGCGGGGAAACCCAATGACCCGCTGCGCGGGCATCGGGTTGGCTGAGAGTTGAAGCGAGTTGAAAGTTGAGCGGCCTGCTTCGACGGCGAAGCCGCCGCCCCGACTCTCAACCCTCAATTGACGCCGACTCTCAACTTCCATGCCACCCCCTCCCGTCATCATCCGAGAGTTGCGAGAGGAAGCGAGACGGCCGGCGACAAACCGGTCGCGGGCGCTCGCAGTCACCGCGGTCGTGTTCGTCCTGACGATCGTCTGGCTGGACGACGGGATCGATGAGGGCGACGGAGGCGCGCTGTTCGGGACGCTCAACAACATGTTTTGCGTCTGCGTCTGGCTCATCGTGCCAATCACCACCGCGGACTGCATCAGCCGCGAAAGGCGAGAGGGCACCCTGCCGCTGCTTTTCCTCACGCCGCTGACGCCGACCGGAATCCTGCTTGGAAAGACCTTCTGCCACGCACTTCGCGCATTCGGCCTGCTCCTTGCCGTTCTACCCGCCATGCTGATCTGTTTCATGCTTGGCGGACTTGGATGGCAGACCTGCGCAATCGCCCTTTGCATGGATTCGGCCTCCATCCTGCTCGCCCTATCCGCGGGATTCGTCGCATCGAGCCACAGCATCCAGTGGAACCGCGCCATGGGGCTGACCTTCGTCGTTTGCCTCCTGTCCCTCTACATCTACACGTCGGTCATCCACCTCTGGACGATGCAATTCAACCTGGGGTGGTGGGATCAGGATCTGGGATTCGCCCAACGCATCGGACTTCTGTTTCAATTCGGCTTTGGCGCCGGCGGGACCTGGAGCGTCTCGAACTGGATGTTCGGAACCGCAGTTGGATATCAGGAACTCGCCGGGTTGTGCGCCTATTCCTTGATCTACACTCTCCTCGTTTCCCTGACATCCGCCCTTTGTGCCATCCGCCGCATCAAGGCCGTCCGGCGGATGGATCCGCCATCGAAGCGACGGGAAGAAGTCGAGAAGGCGGTCTGGAAACCCCGTTTCTGGCATGGACGCTTTCGCAACCGGACCAACCGGATGCTGGACAGAAACCCGATAGGCTGGCTGCAACGCTATTCCACAGGGTCTCGGCTTGTCGGTTGGTTCTGGCTGTTCGCCGTGATCGCGGTCGAATCCTGGATATTAGTCGATCAGCTGTGGAACGTCGACGAATGGAGCGTCACCCTGGGCCTTTTCATGACCGCCTCCGTTGCCTACATCGCCTCCGGCAGCTTCCTTCGAGAGCGGCAAAGCGGCGCGTTGGAACTGCTCCTGGTCACGCCGCTCCGCGTCGATCAGATCATCCGCGGTCGTCTGTTCGGCATCTGGGGAATGTTTGCCGGCCCCGCCATTCTCATCGCCGGCTCGTTCGCCTATTCCCTGACCTGGAACACCCGTTACTTCGCTTCCGCCACGCCGGCGCTTCTGCAGGGCTCGGACACGGCCTTCATGTTCTTCCTGTTCCCCTGGCTTCTGGTCACAACAGCCATCATCGGCCTTCATTTCTCGCTTACCCGCAGGAGTTTCCTGGCCGCGCTGCTTTCGACCGTGTCGTTTGGCGCGGTGATTCCGCTGGCCCTGCTGATTCTCTACGATGGATTGATGTCGAAGCTCGGCATGTCCTGGTTCGAACTTGAGAATCTGATCCGCCTGGGACTGGAGGTCGCGGGAATCAGGAGATTGATCAGCGTTAACGCCGCGGTCATGTTTCTCCTCGCCACAATCCAGCTCCCCATTGCGATCTGGGCGTTTCGTGGATTGATCAACAATCTCAAAAATCGCAGATTCATGACGACAACCGCATAGAGACTGAGGGGCGACGCCTCGACGCCGGATCTCAACCCTCAACTCAAGCCAACTCTTACCTCATCTGAATCTCCCGCCCGCCATCGCGCGCGAACTGCGCATCGAATCCCGCCGGCCGCTGAACTTCTGGCTGCGCGCGCTCGGCGCCGGCGCCATCATCGCCGTGGGAGCCATCGGGCACGGCGACGCGTTCCAATCCTCTTCAGAACTGGGGCCGGAACTCTTCGGCAATCTGAACGCAGCCCTCTTCCTGGGCATCGTTCTCGGGGCGCCCCTGCTGACCGCGGACTGCCTGAGCCGGGAACGGCGGGAGGGCACATTGAATCTCCTCTTCCTCACGCCCCTGACCGCAACCGGAATCGTCGCCGCCAAGAGTTTCGTCCACGCCCTGCGCGCGCTCACCGTCACCGCTGCGGCCCTCCCGGTCATCAGCCTCGCCTTCCTTTTCGGCGGCTCAGGCTGGAAGGAGGCCCTGCTGGCGTCCATGCACAATTCTGTCGCTTTGATGCTGGCGCTCGGGGCCGGGTTGGTCGCCTCGTCCCACATCAATGAAGCGCGCTGGGCCGGCGCCGCGTCGGTGGCCTTGAGCGCGGTGTTCACGCTGCTCAGCTTCGCCTTTCACACCGTTCTCACGACCGTCTTGTCCGCGTTCCAGAAGAGCGGCCTCCACTGGTCCAACCTGGGCCTCCGCTTGTGGGACTCCTTTCGCGCCGAACCGCTCGCCTGCACCGGCGCGGGCGGCGCCTGGACAAACCTGATGGCGCCCATGAATCCCGCCAATCTCTGGGCCTTCATGTTGACCACACTGGTCTTCACGTTGGTCGTCGCAGGCATCTTCGCCGAAGTGGTGAATCACGCCGCCGGACGCCTTCGGGACAGCGTTGACGGAATCTCCGTGCCCCGGTTGAACGCGCGCTGGCAAGCGATCCTGGCCTCGCCCATGATCCTGAAGGAGTCGCTCACCAGGGCCGTGGACCGCAAGCTGACGAGCAATCCAATCGGCTGGCTGCATCTGCGCACCACGGGCGCCCGGTTGACCAAATGGCTGTGGGCGCTTGCCGTCTGCTGCGGCGGATTCTACATGTATTCCTCACGCGTCGGCGGCGCTGAGATCCTCGCCCTGGCGCTGGGCGGCGGCATGGCCTTCGCCGCCGCGGGCAGCTTTAATCGGGAACGCGAATCCGGAGTCATGGAGTTGATTCTCGTGGCCCCCCTGACCGTCTCCCAGATCATGTGGGGGCGGATCCGCGGACTCTGGGCGCAGTTCCTGCCAGCGGTGGCCGCCATCGTCATGGTCAAGATCATCTACACCCTGCGCTACTTCCGCTTCGAGTTCACCGTCCTCGCCTACACCCTCCCGGTCTACCTGGCCCTCGCTCCCATCGGACTTCGCCATTCCCTGGAGGCGCGCAATGTCGTCATCGCCTGGATTCGGTCGATCTGCGAGGCGCTGCTCCTCCCCGCGCTCGCCGCCATCGGGACCACCGCGGCCC
>JAYPGD010000567.1:0-588 GCA_038126655.1 Verrucomicrobiales bacterium
CAGTCATTCCATCGAAATGGAGGTCTCGGAACCCGGCGGCCGGAAGACCTATCGCGTGACCTGGGGCAAGAAGACCGCCCGCGGCGACATTTACGCCGCCGTGAAACTGGAGGGGGGCACGACGGTGTTTGAGTACGACCGCAGGGACTACGAGACCATCGCGCAGTTTCTGGGCGTCCCGCTGAACTGAACCGGCCATGTCCGAGAACGCCAAGTCGCGCCATTGGCAGAGATTCAAGCGGGCGTTCCGCTGGTTCCGCATCCTTGTTCTCACGCTCATCCTGTTGGGCGTCCTGCTCGGCATCCAGGTCACCCAGGTCGGCGTGCCCGGGTTTATCAAGACGAATGTCCTCTCGCGGCTGCAGGACAAGGGCATCGCGCTCGAATTCGACAGCCTGCGTTATGCCTGGTTTGAGGGATTGGTCGCCGAGACCGTCACCCTCGGATCCGCCGCCGATCCCAACGCCCCGGGATTCTCCGTCGATCGCGCGCGACTGAAACTGCGGGGCAATCCGTTCTGGGGCGACGATTTCGAGGTCGAATCCCTGGACCTGAACGGCGGCAACGTGATCCTGCCGCTGGTGGTCT
>JAYPGD010000567.1:598-3559 GCA_038126655.1 Verrucomicrobiales bacterium
GGTCGTCTCCAATCAGCCGACCCACAACTTCACGATTGAGAACATCCGGTCCGAAGTGCGGCTCCACGGGAGGGACACCTGGGAATTGACGCAGCTCCAGGGCGATTGCATGGGGCTGAAGTTCAACATCTCCGGCTCTCTCACCAACGCCAATTACCTCAGCCAGTGGAGACGCCAGCGCGACACGAACCAGACCGCCCAGGCCTGGCAGCGCCAATTGAGCCGCGTCGCGCGGACCATCGAGCGCATGGAATTCTCCGAGCCGCCCGAACTCTATCTGAACCTCTCGGGCGACGCCCGCCATACCAACTCCTTCAACGCCAACCTCAAGCTGATCGCCGGCCGCGCCCGGACCCCCTGGGGAACCATCGACAACCTGTTGCTCTCCGTTCCGGTCCGACCGCATGGCGAAAAAGCCGTGGAGACCGAGATCAACCTGAGCTTCGACCGCGCGACCACCGACGACGCCGTGCTCGACGCGACGCGGTTCAAGGTTGCGGTGATCCAGAGCATCACCAATCCGATCCCTCAAAAGATCGACACCGAGCTCCGGATCGCCGGGGCCAGAATGCACTTCTTCCAGACCGGCGAGATCCTGCTCAAGGCGCACAGCGTCCAGCCGCCCGATCCCGACGAACCGCTCGACACGCGCCTCTCCCTGGACATCGACAAGTTTGACGCCCCCTTGTTCGCGCGGGCGGACCATCTCAGGATCGCGGCGGAAGGAAGACACCGCCTCACCAACGGCCCGCCCATTTCCGCGTCGATTCAAATCGAGGCCGGCAAGACCGAGTCCATCGTCGGCTCCATCGAACGCTTCTCATTGAACGGCGACTTCGCGCGAGCCCCTGAGGACCGGGCCACCAAGGCCGACGAGAGCTGGGCCTGGTGGGCGAAACTCGCGCCCTACCTTTTCCATTGGGAGCTCGACGCGGGCGGCATCAACGCCCCCGCCTATCGTCTGAAGCTGGACGAGCTGGGGTTGGAGGGAAAGTGGGCCGCCCCGCGGCTCGACCTGGCGAACGTCCGGGTGAAGCTCTATGACGGCGGGGTCCATCTGAACGCCGGGGTCGACGTCGCCACCCGCGTCGCCCGGGCTGACGCCCGCCTCGACTTCACCCCGCGCCATGTGAAGCATCTGCTCGGTCCCAAGGGCGAACGCTGGCTCGACCGCTACACCTTCGGGGAGCCGCCGCAGATCGAGGTCCGGAGCGCCGAATGCAGACTGCCCGAGTGGACGCGCTGGACGGGCGGGCAGACCGACTGGAAGAACGAGGTCGTGCCGCTCGCCAGGATCGACGCCCATCTCCGCGCGGTGAAGGGAGGCTACAAGAACTACCTGTTCGAGACGGCCGAGTCCGACCTCACGCTCGCCGACGCCAAATGGCATTTCCCCAATCTTGACATCCGGCGCAAGGAGGGCCGCGCCATGGTGAAGTTCACCTCCGACGCCTTGACCAAGTATTATCACTGGAACATCGACTCCCAGGTCAGCGTCAAGGCCGCGCGGCATCTGCTGGAATCCGACAAACAGCGCGAGGCGTTGGACCGGTTTGAATTCGACCAGCCGCCGCATCTGAAGGGCGACATCTGGGGCCGCTGGTTTCATCGGGAGCTGACAGGCGTCGATCTGCGCGTCGCCCTGACGAACGCAACCTACCGCGACGTTCCGGCCGATCACGCCCTCGGCAGGATCCAGTACACCAACCGCGTCCTGCGCGTCACGGAGGGCACCGCCGGGCTGGAGGGGCGTTCCGTCGCCGCGGAGGGCATCCAGTTCGACTTCATCGGCGAGCGCGATCAACACCGGATCTGGTTCACCAATGTGGTCGGCAACGTGGATCCCAATCTCGTCGCCACGGCCATCGGCCCCGTGACGGCCGCGTCATTGAAACCCTACCGCTGGGGAACGCCGCCCAACATCACCCTCAACGGCTCGATGGCCGCCCACGATTCACGGACCACTGACATGCGCTTCAAGGTCGCTGGCGGCCCCTTCTCCTGGTGGCAGGTCAACTTCGACAAGATCGCCGGCGACGTGCACTGGGTGACCAACCAGCTCCGCCTCGCCAACATCGTGGGACGCGCCTACCAGGGCGGCGTCCAGGGGAACGCCAACTTCGACTTCGCCAGGACCGAATCCGGCTCGACGTTCGACTTCCACATTGACGTGGACCAGGCCGACTTCGCGCCGCTGGTGAAGGATGTGTTTCAGACCACCAACAAGATGACCGGAACACTCTCCGGATTTCTCACGGTTGATTCGGCGCACAGCGGCGACTTCGCCTCCTGGAACGGCAGCGGGAAGGTCGACCTGCGCGACGGTTACCTCTGGTCGCTGCCGCTGCTCGGCTTCCTTTCCGAGACCATGAATTCCATCATTCCCGGGGTGGGCAAGAGCCGCATCGAGAAGGGGGTGGGCTCCTTCACCATGACCAACAGCGTGATGCGCACCCGGGATCTCAAGCTCGACAGCCCCGCCATGCGCATCCTCTACAAGGGCCTGATCACGCACAAGGGCGAGGTCGACGCCAAGGTCGAGGCGGAACTGTTCAAGGAGTCGTCGGCATTGTTCCAGATCCTCGGCATCGCGACGCTGCCGCTCACCAAGCTCATGATCCTGCACGTCAAGGGCAGCATCACCGAGCCCGTTTTGGAGCCCCTTTACGCGCCCCGGATCCTCCTGCCCTTCCTCAAACCGCGCAGCACCTTCCAGAAACTGTTCGGCGGCGGATCGAAAAAGGGGAAAGCCAGCAAAGAGCCGGAGGCAAAGGAAGAATCGCCGCCGGAGTGATTTCGGGGGAGGACTCGGAAGCGCGGCCCGCCTTCGCTCAAAGCAGCTTCCGCCTTCGTCGGACTTCGGCGCGACAAGTCGTCGCGGCAGCCTTCGCCCACCACTTCGTTGCGGGCGAAGGCTGGTGGAGCCGTGGGGAATCGAACCCCAGACCTTCTCATTGCGAA
>JAYPGD010000568.1:0-3549 GCA_038126655.1 Verrucomicrobiales bacterium
GGCGTCACGGCGGAGGCCCTCAATTCCCAGCACATGCGCGATCACATGAACGGCGACGCGGACCAGCTGATCCTCCCGCAACATGTGATCGAACTGCTCTATGAGCTGACCAAGGGCGACGCCATCATCACGACCGGCGTCGGCCAGCATCAGATGTGGGCGGGACAGTATTACAAGTACAAGCGGCCGCGCCAGTTCCTCACCAGCGCCGGTCTGGGCGCCATGGGATTCGGTTATCCCGCCGCCATGGGCGCCAAGGCCGGCTGCCCCGACAAGGAGGTCATCGACATCGACGGCGACGGCTCCTTTCTGATGAACATCCAGGAGCTGGCCACCGCGAAGATCGAGAACATCGCCGCCAAGGCCGTCGTGCTGAACAACCAGCACCTCGGCATGGTCGTGCAGTGGGAGGACAATTTCTTCGAGGGCAATCGCGGCAACACCTACCTCGGCGATCCGGAGAATCCGGAGGGCATCTATCCGGACTACGTCCAGATGTGCAAGGGCTTCAGCGTTCCCTGTGAACGCGTCATGTTCAAGCGCGACCTCCGCGCCGCGCTCAAGCGCATGCTGGCCGCAAAGGAGCCCTACGTCCTCGACGTGATCACCCCTTACACAGAACACGTGCTGCCCTTCATTCCCGCCGGCCAGACGGTGAAGGAAATGATCTGGAAGTGAATGCCGAAGCCGCCGCCGGACGTCCATTGACCGGGCGGACGGACGGCGCCGACGAATCAGGCGTCCACCCTGTCAAATCGACATCCGGCGCCGGGCCGGGTCCCGCTCCGCGGGAGCTTCGCCCCGCTGAATCGCCCAATCTGCAGCTCATGCGCAAACCCTTGCCGACAATCCCCTTGCCGGGCGCCGCCCGTTTGGTAGCGTGCCGCCGATGAAACGCCTCCCGTGCATCCTGACCCTGACCGCGTGTGTCTTCGCCGCCTCCGGCGCCGAACGCGTGGTCGATCTCAGCGACCTGGCCATCGGCAGATCACCCGATGGCTTGACGGCGCTCACCGGCGG
Organism: Verrucomicrobiales bacterium; assembly: GCA_038126655.1. Lineage (GTDB taxonomy): Bacteria > Verrucomicrobiota > Verrucomicrobiia > Limisphaerales > JAYPEY01 > JAYPEY01. Next base: position 1,021 of record JAYPGD010000568.1, read on the forward strand.
CGAAGGCAAACCCGGAGTCTGGAAGATCGTCACCGACGCCGTCCCCTCGGCGTTTCCCTCCTTCACCCCGGGGGCTCGCAAGAACGCCACCCAGAAAGTCATCGCCCAGACCGACACGGAGTTGGAGTCCGGCCGCGTCCCGATGCTGCTCTTCGATGAGGAGGCGTTCGCCGATTTCACCTGCACGGTCCGCCTGAAGATCGTGGACGGCCTCCTCCGACAACAGGCGGGCCTGGCGTTCCGCGCGCAGGACAAGGACAACTACTACGTCGCGCGGATCGATGGCATGGCGAAGAAGCTCAGTTTCGCCAAATTGTATCAGGGCAGGCCGGCGGGGCCGCCCATCGAGGTCGAAGTCCCCGTGGAGAAGGACAAATGGCACACGCTCCGGGTCAACTGCCGCGGCAACAGCATCAACATCTTCCTCGACGACAAGCAGCCCATCCCGACGCTGACCGACAACACCTTCAAGATCGGCGCGGCGGGATTGTGGACGCTCGGCGACACAGTCGCCCGCTTCGCGGACCTGAAACTCGATTTCAAGCGTCACGTTCGTCTGGCGCAGAAACTGGTGGACGACCTGCTGAAGGAATACCCTCGTCTGCGCGGCGTGCAGATCTACACCCTCCTGCCCGACAAGCCCGGCATCCACCTCGTCGCCAGCAGCGATCCGTCGGAAGTCGGCCAACTCGGCGGCAAGACCGAGGAGGAAGTCATCCAGACCGGCGGAACGGCCTATGGCGTCCAAAAACGGGAGCGGCAGACCACGGTCGTCGTTCCGCTGCGGGACCGCAACGGGGACCCGGTCGCCGCCGTGCGTTTCCGGATGAAGCGGGCATTGGGCGAGACAAGGCGCACCTCGGTCGCCAAGACCCAGCCCATGATCCGCGCAATGCAGCGGCGCGTCCTCTCGGTAAACGACCTCGTCGAATAGCGCCGCTCCGGCCGGGAAGGCGTTTCTTCCGCCGTTTTTTGATGATTCCGGCGAATTCATTTGCCATCGGAATTCGATTCCGTTTCTCTCTGCGTCCGTTACCCGACCCATGACACCGCAGAGCGATTTCGACCCATCGATGTCCGATCAAAACTATCCGAAACACTATTGCGGCGTCTTTGGGATATTCGGACACGAGGACGCCGCGCGACTGACCTATTACGGCCTTTACGCGCTTCAGCATCGCGGCCAGGAGAGCGCGGGGATCGTGACCTGGTTCGAAGGTGAACCAGGGGACGAGGAGACCGGGAAGAAGGAGGAGCCCCCCGGGTTCCGCGAGCACAAGGAGATGGGCTCCGTGGCCCAAGTCTTCAAGGGCGACTGCCTGACCCGCCTCAAGGGGAAGATGGCGATCGGTCACACCCGGTATTCCACGACCGGCGGCTCGCACGCCGCCAATTGTCAGCCGCTCACCGGCAACACCCACCAGGGTCAGATCGCCATCGCACACAACGGCAACCTTACCAACGCCGCCCAACTTCGCGACGAACAGGTCGAAAAGGACGGGACCATTTTCAGCACGACGATCGACAGCGAGATCATCCTGCACCTGTTGGCCAAACCCAACCTGAACGGCGAGCCCAACAATCTCATCCGCACCATGCGCCGGCTGGAGGGCGCCTATTCGCTGACGATCATGACCGAGCGCGAGTTGATCGGCGTCCGCGACCCGCATGGTTTCCGCCCGTTGTGCATCGGCAAACTCGACGGCGCCTATGTGCTTTCCAGTGAAACCTGCGCGCTGGACCTGATCCAGGCGGAATTCGTCCGCGATGTGGAACCCGGCGAAATCGTCGTCATCGACGAGGACGGCCTGCAAAGCTACCAGGCCTTTCCCGAACAGAAGAAACGCTCCTTCTGCATCTTCGAGTACGTCTACTTCGCCCGCCCCGACAGCACCATCGCCGACCGCAATGTCTATCGCGTGCGCGTCGAAATGGGCAAACAACTGGCCAGGGAACATCCGATCGACGCCGACATGGTCGTGCCCGTGCCGGACAGCGGCAACTACGCCGCGCTGGGCTACTCGCAGGAAAGCGGCATTCCCTACCAGATGGCCTTCGTGCGCAACCACTACGTCGGCCGCAGCTTCCTTCAACCCTCCCAGTTGATCCGCGACTTCAATGTCCGGGTGAAGCTGAACCTGATCAAGGAGCTCGTCTATGGGCAGCGCGTGATCATTGTGGACGACTCCATCGTGCGCGGCACCACCAGCCGGGCTCATGTGAAGAACCTTCGGGACGCCGGCGCAACCGAGGTTCACGTGTTGGTCAGCTGCCCGCCGCATCAATACCCCTGTGTCTACGGCATCGATTTTCCCGACCGGAAGAAACTGATGGCCGCCAACCACACCCTGGAGGAGATCCGCGACTATCTGAAGGCCGATTCGGTGAATTATCTTTCACAGGAGGGGATGGTCACGGCGACCGGTTACGGGAAGGAGAATTTCTGCATGGCCTGCTACGACGGGAAGTATCCCGTCGCCTACGACGCCAGCCTGGACAAGGAGATCATGGAACGCCGCAAGGCGACCG
>JAYPGD010000569.1:0-1179 GCA_038126655.1 Verrucomicrobiales bacterium
CTGTTGAGCGACACCGAGCCGGGTTCGGGAGACCCGACGCTGACCGGCACCCTGATCCCGGACGGCAACCCGCAGAATTCGGACATCATCTTCGTCGTGACCATCAACAAGAATGAGAACCCTTCCGGCGCCAACGATGAAGCTTTCAACGACAACACGGAACAGGTCGTTCAACCGGGCGCCAACAACGAGGTGCTGGCGGTGGATGTCGACCGGAGCGGACGCTCCGTCATCGGCGGTGAATTCACCAGTTACAACGGGGTCGCGCGCAATCGCGTTGCGCGTGTTTTGACCAACGGCCGCTTGGACAACAGCTTCAACCCTCCGCCCGCCACCGGCGCCAACGGCAGCGTCAGCGATCTGTTGGTCATCACCGCCGCCGGCGCCAACCAGGACAAGATCGTCATAGTCGGCAGCTTCAGCAGCTACAACGGCGTCGCGCGAAACCGAATTGCCCGGCTGAATTCCGATGGCTCGCTCGATACGTCCTTCAATCCCGGCACCGGAGCCAACGGCGAGGTGCGTTCCCTCGCCTTTGACTCCATGGGACGCGTCCTCATCGCAGGTGAGTTCACCAGTTACAACGGCACGGGCCGTAACCGGATCGCCCGCCTCAACGCCGACGGCTCGCTCGACGCCAGCTTCAATCCCGGAACCGGCGCGAACGCCACGGTCCACACCGTCGAAGTTCAGGCTGATGACAAGGTCCTGATCGGCGGCGACTTCACCTCCGTTGACGGCTTCGGCCGCAGCCGGATTGCCCGGTTGAACGACGACGGCTTTCTGGACGCCTCCTTCAATCCCGGTCCGGGGATGAACGGTCCCGTCTACGACATACTCTACGAGAACGCAGGAACCATCGTCGCGGTCGGCAATTTTACCGCGATCGGCTCCGTGATTCGACGCCGGATTGTCCGCCTCAACAGCGACGGCTCCATCGACGCCACCTTCAAGCCGGGCCCGGACGACCTTGCCCCGTCCGCCATCGGTGACACTCAGTTGGGAACTTTTCTGCTGGATCAGGGCCATATCAATCGCTTTGACAACACCTTCGATTCGGGGACTGCAGGCCTTGGTTCCGGCACAATGAGCGATGGAGATTGGGTCACGATGACCACGACCGGCGTTTTGCCCGATCCATTTGTCGCTGGGACGCCCTATCAGATCATCAACGACGAT
>JAYPGD010000569.1:1189-3534 GCA_038126655.1 Verrucomicrobiales bacterium
GTTCAACTCGCTCGGGTCCGGACGACACACGGTGAGACCGGTCAGCCTGACGTTCGACCGATTCGATGTGGATATCGCGTTGGAAACCATCACGGTTCAAGGGGGGCATTACCTCCGGGCGGGTGACACCGTTCGCTTCGTTGAAGGCATCGCGACCTTGCCTATGCCTTTGATTGAAAACACCGATTTCACGGTCTTGACGGCAAACGGGGTGACTGGAGATTTCCAAATCGACGACGGCGCCGGCGCGCCGCTCGATATTACGGACACAGGGGGCGGATTCGGTTCCTTCACTGTGCAACGGAGGGTGAGCCACCACTTCGCTTCCGCCGATGTCGATGCCGCCACCGAAACCATCACCATCCCCGGCGGGCACAATCTTTCGAACGGGAACGCCGTGCAGTTTTTGGCCATTGGGGGCGGCTCCACCTTGCCAATGCCTCTGACGGGGGGGATGACTTTCAACATCTTGAGTGCAAACCAGCTCGCGGGGACCTTCCAGTTGAACAATGGCGGGGGCATGCCGCTCGATCTTACCGACATGGGGACCGGGGCCTTCGTCGTGCAACGAACGGGCAACTCGAGTTCCGCCCTGACATCGGTCGTGCGATTCGATTCTGGAAACTTCGATCGTTCGAATGGCAAGGAATTCACTTCGTTCGAGGTCAACACCGCAACCGACACCATCACCGCCGGGGGGCATGGATTGACGGACGGCGACACGGTGCGCTTCGACGATCAATACACCGGAACGGGACTTCCGATGCCGTTGGATCCCGACGTCACCTTTACGGTTTTGAACGCCACGACAACGACGTTTCAACTCGACGCCGGCGGAGGCGTGCCTTTGAACCTCACCACATTAGGGACCTTCGGGACGCCGCCGCAACCTTTCCGCGTCTACAGCCATCCGTCTCATCTGATCGTCACCAACATTGCCACGGGAGCTTTTGAAGGCGATCAGGTCACGTTCACAGCGACCGCGCCAGCGGATATCACCCCCTTCGTCGCCTATACCGTGGTGAACGCGACGGGAGGCGGCTTCCAAATCGTGGACGGATCCGGAGACCTTGAGACCTTGTCAGCCATGAACCAGGACGTCACCGTCACCGTGACGCACACCCGTCCCCATCCCGGGCCCATGGCCGGTTCCGACGGGTCCATCAGGAAAATCATCCGCGATTCCTCCGGCCGATACTACATCGGCGGCCAGTTCACCGCCTACAACGCGACGACTCGCGCCAATGTCGCGCGCATCCAGAACAACGGCGCCGTGGATACCGGTTTCATGGATCAATACCTGAATCACTATGCAGGACTTCACCTCAGGGAACCAACCCAGTTCGGGGCGTTTCTCCCCGGCGCCTTCGTTCGGGATCTCGTCCTGCAATCAAATGGCGATCTGCTTGTTGCCGGTCTCTTCAACTCCGTCGGCGGCGGCGATCCCAGTCAGACGCTGCCCTGGGAGGGCGGGGCTTCCTTTTACCCGACACTCTGGTGGACGGAACCAAACCCGCACACACGGCACGACATGAACCCTCGCTGGAATTTTGCCCGCCTCCATGGCGGCGAAAGCCGTTTCATCGGCAGTGGTGAATTCCAGTTCCCGGAAATCGGCGTGGATGAGTTCGTCAACAACACGCCTTCCCTCGTTATTCCCGTCCGCAGGATCGAAGGCAATCTGGGGCAGCTCCTGATCGATTTCGATGTGTCCGACATCACGGCTGTTGGAGGCGGTGTCGATTATACGATGGGAGGGGGCGTGAGACACGGTGAGTTGCGTTGGGGGTACGACGGTCGCAATGATGGTTCTTTGGTTGACGGTTCACAGACGACCCGGACCATCCAAATGACTGTCACTGCGGATTCGATCGTGGAGGAGAACGAGGAGTTTCGCATCACACTCTCCAATCCGCGTGGGTTGGTCAACGACTTCGCCACCGACGGCGTCTTTTCAACCAATATCTTTGTCGGCGCGGGGCTGGGTTTCCAGAGCGAGACGATTGTCCGCATTCTCGATGACGACTTCGATTTCGGTAAACTGCGGTTTGGATCTTTTGATGTCTCAGCCAACACGGCCTACACCGTGACCGAGTCAGGACGCAACGCCGTTGTCACCGTGGAACGGATTGATGGCGATGTCGGCGCCGTGAGCGTGACCTACGCAACCGCTGACGGCTCGGCTGTCGCGGGACAGGATTACGTGGCCACGACCGGTGTGCTCACCTTCGCGGAGGGAGAAACCTCGAAGACCTTCGAGGTGCCCATCCTCGATGACATCGTCCGGGAGGCGGGCGACAACGAGAGCTTTACCGTCACTCTCAGCAATCCCACCGGCGGCGCCA
>JAYPGD010000570.1:0-3528 GCA_038126655.1 Verrucomicrobiales bacterium
AGCACTGGAACGCTCAATTCGCCGAATAGCCGCCCCGCACTTTCAATCCCGCCCGATCGGGGTCCCAAGGCAGCCACACGATCGAAGCTCGGAACCGCGCAAACGTTCATCGCCGCGCGGCTTGTCAAACGGGAGGCGTCCGCGTTAGATACCGGGACAATTCGGATCATGATCATGAAGCCCCATCAACCCATCGGTTCCTCCTCGTTCTTCAAACTGTTGCGTCGCCTTCCTGGTCGCCGGGCGCTGCCGACGCTGGGCCTCTGCCTTGGCGTCGCGCAGGCAGCCTTTGCAACCGGGCCGGACGTTCTCCCGGGGGAGAAACTGCCCAACGACGCCCGCCTCGCCAACCTCAAGGATTTGAACGGCTACTTTCCGTTCACGCCTTCGGCCGACAAGGCCGCCTGGGCGAAACGCAAGGAACGCGTGCAACGGCAGTTGCTGCTCGCCAACGGGCTCTGGCCATTGCCGGAACGCACGCCGCTGAACGCGGTGGTTCATGGCTTGACGCGGCGGCATGACTACACGGTGGAAAAGGTGTTCTTCGAGAGTCTTCCGGGCTTCTACGTGACAGGAAACCTGTACCGGCCGGTCGATCAAAAGAAGAAGATGCCGGCGATCCTGTGCCCGCATGGACATTGGCGCGACGCGCGATTCTATGACAAGGGAATCGACGCCGTGCGCGCGGAGATCGCGATTGGCGCGGAACGCTTTGAGGAAGGCGGGCGCAATCACATCCAGGCTCGCTGCGTGCAGTTGGCAAGAATGGGCTGCGTGGTCTTTCACTACGACATGATCGGTTATTCCGACAGCCAGCAGATCGGCTATGATCGCGCGCACCGCTTCGCGAGGCAGATCGCGGAACACAACACGGACAAGGATTGGGCCCTGTTCAGTCCACAGGCGGAATCGAACCTGCAGAATGTGTTCGGGCTGCAGACCTGGAATTCGATGCGGGCGCTGGATTTCCTGCTGACCCTGCCCGGTGTGGATCCCGATCGACTCGCCGTGACAGGGGCCAGCGGCGGCGGGACGCAGACCTTCATGCTCGCGGCGCTGGATGATCGCATCGATCTCGCCGTCCCGGCGGTGATGGTTTCGACGGCCATGCAGGGCGGTTGCACCTGCGAGAATGCGTCATTGTTGCGCGTGGAAACCGGCAACATCGAATTCGCGGCGTTGTTCGCCCCCAAACCGCAGGGACTGACGGCGGCGGATGACTGGACCGTCGAGATGAAGACCAAAGGATTCCCTGAATTGAAGGCGCATTACAAGATGCTGGGCGCGCCGAACAACGTGACGCTCTGGGCGAACACCCATTTCAAGCACAATTACAACCACGTAAGCCGCACAGCGATGTATTCCTGGGTAAACAAACACTTCAAACTGGGATTCAAGGAGCCGGTTCTCGAACGCGACTATCGCCGCCTGACCCATGAAGAGACCACGGTCTGGAGCAAGGAGCATCCGCAACCGAAGGGCGGCGTTAAGTTTGAGCGCAGGCTGCTGGCCGGAATCAGGAAGGACTCGGGGAAGCAGGTCGCCGCCGCGCGGAGGAATGCCGGCCAGTATCGCAGGTTGGTCGGGCGCGCGTTGGAAGTGGTGATCGGCCGGACCTTGTCTGAGGTCGGCGACACTGAATTCGACATGGCCGACAAGGCGGACCGCGGCAATTACCTGGAGATGTCAGGGCTGCTGAGGAACACGACGCACAACGAGGAGATTCCGATCGTCTTCCTGCACCCCAAGACCTGGAACGGAAACTCGGTCATCTGGGTCCATGAACAGGGCAAGGCCGGGCTGTTCGAGGCCGACGGGGGCGGTTATCGGCCCAACGCGGGCGTTCGGAAGCTGCTGGCGGATGGCGCCACGGTGATCGGCGTGGACCTGTTGTATCAGGGCGAATTCCTGAAGAATGAAGCGCCGCACGACCAGGCGCGCAAGGTGGCCAATCCGCGGGAGTTTGCCGGCTACACGCACGGTTTCAACCACTCGCTCTTTGCCCGCCGCGCGCACGACATTTTGAGCGTGATTGATTTTGTGCATGATCATGAGCGAAAATCCGATTCCATAGACCTGATCGGTCTGAAAGGAGCCGGACATTGGGTTGCTGCGGCCAGGGCCGTGGCGGGTGGTGTTGTAACCAGGGCCGCCATCGATACTGGCGGGTTCCGTTTCCACAAGGTCGATGACATCCGGCACGTGGATTTTCAACCGGGCGGCGCGAAGTACGACGATCTGCCCGGAATGCTGGCCGTGGCCGCGCCCGGAAAGCTTTGGCTGGCCGGCGAAAAGGGCGTTGGACGCAGCTTGGTGGAGGGCTTCTACAAGACTGCCGGAGCGGCCGGCAACCTGACCTCAGGCGAAGACGGGAGCGCCGCCGCTGTGGCGTGGTTGATGAAGTAAACGCCGCCGTGGTCCAATGGGGCGGGGCTGTCTTGCCGAATTATTTCGCCTTGAAAGCGTCCTCCCGCAGCAGCAACCCGCTGACGACAATGCCTTTGGCGGAGCTTTGCTTGGCAAAGGATTGATCGGCGTCGCCGGTGATCTTGAGGGATTTCACATTCGCGGCGACCAAGGCGTCGCGTTCGGCCGTTATGGATTCACTGGCGGTCGCCAGATCGTAGGGAGCCAGGGCGAAACCCTGGCTATCGCCGTCGATCGCCACAATCCGGTCGCCCGCGTCCTTCAGTTCGGAGACGGTCCGCCCACCTTGATGCGCGGCGCTGTAGAGCTCCAATTGTCGGGTCAGGAATTGAGCGACGGCCGGTTCGGAGACGGCGGCCAGATGGTTCACCGTTTCGCGGATGCCTTTGGCGTCCTTCATGCGGGTAAGATAGAGGCAGCCATAGGCCACCTCGCGGGGCGTATAGTTCGGGTTGTCGAGGAAGGCCTGCAACTCCTCCAGTTGTTCCTTGTCCTTGCGCTTGTCGAGGTCGAAGTCGACTCCGAACTTCTTGCGAAGTTGGTATTTGAGTTCGGTGGCGTGGTTGTCGCGGATGAGAAGCTCAGTTTGTTCCTCATAGGCGCCGGGAGTGAGGGCTCCCTTGGTGGCGTAGCCGAGTCCGGCGACCGGCGCGAAGACGAACAACGCGGCGCTGACGCCGAGACTGCCCTTGGCCTCCTGCTTGGCCACCGAGTCAAGCAGTCCCCGCATGTAGGGATTGTCGGTGTAGACATCGACCTGAAGCTTGTAGGCCAGCGTGCAGGCCTGCTTGCCCCCCATCATGCCGCCGGCGGATTTTGTCTGCTTCTTCGCCTCTTCCTCGGCTTCCTTCTTCTTCTTGCGGCCGAAGGGGCTCTTGATGAGGTTCTTTACTTGGCGGCCGGTCTTGCCCAAGGCGCGACCGATGGCCTTCCCTGATTCCTTCGGGTTCTTGACGATCGCCTTGGCTCCCTGACCAATCTGGCGCATGTGATCCTTGGCGCCCTTCCAGGCGGTCTTGCCCTCGGGGGTGGCTATGACGGCGGGGGGGAGCCCAGCGGGATGACGCGGTCGGCGGCCTCGCTGATGGCCGCTCCGTGAGT
>JAYPGD010000571.1:0-3527 GCA_038126655.1 Verrucomicrobiales bacterium
TGGAATCGACGACCTATCCGGGCACGACGGACACGGATTTGCGGGAGGTCCTGGAGGCGGGTTCGGGCATGAAGGCGGGCGAGGATTTTCATCTGGCCTATTCGCCGGAGCGCGAGGACCCGGGGCGCAAGGATCGCAACGTGACCCAGATTCCCAAGGTCATCGGCGGATTGACCGAAGCCTGCCTGGAGAAGGCGAAGGCGGTGTATGAGACGGCGATTGAGCGGTTGGTTCCGGTTTCTTCCTGCCGCGTGGCCGAGGCGGTAAAGCTGATGGAGAACATCTTCCGTTCGGTGAACATCGCCATGGTCAACGAACTCAAGGTGGTCTATGAGGCGATGGGCATCGATATCTGGGAGGTGGTCGACGCCGCGAAGACCAAGCCCTTCGGCTACATGCCGTTCTACCCCGGTCCCGGCCTGGGCGGACATTGCATCCCGATCGATCCCTTCTACCTGACCTGGAAGGCGCGCGAGTATGGGCAGTCGACCAAATTCATCGAACTCGCCGGCGAGATCAACACGGCCATGCCGGCCTATGTGGTGAAACACGTGAGCGAGGCGCTCTCCACGGCCGGCAAGGCGACGAACGGCAGCCGCATCCTGATGCTTGGCGTGGCTTACAAGGCCGACGTGGACGACGATCGCGAAAGCCCGGCCTATGTCTTGTGGCGGATGCTGGAGGAGCTCGGCGCGCGGGTCGATTATCACGATCCGCATGTGCCGGTGATCCGGCCCTCCCGCGAGCATTCCCAGTTTGCCGGACGAAAGAATGTGGAGCTGACGGCGGAGAACCTGCGCGGCTATGACCTCGCGCTGGTCGCCACGAAACACGAGAATGTGGACTACCAACTGGTCGCCGACGAGGCGCAGTTGATCGTCGACACCCGCAATGCCTTTGCCGGCGTGATCGGGAAATCGGACAAATACTTCAAGGCGTGATATGAAGGCGTTGGTCACCGGAGGCGCGGGTTTCATCGGATCTCATCTGGCGGAGGCGCTGTGTCGGCGCGGCGCGGAGGTCGTCGTCCTGGACAACCTCTCGCTGGGGAAGGTTGAGAACCTCGATTGGAAGCGGGGCGGCGACAGGCTGGAGTTCATCGAGGGCGACGCGGGCGATTCCGAACTGTTGAAGAAGATCATGCCCGGCTGCGACTGGGTGTTTCACGAGGGGGCGCTGCCTTCGGTGCCGCGCTCGGTCAAGGAGCCGATCGAAAGCAACCAGCACAATCTCAATGCGATGCTTCACATGCTGGTCGCCGCGCGCGACGCGGGCGTGAAGCGGTTCCTGTTCGCGTCGTCGTCGTCGATCTACGGGAACTCCGACGCGCCCAGGAAGCACGAGGGGCTGCCGCCCGCCCCGCTGTCGCCCTACGCGCTGCAGAAATACGGCGGCGAGCGGTATTGCCAGTTGTTCCGCCAGCTCTACGGATTTGAAACCGTGGCCCTGCGCTACTTCAATGTCTTCGGTCCGCGTCAGGCCTTCGATTCGCCCTACTCCGGCGTGATCGCCAAGTTCTGCACGGCGATGCTGCAGGGCCAACGACCGAAGATCTTCGGCGACGGCACGCAGGCGCGCGACTTCACCTTCATCGACAACGTCGTCTCCGCCAACCTGCTTGCGGCCGAAGCTCCCGCCGAAAAGGTCGCCGGCAATGTCTACAATCCCGCGACCGGGCGCAGCATCTCGCTGCTGAAGCTGGTCGATGATCTCAATGAGCTGACCGGCCAGTCGCTGGAGCCGGTCTTTGAGGAGCCCCGCGCGGGCGACATCCACACCTCGCTTGCCGAGATCACGGCCGCGGAGCGCGATCTGGATTACCAGGTGCTGGTTCCCTGGGAGGAGGGCCTGGCCAAGACATTGGATTTCTATCGGGCCGAAGCGGAGGGATGATGCGGGAGCGCGGCGGGGATTCTTCCAACCAACGATTGGCATGAATCGTCCGATCCGAATCGATCGCCCCACGGATGGCGGAGCGCGGTTTCAATGCCTGGCGGTCGTCCTGCTTGTCGCTGCGCTGACGCCGTTCGCCGAGGCCGCCCCGCTTGATTCGCTGCGCAGGGACATCGAAGCGCATATCTCCCGCCCCTTGTTCGACGGCGCCACCTGGGGGATCAAGGTGGTTTCGCTGAAGGACGGCAGGACCTGGTTCGAACACAACGCCGACACGCTCCTGATCCCGGCCTCGAACGCGAAACTCTTCACCGGAGCGTTGGCGTTGGATCGGCTGGGGCCGGAGTTCCGCTTCGAAACGACGCTCTATTCCAAGAGCCGTGTCTCGCGATCAGGCTCATTGCGCAGCGATCTGGTTGTATACGGGCGGGGGGATCCAACCATGGCCGCCCGCTTCAATGAGGGGGACCATCGTCGCTCACTGCTGCCGGTCTATCGCGCCTTGAAGGGCGCGGGCGTAAAGCGGATCTCCGGCGCCATCATCGGCGACGAGAGCTACTTTCACGGACCGCCGATGGGGAATGACTGGGCCTGGGATGATCTGCAGGAATACTACGGCGCGGAGACCTCGGCGTTGACCGTCGATGACAACGTGATCGATGTGGCGGTGATGCCGGGCAAGCAGGAAGGGGAGCCGTGTCGAATTGTCGGCAAGCCGGAAAACTCCGTGCTGCATTACATCAACCGGACCACGACGGGCGGGCCGGATTCGGAGCGACGCATCCGGCTTTATCGGCCTGTCGGTGAGAATCGTGTCTTCGTCGAGGGCGGCCTGCCCTTGGGCGGCGATCCGCATCTTGACGCCGTGGCCGCGCATGATCCCGCGCGCTTGTTCGTGGAACAGTTGGAGCGGTTGTTGAAGGAACGGGGCGTCCGGGTGTCGGGGCGGACAAGGACGGTCGATTGGCGCGGAAGGTTGGAGGCGCCGTTGGATCCGGAGAGTCTGAACGAGATCGCGGTCGTGAAGTCGCGGCCGTTCTCCGAGATTCTTCCGGTGATGATGAAGCGGTCGCAGAATCTATACGCCCAGTTGTTCCTGCTCCAGGTGGGCGAGGCCGCGGTTCAGTTCGGCGAGGAGGGGGACGGCGGCGCGGTTGATCCCGCATTCCGCGTCACCAGCGAGGCGGCGGGGCTCGCGGAACTGGGCCGGTTTCTCGGCGAACTGGGGATCGCTGAAAGGGATGTCATGCTGCGCGAGGGCTCGGGCCTTTCGCGCGCCTGCCTGATCAAGCCTTCAGCCACGGTGAAGCTGTTGCAACACATGCGAAGGCATGAAGCGGCGTCGGCCTTCCTGGAATCGCTTCCGGTCGCCGGACGCGACGGCACGCTGCGTTGGCGCATGAAGGGGACGAAGGCCGAGGGCAACGTCCGCGCCAAGTCCGGAACGCTGCGCCACGTGAGCGCGTTGTCAGGCTACGTCACCGCGGCGAATGGCGAGCCGCTTGCATTCTCCATCATGCTGAACCACTTCCGCCACCCCGACCCCGAAGGTTCCGCCCGAGCGGAACTGGACCGCATCGCCGTCATGCTGGCGGAGTTTGACGGGAGGTAGGATCGGGCGATGTCACTCCGAA
>JAYPGD010000572.1:0-3521 GCA_038126655.1 Verrucomicrobiales bacterium
GAGGTTGCAGAAGCGCAGGCCTTTCTGGACAAGAACGTGAAGGGGCGGCCGATCAAGACCTGGGAGGAGGACTACGCGCGGGAGACCGTGTTGTTGAATGAGTGGCCGGACGCGCATGAGTTGCGGTTGCAGGCGCTGCGCATCGGCGACTTTGGGATCGCAGCCGCCCCCTGTGAGATGTATGGCGTCACCGGGTTGGAGATCAAGGACGCGAGCCCGCTGAAGTTGACCATGGTGGTCGGCCTCGCCAACGGCTACTCCGGCTACCTTCCGCCGCCGGATCAATTCCAGTATGGCGGCTACACGACCTGGCGCGCCCGCACCAGCATGCTCGAACACCAGGCCGAGCCGAAGATCCGCAGGGAGCTGAACCGCTTGCTCGGGAAGGCCGCGGCCGCGAGCCCGCCGCAGCAGTGATCGTGGCGCAGTCGTTCCGGTTGCGCGTTCCTGCAGGGATCGCGCCGCCAGTTTGGAACAGTCGGGCGCAAGCCCGCGGCGAGGCGTCGGGCCTTCGCACGAGCGTCAAGATCAACGCAAATTCGAAATCCTGCCGGTCGGCGCTCGCGGTTGGAGTTCACGCTTTAGCGTGCATTCGCCCGGAAGCACGCTGAAGCGTGAACTCCAACGAGGCGCGAATCCAAACCATGCGCAAGCCCACGGCGAGGCGTCCCTGCCTTGAACGACCCGGGCCTGCCCGGTATCCTGCCGGCATGAATCTGAGAACCCGCCGCTTTGCGCTCCTCGCCTTTCTTCTTTCGTTCGCAGTCGCCTGCGCCGCGCAGAAACCGAACGTCGTCCTGATCTTCGTCGACGACATGGGTTGGGGCGATGTTGGCTGCTACGGCAACCGGTTCATCGAGACTCCGCATATCGATCGACTCGCTCGGGACGGCGTGCGCTTCACTGATTTCTACGCTGCGGGGCCGACCTGCTCGGCGACGCGCTGCGCGGTGCAGTCGGGGCAGAACCAGGCGCGCATCGGCATCACGGAGTTCATCCCGGGGCATTGGCGGCCGTTTGAGCGGGTGATCAATCCCTTTGTCACGATGGCGTTGCCCTTGCAGACGGTGACCGTCGGCGAGGCCATGAAGGCGGCCGGTTACACGACGGGCTACATCGGCAAGTGGCACCTGGGCAACCCGCATCGCGAAGGCCCGGCGAAACAGGGCTACGACTACGCGGTGGAAATCGGCGGCCCCGTGCTGCCCGGGCGCTTCCGCGTCGTCAACCGCAAGGACGTGAAGCCGAAGCCTGATCAGCATCGCACGGAGTTCGAGGCCGAACTGACGGTGAAGTTCATCGACGAGCACAAGGACGAGCCCCTCTTCGTGACGGTGTCGCCCTTCGATGTGCATATCCCGCTGGCCGCGCTTTCCAGCAAGGTTGAGAAATATCGGAAGAAGGCCGGCCCCGAGCACAAGCTGCCGCATCCGGTCTACGCGGCCATGGTGGAGCACATCGACGACATGGTCGGGCGCATCGTGGAAAGCGTGGAGAGGAACGGACTCACCGAACGCACGATGATTGTCTTCACCTCGGACAACGGCGGCCTGCATCGACGTTATGACTACAACCCCGACGTGGATCCCACGGTGAGCGATCCGGCTCCCTTGCGCGGCGAGAAGGGGACGCTGTATGAAGGCGGCGTGCGCGTGCCGCTGATCGTGAAGTATCCCCCATTGGCGAAGGCCGGGACTGTCTGCGCCGAACCGGCGATCAGCTACGACTTTTATCCGACATTCGTCGAACTCGCCGCGGGAGGGCTCCCGGAGAACCAGGTCATCGACGGCCGGAGTCTGTTGCCCTTGATACGGAATCCCGCGGCAAGGCTCGGGCGCGAGGCGATCCATTTCCATCATCCCCACTACCACCACAGTCGGCCCGCCTCGGCCATCCGCATGGGACGTTGGAAGCTGATCGAGTTCCTGGATTTTCAGGGCGATGTGGAGTTGTACGATCTGCAGAACGACATTGGGGAATCGAAGAATCTGATCCATGAACGCAAGGGCGTGACCGCGATGTTGAAGACGAAATTGCGCGACTGGCGGTTGGAGGTCGGCGCGCGCATGCCGATCCGCAATCCGTCATACGATCCCGAGCGCGCCCACGAATGGTGGAGCCGCGGCAAGGGGGAGCCCATCAATTCCGCGGCGCGGAAGGCGTTCCCGCGGACCGAGATCGAAGCGGCGAAGAAGTGACGTAAAACAGTTCAGTCGTGAATTGCAGCGGAGCCCTCAAATGAACATGAAAACGAAGACCACGATCGGCGGACTCATCGGAATTGTCCTGCTGCTGGCGCCCGTCGCCCAGGCTGAGATCCTCATCGGCTCGGGCGAGATCACCATCACGCCTGAGTTGCCCGTTGCGGTCTCCGGCCAGTTCAACACGCGAATCGCCCGGAAGGTCGAATCGCCCTGCATCGCTTCGGCGGTCGCCCTGGAGAAGAAATCGGCCGACGGCTCTGTGGAACAGGCGGTCATGGTCTCCTGTGATCTGGTTGCCATCCGCGATGACATCCAGGAACAGATGCGGAAGAAGCTCGCGCCGCGCGTTCCCGACCTCGATGTCCGCAAGGTCTTTCTCAGCGCCACGCACACCCACACCGCGCCGGTGATGCGCGAGGGCGTCTACGACATTCCCAAGGAGGGCGTCATTCAGCCCAAGGAATACGTGGATTTTCTGACCGATCAGTTGGCGACGCTCATCGAGAAGACCTGGCGGGCCCGCAAGCCCGGCGCGGTGAGTTGGGGGCTCGGCCACGCCGTCGTCGCGCAGAATCGGCGCCGCCAATTGGACAACGGCACGGCCACCATGTACGGCTCCACCGCCGCGCGGAACTTTCGCAACATCGAGGGTTACGAGGACCACAGCGTCGACGTCCTTTTCTTCTGGGATTCAGGGAAGAAGCTCAAAGCCATGGCGGTCAATGTCGCCTGTCCCGCGCAGGAGGTCGAAGGCCGCACGGCCGTCAACGCCGACTACTGGCACGAGACCCGCATCGCGCTGCGCGAGAAATACGGCAAGGACCTGACCGTGTTGGCGTGGATTGGCGCGGCGGGCGACCAGTCGCCGCACCTGATGTGGAACAAGGCCGCCGAAGCCCGCATGCTCAAGGCCCGCGGGTTGACGCGTCTTCAGGAGATCGCTCGTCGCATCGCTCGCGGCGTGGACGATGCCTACGAGGCGGCAAAGGACGACCTGCACACCGATCCGCCGTTCAGCCACCGCGTGAAGGACATCGAGCTCCCCCGCCGCATCGTCACCGACGAGGAATACGCCGCCGCCCGCAAGGAGATCGCCAATCTGGAGGAACAGGAGCGCCAGGGGAGGAACACCGGCCGTCGCATTCTGTGGAACCAGAAGACTGTCGATCGCTTCGAAGACCAGAAGACCGACAAACTCTACCCCATGGAACTCCATGCCATCCGGATCGGCGACACCGCCATCTGCACCAATCCCTTCGAACTCTTCACCGACTACGGCATCCGCATGAAATCCTGGAGCAAGGCGACGCAGACCTT
>JAYPGD010000573.1:0-3511 GCA_038126655.1 Verrucomicrobiales bacterium
GTGCTCGAGGACGGCCGCCTCGAGGACTTCACCATCGAACGCACCGGGACCGAGCGACTCGTCGGCAGCATCTACAAGGGCAAGGTCAAGAACCTCGAGGACGGCCTCAAGGCCGCTTTCGTCGATATCGGCTTCGAGAAGAACGCCTTCCTCCACTACTGGGACATCGTCCCCAGCAACCTCGACAGCGGCGTCGAGGTTGTCGAACGCGCCAACAGCAAGAAGCGCAGCAAACCCAAGATCACGCAGAAGGACATCCCCCGCCTCTACCCGCCGGGAAGCGAGATCTACGTCCAGGTGACCAAGGGCCCGATCGGCACCAAGGGCCCCCGCGTGACCACCCACCTCGCCCTGCCCGGCCGCTATCTCGTGCTCTTGCCCAACTCCGACCAGAGCGGCGTGTCGCGCAAGATCGAGAACGGCAAGGAACGCCAGCGCCTCAAGAAGATCGTCCGCGAACTCAACATCCCGGACGGCATGGGCGTCATCATCCGCACCGTCGGCGAAGGCCTCCAGAAGCGCTTCTTCATCCGCGACCTCGCCCTCATGCTCGAGGAGTGGAAGATCATCAGCGACAAGATCGCACGCAACCAAGCGCCCGCCTGCGTCTTCCACGAACCCGACCTCGTCGAACGAACCGTCCGCGACTTCCTCACCGAGGACGTCAAACGCATCGTCATCGACAGCAAGAAGGAAGGCGAGCGCATGCACGACATGATCGGCAAGATCTCCCGTCGCTCCGTCTCCAAGGTGAAGCTCTACAACGACCACCAGTCGATCTTCGAACGCTTCAAGATCGCGCGGCAGCTCGAGAACGCCTTCTCCCGCAAGGTCCCCCTCCCCAGCGGCGGCTATCTCGTCATCGATGAAACCGAGGCCCTTGTCTCCATCGACGTCAATACCGGCGGCCACAAGGGATCCAAGGACCAGGAATCCACCATCCTCAACGTCAATGAGGAGGCCGTGGACGAGATCGCCCGCCAACTCCGATTGCGCAACATGGGCGGCCTCATCGTGCTGGACCTCATCGACATGAAGTCCCGCCGCGACCAGAACGCCATCTACCAGCGCATCCGCGAGGGGCTCAAGAAGGACAAGGCCAAAACGCACGTCCTCCCCATCTCGCCGCTCGGCCTGATGGAGATGACCCGCCAACGCCACTCCGAAAGCGTGCGCGACTCCGTCTACGACGACTGCCACTACTGCAAGGGCCGCGGCAAGGTGCGCAGCCCCCTCACCATGAGCGTCGAGATCCAGCGCAAGCTCTCCGAGATCCTCAAGAAGCGCAAACGCGAGCAGGCCGACTTCGAACTCAAGATCGTCGTCAACTCCCGCGTCCTCAACCGCCTCCGCACCGAGGACGAACAACTGCTCATCGACATGGAAAAACGCTACTTCGGCAAACTCTCATTCAGAGCCGACCCCGACTTCCACGCCGAACAGTTCAAGATCCTCAACGCCTCCAACGACAAGGAACTCGCCACGTTCAATTGCTGAGCCGGCTGCCGATATGGATTCGTTCTGGCAGGTCACCCGCTGGGCATTGGCGCTTCCCTGCGCCGCGCTTTGGGGCCTCTGCCTGTCGTGAAATTGCTACGTGGCCGTTCGTCGAATGAACCGGCATTGGGACGGTGTGTCTCCAATGCCGGTTCTCGGCGCACTATCCGGCGCCGCGGCATTGTTTCTGGTTCCGATATTCCCGCGATTCGCAGAGTCTCTGGAGAGGACGATCTGGTCCTTCGCACTGCTATCCTTCGCACCGGACCTCGCGCCAGTAACCGGTGCAATATTCGGACGCATGGCAGAATCATTTCTTGGGAAACGGCCATGCCGGGATGGCGTCTCACCGAATTGATTCCACTGTTCCGACGAGCGGCCGCGCTTGGTTGATTCCCTCCAATCTCAACGCCTCCTCTCGCGCCGCGCGAAGCGCCTTGGACTGCGGCGGCTCGACGCCGCCTTCTGCATGCCCCCTGACGTTCGTGAACATTCAAGCGCGCCAACTGCGAAAGGCATCTCCAACAGCGCGCCAGCGTCATGGAGAGCCATGCGCTGTGCGTCGCTTTGCACGACTCCGGGCGACCGTTGCGCGAGCAGGCGGACGGCCCGCGAGTCACGGCGGACGTTGGCGGTAAACTTAGAGGCTCCAGATCAAACGGACGCCCAACAAAGCGGCGCGCAGCACCGCACTCCATGACGCTGGCGCGCGACCGAATGCTCTGTGGCAGGCTGGCGACGCATTGTCGTCGTCAGCCTTGTTCTTCCAACACAGAGGGCACGGAGGAAACGAGGACCACTGAGAAAGACGTCTTCCCTCCGTGGTTCTCTGTGGTCTCCGTGCCCTCTGTGTTAAGATAGCGGCGCACGCCTCCAACCAGCGCCCCATCAAATCCCTACCCGGTTCTCCTTCTCCAAGACCTCCCCATTCACCACCGACTCCGGCCGTTTCCCGTTCATGGCGTCCACAATCGCCTGCGCGGCCATGGCGCTGACGCTGCGCCCGGTCCGCACGCCAAACGACGCCTGGTGCGGCATGAGCAGGACATTCGGCGCCGAGCGCAACGGATGGTCCGACGCCATCGGCTCCACGCAATACGTGTCCAGGGCCGCGCCGCCGATCCAGCCCTCATCCAACGCCCGGCCCAACGCCGCTTCATCCACGACCGCGCCGCGCGAGGTGTTGATCAACAAGGCGTCATCGCGCATCGCCTTCAATTCCGCCTCCCCGATTAGCCCGCGCGTTCCATCATTCAAAGCGGTGTGCAGAGAGACGAAATCCGATTCCGCAAGCAGCCGTTCCATCCCGACCATTTCCACACCCAATGCGGCGGCTTCCGGCTGCCCCTTCGGATCGCAGGCCAGGATCTTCATCCCGAATCCGGACGCTCTCTTCGCCACCACCTTGCCAATGCGGCCAAGCCCGATGATGCCCAAGGTTGCGCCGCTGACATCCACGCCCCAGGCCGGAGTCCAATCCCCCGCGCGCATGCCCAGATGCCCCTCATGCAACCGCCGCGCCAATGCGAGCAACAATCCGAAAGCATAGTCCGCCACCGCATTGTTCAACAACCCGGGTGTGTTGGCGACGATGATCCCCTGCTCCGTTGCGGCTTCCGGATCAACCGCGTCAAAGCCCACGCCCCAACGTGAAATCACCTTCAGTTTCGAAGTCGCCGCGTCCGCGAGCAACTCCTTCGTGTAGGGTTCGACTCCAGCCAACACGGCGTCTTTTCCCTCCAACGCGCTCAGCAGTTCCCCGGCGTCAGTGATCCCCGCATTGAGCGCGACAGTAATCTCGCAACCCGCCTCATCGAGGATGGCCTTGGCGGCATCTCCCACTGCCGAATTCTTCAAAGCCCCCGCCGTAAGCAATACATTCCATGACATTTCGGGAGTTTAGGGGCGGGTGATTTGAAGGCAAGGGTGGAGCCCGGGCGACAGGCAAGTCCGAACGAACCCGGAGGGTTCAAAGCAGGGCAGCCCTGGGTTGAGCGGAGCGACACCCAGGGAA
>JAYPGD010000574.1:0-3494 GCA_038126655.1 Verrucomicrobiales bacterium
GGCTCGGCGCCATAACGGCCGCCTTCCCACGCGCCGTCCACGCCCTGAGTCTTCACCAGGTAGCGCAGCCCCTTGACATACATGGCGTCCACCAGCTTCGCGCTGCGATCCGAGTCCTCCACAAACAGTTTCTGCGCCGAGGCGGACAAGGGCAACAGGCACATGGCAACCAGCGCCGCCAACAGGCAACCACGTCGGAATCGGACTCTCTCAACTCTCATCATCTCTCAACTCTCGCCATCTCTCGCCTCTCGCCATCTCTCAACTATTCCCCCGCCTCCACGTTCTTGAAGTAGCTCTCCATGGCCTCGCGAAACTCGGAGGCGATCACGCGGTTGGCTCCCTTGCCGCCGGCTCCGCGATCCACGCGGCGCGCCGTCGCGCCCTTGCCCGCGCCGTCGCCCTGCGCCTTTCCTCCGGGCGCGGTGGGATCGCCGTCGCGCGGTCCCATCCCGGGCATGGCGCCCGGCATCTGACCGGGCTGCTGTCCCGGCTGCTGCTGCGCCATCTCCATCAGGAACTCCTGTTCCTTCTGTTGTTGGGCGCTCTGCTGTTGCTGTTGATTCTGCTGCTGGCTCTGCTCGTTGATCAGGTTGATGATGTCCGTCATCAACTCGATCGAGCGCTTCTGCGACTGCGCGGTCGCGGCGCCCGTGTCGGGCTCCTCCAGCAGGTCCAGGGTCGCGTCCATCGATTCGACCGTCTCCTTCATCACCGAGTCCAGGACCTCGACCGGGTTGTTCTGCGCGACGCCCGACATCTTGATGTTCAACGTTCCCTGATCCCCCGCCAGAGCCGCCGCCCGATCCGCGTAGCCCGGGTCCCGCGCCCTCCCCTCCTCCAGCATGGCGGTGCGGCCGCGGATGTTGTCCTGCTCCGCCCGCACCCGGATCATGGCCACCAGCAACTGCATCAGATCATCCTGCGTCGGTCCGCCTTCCCCCTCGCCGCCCTCGCCCGAACCCTCCTGCGGCTCCGGTTCGATGCGCTTGGCCCAAGAGTCGAACTGATCCGCCCACTGCGTGAGGTTCTCGACCGACTGCATCGTGGTGTTGCGGGCGATCAAACCGCTGACGTCTTCCAGTTTCTCCGTGGCGGCCTTCTCCTCCATCTCCTTCGCGACCTCGCCGTAGTTCTCGCGCTGGGTGCGTTCGAAGAAACGGCCGATCTCGGCCTGGAGCTTCTTCGCCTCGTCGCGCACCTCGATCTGTTCCCCGGCCGCGGCCTTGGTCGCCGCCTGATATCGCGCGCTCAGTCGATTGAACTCCAGACCGACCGTCTCGGGAGCCATGGACAACAGCGCGCGCTCGATCGCCTGTTCAGATTTGGCCGCCTCGCGCAGGCGTTGCGCCAGGGTCAACGCCTCCAGATTGTCCAGGCCCTCGTCCATGCGCTCCTGCATCTCCGCCAGTTTCTGCAGGGCCTGCTCGATGGCCTCCAATGCCTCCGACAACTCCGATTCGCGCTTCTCACCGCCCGGCTGGCTCTGCGCCTCCTGCAGGGACTGCTTCGCGTCGCTCATCTCGTTCTGCGAGAGTTCCTGCATCTGACTCAGGGTGCCGGCCCACTGCTCGATGGTTTTCTCGTCGAAGGTCGGATTGCGCATCGCCTCCCGCAACGCATCCGCCCCCTCGCGCACGATCTGCTCCAGATCACGGTTGTTCTCGCCCTGCTTGTCCGCCTGCTCGCCGATCTCATCGGACGTCTCGTCGGACTCCAGCTCGCTCTGCGGCAGGTTCTTGGTCTGGCGTGTGGTTTCGGCCACCTCCTCCTCGGAGCGGGTCAATTCCTCCAAGCGCGCGAAGAGGTCCTCGAAGGTCTGTTTCGTCCACTCCGCGTGCTCCACCAGACCGATGATGTGCAGTCGATACACCATCGAAAGCGACTTCGCTCGCCCGGGATAATAATCGGTCGAATACGCCCGCAGCTCCACGATCGATTCGGGCGGCGCGCCCACGACCGAAGGACTGAAGAGGAAGGACTCCCGAAGCTCCGTTTCATCCGGCAGCGACGAGTCAAAATGGAATTCGGTCTCCGCCAATTGATTGGTTTCGCCGGCGGCGGATATCAGTTCCCAAGTCACTCCGATGTCCTTCACTCCGTAGTCGTCCCTCGCCACCGCGGCCAGATCGACGATGTCCGATTCCAGGATCGCGCTTTCGCTCTGCAGCTCGGGCAGGTCCACGGTCGGCGCGAAATCCTCAATCTGCCTGATTGCCAGTGAATAGGGGGCCTTGTTCGTCAGCCCCAACTTGTCCTCGATCGAAAAGGTGATGTGCGCGTGTTCCTCCAGTTGGAGCCGCCCTGTTTCAAACCTTCCGTCGGCGGCGGTTGCCAGCGTTTGTGCGGCGCCATCCGCGGATGTCATCACCACCGTCGCCAATTCCCGGTTTCCCACGCCGCTCAACACAGCCCGGCTCCCCGCCAGCGCCGACAGGCTCGCATTCTGCACGGTCTGCGTCGTCCGGGGATACTTCAAATAGTCGGGATACTCGATGCGCGCCCGGACATCCTTCACCAAAGGCCGGTGCGTCGGAACAATCCGCACGGAATCCTTCACATCGCCCGCGCGGATCTCCAGGTCCCCCTCGCGGACCTGGCCGGGAAGATCCAAGGTCGCCCGCCCATCCGACACCGCCGCCTCGATCGGATTCTGCTCTCCGACCCTCCCCTGGATCGACGTCGGTCGCCAGAAGGACCGGAAGTTCAGCGAGACCGCCGCCGAGAATTCCTCGCCATGCGGCACGATCATCTCCTCCGGCAATGCCCCGATCTCCACGAAGGTGAAGCGCCCGGTGTCCGAAGCCGGCGCGACCCAGCGCTTGAGCGCATTCAACCCGGCCTGTGGAACCAGGACAAACGGCACGGCCACCAGGGCCAGCAACGCCGCCGCAACGCAGATCCAACGCGTCGCCTGCGTCTGGCTCACCGCTGACTTGAAATCCATCTTCGCCGCCTCCTCGGCCACCTGCCGGATCGCGGCCTCACGCAATTCCGGCGACATGTTGGCCGGCAGGTCGCCCCCCCCCGCCAACTCCACAATGCCCAGCAGCCGGTCGCCCAGTCGCCGATGATGCTTTTGCACGACCTTGGCAAAAGCCTTCAAATCGCGGCGCCGCCACACCCAAAGACGCATCCAACGGACGCCGAACCAGACCAGAAACGCCACTCCGACCAGGGTCAACGCGCCGCGCAAACCCACCGGCGTATCCCAGAAACGGTCGGAAATGAAGAGCAGCGCGTAGGACGCCAGCAACGCCGCCGCCGCCCCGGCCGCCGCCACGCTGGTCTCCTTGCGCCACAGACGCCGCTCCACCTCGGCAAACTGCGCGCGCAGTTCGGCCGGCAGGCTAACGGGCGACGTTCTGGACTCCGATTCGGTCACAACTGGATTTGATCAGGAAAAATGGCGCCGCTTCAACACCGACGCAACGAGGGACTCTAGGGCTGAGCCCCCCGGTCCGCAAACCGATTCGAACCTCGTCGACCGAATG
>JAYPGD010000575.1:0-3490 GCA_038126655.1 Verrucomicrobiales bacterium
ACCCGCCCTGGGGAATCCCAGATAAACTCACCGAATTGAGCAGACTTACGTCCGCAGCCACCAACTTTGGAGCCGACTCTCCTTCCCACACCCCAATACCCTCATACCCTCATCCGCCGACACCCCAAGCCTCAACGCTCCAAGGCCGTGAACGGCGGCGGGGTCGATGGCGCCGCGTCGCCCTTGGCGGCGTCCCCGAGCTGAACCATGAAGGAGGCGTTGGGCGGCATGACATCGACCTTGGCTCCGGACTCGAGCAATTTCTCGGTCTCCATGACGTCCATCACGGCCTCGAGGATCTCCTTGTCGTCGCGGGCGATGGCGTTGAGGGTCTCGCCGACGATCTCCGGACGTTTGGCGGAGGCCTCGGCCATCTTCTGGGAGACCTTGTAGGCGGTCTCGGATTTGATGAGGCCGACCCGGTTCTCGCCGTCCTGCTTCATGGCGCTTGTGACCTGGACGAGGCGCTTGACGACCTTCTCGGTGATGTTGTGCACCATGTGCTGGTCGGTGAAGGCGACCTTGCGGATGTAGACGGAGCCGAGCCGGTAGCCCCACTTCTCGGAGAGGGGCGACACGGTCTTGCGCACGCTGCGGCTGAGGCTGTGCCGGTCCTCCAGCATCTTCTCCATCTCGAGATTGCTGAGGGTGGAGATGGTGGAGCTCGCGACGTTGGCCTCGAGCGAACCCTCGGGGTTGGCGTTGACGTAGAGGTAGTCCACCGGATCTATCACCCGCATCTCGTACCAGATGCCGACGCCCATGGGCGTGCCTTCCTCGGAGTTGACCATCTGGTTGCGGAGGTAGTGCTGGCGTAGAGCGGCGCTGACCTCGTGCCGTTTTCCGAAGATGGGGATGAGCAGCGCGCGCGGGCCGAAGATCTTCACAGGAAAATGCAGGCCCGCCTCATCAAGGGAGCCGATGACCTTGCCGAACAGGGTGAAGACCTGGACCTCGCATTCGCGAACGATGGTGTAGAGGCCAAAGGCGCGGGCAAGTCCGAGAAGGATCGGAACGGCGATAAGGCCGGCGAAGACGCAGGGGATGGCGATGGCGGGATTCATGGGGATTCTCTTTCGCGAGGTTTCAGTCGGCGGGTTGGCTGGGGCTCTGGACGATGCGCTGCGCGCGCGCGAGCAGCGGCACGCGCATGTTGCGCAGGTAGGCCCTGAGGGCCGCGGGGCCGCCCTCCTTCTTGATGTTGGTCAGGGTTTCCGCCAGCACCTTGAGCGGCGCCACCTCGGCGTGCGCGTTGTTGGAGGCGATCTCGACCGCGCGGTTGCTCATGGTGATCTGTTGTTCGGCGTCGGCGCGCGCCGTGCTGATGTCGGCGGCCACCTGGTTGCGCGTGCTGTTGATCGCCGAAAGCGCCCGGTCCACCTCGGAGGGCGGATCGATCTCGGTGATCAGCGCCGCGTCCAGTTCGATGCCATAACGGCCGGCGGTGGTGCGGCACTGCTGCTCCATGTATTCGTTGAGCAGGGGCAGGTTCTTGCGGAGGTCGTTGATGGAGACGCCCTCGGACAACTCGACCGCGCCGCTTTCACCCTCCATCTCGTCGTCGGCCACGAGGCTCTGGCCCTTGGGATCGGTGAAGGTGGCGATGCGCTCGCGCAGCACGGAGACAAAAAATCCCATGACGTGCTCCAGCGGACTGAGCACGCCGAAGAGGTAGGCATAGAGGTTGTTCTCGTTGATGCGGAAACGGATCTGTCCGTTCACGCCCGTGGTGAGGTTGTCCTTGGTCACGCACTCAATGGTCGACTGGGCCTTGGTCGGATCCCAGACCAGATCGACCGCCTCGGTGGCGACGCTGACCTTGTGCACCTTCTGCCAGGGCCACTTGAAATAAGGGCCGCCCGGCCCGATCACCTGGACCGCGGGATAGCGATACCGGTCCTGCTCGTCCTCGCTCAGGTTGGGATCCTCGGCGAGCGTGTCGCCGGGCATGCGTTGCGCGCGGCCGCAGGAGGTGAGCACGGCCCGCTCGTCGGGTCGCACGGTGTAAAAGCCGGAAATCAGCACACGGAAGATGGAGTAGACCGCGAGGCCTCCGAGGAAACAGAAGAAATAGATCATGACGGACCTTGGATGTCGTTGTAGGACACGCTAGCCGACCGCGCCGAAGATTGGCAAGCCGCATCGGGGCCCAGGCCGGCTTGTAATTCGCATCCGCTGTCCACATTGACGCCGGAATTTCACACAAGTTCGGCTGGGCGCCCCCGGGGTGGATTCCTAAGCTGCCGGAGGTGGCACGCATGGCGCAGCCTGACAACCCTGACTCCCGCCCCGGTTCCTTCGCCTTCACCGCCCCTCCGTCCCGCTTCAACTCCGACCGGCCGGCCGTCGCCGACTCCCGGCGCCAAGGCATTCCCAACCTGGATTCACCCACGTGACGTGAAAAACTACGTACTCGACACCAACGTCCTGCTCCACGACCCCAGCGCGCTGCGGCAGTTTGAAGACAACAGCGTCCTGATTCCGATCGAGGTCATCGAGGAGATCGACAACTTCAAGAAGCAGCACACCGAACTCGGCCAGAACGCGCGATCCGTCTCGCGCGCCCTGGACGCCCTGCGCGAACAGGGAAACCTGAGCGACGGCGTCCAACTCGACGGCGGCGGCCGGTTGCGGATCCTGCTGCACGAGGTCAACGGCCGCGACGGTCACAACGGAAATGGACACGCCAAGGCAACCCATGCCGGCGGCATGAATGTGGACAGCCGCATCGTCGCGCAGGCATTGGCGGTCAAGGACCAGCAACCGGACGCGCCGACCATCCTGGTCACCAAGGACATCAACCTCCGGATCAAGGCCGACGCCCTCGGACTGCAGGCGCAGAACTACCAATCCGACCGCATCAATCTGCGCAATCTCTACACCGGCACGGTCGAACAGAACGTCTCGCACGAGGAACTTGACGCCTTTCACGCCGACAAGGAAATGCCCCTGCCCCACGCCGAGGCTTACTCGCTCAATGAGTTTGTCACCTTGATCGACGAGGCGAACCCGAAGAAGACCGCCCTGGCCCGGGCCTGTCCGGCGGCGGAGAAGCTGGTCGCCATTCACGACGCGCACCACGGAGTCTGGGGCATCAAGGCGCGCAACCGGGAACAACAGTTCGCCCTCGACGCGCTGCTCAACGACAGCATCAAGCTGGTGACGCTCATGGGCATGGCCGGCACCGGCAAGACCCTGCTCGCCATGGCCGCGGCGCTGAAACTCACGGTGCGCGACAAGGAATACCGCCGGGTGATGGTCGCGCGCCCCACGGTGTCGCTCGGCCGCGAGATGGGTTATCTGCCCGGCTCTCTGGAGGAAAAGCTCTCGCCCTGGATGCAGCCGATTCACGACGCCCTGGAAATGCTCAGCGACCTGAACATGGGCGGCGAACGCGTGCGCAGCTCCGACCTGCTGAACTCGGGGACCATCTGCATCGAGGCGCTGAGCTACATCCGCGGCCGCAGCATCGCCAACCAGTTCATGATCA
>JAYPGD010000576.1:0-3458 GCA_038126655.1 Verrucomicrobiales bacterium
AAGGCTTCTTTCTTATCTGAGGCGTTTTGTTACTGGCCAGTGCAAAGTCACATTGAGAGCATGTCAACAAGCTAAAGGTGTTCGTGGTAAAAGAATGATGAGCCTAATCGCTAGGAGGTTGAATGCTACAGTGGTGGGTTGGGATGATACGTATGCAATTCGAGGGTATGGGAACAAGCGGACCGTCACGGCGGCTGGAATTTGGTCATTGGAATCAGGAGCGCCTTGGAAGGGCTCCTTGTTCGAATACATTTATTCGGGAAGGGCAAAGCGACGGATTCTCTCAACGACAGGGGGCTACAACTTCTCGGGGTTTGGATTGTAATGAAGTCACAGGCATCCCACAGGGATGAAAAAAATGCTGACCTGGATGAGTTTCTCCGGCTCTCGCTCACGATCGCGTTAGATCCGCACATCGACCGGCATTGGCTGCCCTATGAATAGGATCTCCATCGATCCGCGCGCAAATGCTGGCAATCTTGTCACTGTCCTGCTCCCACAAAACCGCCACGGGCCAACTCCACGGACTGCGGGGGCCTGAGTCCCAGGAAACGTTGCAACCGTTCGGATCAGCAGCCCAACCCGGAGGGTTCAAAGCCTGAGTAGCCGGGGGTAAGTCTGCGCCACCCCCGGCATCGACCTATAATGCGCCTCGACCCCGAAGGGTGTCGCAGAGATGAGCGTTCGGCTGGCTCCCCGTTGGGGAGCGACCAATTGTGAACGACGGTTTCCGGGGGTGGCGCAGACTTACCCCCGGCTACCTGAGCTGAAAACACTACGCGTTGGTTCCCGAATCGACTCATGCGTCCAGCCGCAGCAGTCCATGACGCTTCGCCCTGGCGTTGACGCCCGTTTCATTCGCAAAGGATGGATTCCTCGCCAAATTCTCGTATTCTCCCCCACGTGCAGCCTGCATCAAAACCCGATTCCTCATCGACCGTCGAACTCTCCATCGAGGGCATGACCTGCCAGGGCTGCGCGCGGCATGCGACCGAGGCCTTGCAGGGCGTTGCCGGAGTGGACAGCGCGCTGGTGCGGTTGGATCAGGCAGCCGCCACCGTGCGCGTCATGCCCGAGGCGACCGTGCTTGTGCTTGATCTCATCGCCGCCGTCGAGGCCGCCGGATTTCAAGCGAAGGAGATCCAATCCGACGAAAACACCAGGATCGCTTCAACGGGCGTCTCCTGGTCCGGCTGGAAGCTGAACGTCCTGCTCGGCGTCCCGGCGACGCTGTTCTTCATGATCGCCGAATGGGGCTTCGGCGTGGGAATGGCGGGCTGGTTTCATTGGGCCGGTTTCGCGGTCGCCCTGCCCGTCCAGATCCTCTGCGGCGGCCGCTTCTATCGCGGCGCCTGGAACCAGCTCAAGCGCGGACAGTCCAACATGGACACCCTGGTCTCGCTCGGCTCCACCACCGCCTTCGCCTACAGCGCCTGGGGCCTGTTCGCCGGCTGGGAGGGCCATCTGTATTTCATGGAGTCGGTCGGCATCATCACCTTTGTCAGCGTCGGACACTGGATGGAGGCGCTCACGAGTTCCAAGGCGGCCGGCGCCATGGAGGCGCTGCTGAACCTCGCTCCGGAAAAGGCGACCCGCATCGTCGAGAACGGCGCCGAGGAACACGTCCCCGTCGCGGAACTCAAGCGCGATGATCGCGTCGTCCTCAAGCCCGGCGACCGCATCCCAGTGGATGGCGAGGTCGTCGAAGGCGCATCGGCCGTCGATGAATCCATGCTCACCGGCGAATCGCTTCCGATCGACAAGATCGCGGGCTCCAAGGTCTATGGCGGCGCCCTGAACCGGAATGGCCGCCTGGTCATGAAGGTGACCGAGACCGGCGACGCCACCGCCCTGGCAAAGATCATCGCCGTCGTCCAACGCGCGCAGTCCAGCCGCGCCAACATCCAGAAACTCGGCGACAAGGTCAGCAGCGTCTTCGTGCCGATCGTGATCCTGATCGCAATCCTGACCGCGGCGGCCTGGTTCTGGACGCCGGCGCCGCTGCGCGAATTGTCTGTCTTCCTCTCACGGTTTCTCTGGTCGGTCTCCCTCCCGGAAGCCGCGCTGACCGCCGCCGTGCTCCACGCCGCCGCCGTGCTGATCGTCTCCTGCCCCTGCGCCATGGGCCTCGCGACGCCGATTGCCATCATGGCCGGAACCAACGTCGCCGCCCGACGCGGGATCCTGATCCGCGACGGCGAGGCCCTGGAGAAATCCGGAACCATCGACGCCGTATTGTTCGACAAGACCGGCACGCTCACCTCCGGCCATCCGGGAGTCGAAGCGCGGATCGCCCTTCGCGGCGACGACGGACTGCTGCTCCCGCTCGCCCAAGCCCTGGCGCAACCATCAAGGCATCCGCTAAGCCGCGCCATCGTCAACGCGGCGGCCGATGCCGCCGACGCTCCGGAACTTCAGGATTGGGAGGAACTGCAAGGCAGGGGCATCCAGGCAAACGGCCCGGGAGGAGCTCTGAAGCTGGGCTCGTTGCGCTGGTTGGAGGAAGCGGGCGTCGACATCGGAACCGCAGCCGACTTCACCGCCGAATGGACGACCAAGGGCGCGACCGTGATCGGAATCGCCGGGAACGACGGACTGATCGGCGCGCTGGCGCTCACGGATGCGCTCAAGCCCGGCGCCGCCGAGGTCGTGCAGAGCCTGCAGGGCGCCGGAACCGATGTCTGGCTCATCAGCGGCGACCACGAGTCCGCCGCCAGGGAGATCGCCCGCCAGGCCGGGATCGCGCCCGATCATGTCTTCGCCGAAGTCCGTCCCGAACAGAAGGCCGGCATCGTCGAACGACTGCAATCCGAAGGCCGCCGCGTCGCCTTCGTGGGCGATGGCATCAACGACGCGCCCGCCCTGAAGCAGGCGGATCTCGGCATCGCGGTCAGCCGGGCCAGCGATGTCGCGCGCGAGGCGGCCGACATCATCCTGCTGAATTCGGACATCCATTCCGTTCCCGCCGCGCTCGACTTGGCGAAGGCGACGCTGCGCACGATCAGGCAGAACCTGTTCTGGGCCTTCTTCTACAACGCCGCCGCGATCCCCCTCGCCGCGCTGGGCTTCCTCAATCCCATGCTCTGCGCCGCCGCGATGGGGTTCTCAGACCTGGTCGTGGTCGGCAACGCATTGCGCCTGCGCCGCCGCGGCCAATCAGGTTGACAACCCCGGGTCAAAACGAAACCCTCTCGGCCCGCGCTCAAACCAACTTTTTCGACGCGGAAACCAATGGCAGACACAACGACCACCTCCGCCAACCCGGCCCACACGGACACCTCCGTCCGCTACCGGCTCTGGCTGATGATGTTCCTGGAATACGCGGCCAAGGGACTCTGGTTCCCGCTCGCATCCGTCTTCATGGTGGAGTCGGTCGCCGACGGCGGCCTCGGCTTCAGCCCCGCTGAAAAAGGCTGGATCATCGCCATTTCCTCCGCGGTCGGCGCAACCTGCGCGCC
>JAYPGD010000577.1:0-3454 GCA_038126655.1 Verrucomicrobiales bacterium
TCGACAAAGCCGAGGCCGGCGATGTCGAGGCGCAGTATGAACTCGGCTGGCGGCACGCGCTGGGCAGCGGTTTCGATCTGGACGACGATATCGGCCTGCAGTGGGTGAGGACAGCCGCCGAGAACGGCCATCGTCTCGCGCAGAACAACATGGGCGCACGGCACGTTTCCGGCGATGGCGTGGAGAAGGACCTGGTCGAGGCCTACGTCTGGTTTTTCAAGGCGGCGAGCCAGGGCGACCGCAAGGCCGGCAAGAACTGTGACAGCGTCGCCTTGCAACTCTCGGAGGAACAGTTGGCCGAAGCGCGGAAGCGCGCCGGCGCGGTGGCGTGACCATGAGGCGATCAGGTTTGAAATTCCAAAGCATGGCGCGTGCGGGAGCATGGAAGGCTTGTCCTATGCGGGGAAGGTGGGGCGAACTGTCCCCAGTGAGCCGCGCTTGGACATGCTCACATCGGCTCAACGAGGAAGGTTCGCCCCAACGATCGTGAAACGCGCGCAATCCATCCAGGCGCTGGAGGACGGATCGACGATCTGGGATGTGCTGGTCATCGGCGGCGGCGCGACCGGACTGGCGACGGCGCTTGACGCCGCGGCCCGGGGTTTTCGGACGGCGTTGGTGGAGCAGGACGATTTCGCGAAGGGCACCTCGAGCCGGAGCACCAAGCTGATCCACGGCGGTTTCCGTTACCTGAAGCAGGGCAATGTGACCCTGGTAATGGAGTCGCTGCGCGAACGCGGTCTCCTGTTGCGCAACGCGCCGCACATCGTTCGGCCCCTGTCCTTCGTCGTGCCGGCCTACCGCTGGTGGGAGGCGCCGTTCTACATGGCGGGGTTGAAACTCTACGATGCCTTGGCGGGGCGGCTGGGGATCGCCCCGGCGGATCTTCTGAATGGCGCGGAAGCCGCGGAGCTTGTCCCCACGATCGAGCCGGCCGGGCTGACCGGCGGCATCCAGTATTACGACGCGCAGTTCGACGACGCGCGTCTCGCGATCTGCCTGGCGCGGACCCTGGCGGACCTGGGCGGCGCGCCGGCCAATTATGTCCGAGTGGAGTCTTTCCTGAAGCGTGACGGCCGGGTGACGGGCGTCGTGGCGCGGGATTTGGAAACCGACGCGGAATTGGAGATCCGCGCCCGGGTCACGATCAACGCGACCGGCGTCTTCACCGATGAACTGAGGCGCGAGGACGACGCCGAGGCCCCGGGGCTGATGATGACGAGCCAGGGCGTTCACATCGTGCTGGATCGCTCCTTCCTCCCGGGCGACAGCGCGATCATGATTCCCAAGACCGACGATGGTCGCATTCTGTTCGCGATTCCCTGGAAGGATAGAGCGCTGGTCGGCACGACGGACACGCCCTTGCCGGAGCCGATGCCGGCGCCGCGCGCCCTGCCGGATGAGATTGCATTCCTGATCGAGCACGCGGGGCGATATTTGACGAAGGATCCGACGGGGAGCGACGTCTTGAGCGTGTTTGCCGGACTGCGGCCGCTGGTGAAGGCGGGCGATGGCAAAGACACCTCGAAGCTTTCGCGCAATCACCGGATCGTGGTGTCGGACTCCGGATTGGTCACCATCACCGGCGGGAAGTGGACGACCTGCCGCAGGATGGCGGAGGATACGATTGACCGGGCGATCAAGGTCGGGGGACTGGAGAGGCGGCCGGAAGCGACGACTGAACTGAAACTGCATGGAGCGGACGGGGGCGAATCGTCGGAAGTGAACAATCCCACATTCGCAGCCGGCCGCGATTGGCGGGATTACGGAGGGGACGCTGCGGAACTGGAGGCCTTGGTGCTCGACGATCCAGCCCTCGGCGAACCCTTGCATCCTGGGCTGCCCTATTGCGGCGTGGAGATTGTCCATGGCGCGCGCCACGAGATGGCGCGTGATCTTGAGGATGTTCTTTCGCGGCGGACCCGGGCTCTGCTGTTGGACGCCGGGGCGGCCTTGGAGATCGCGCCGCGGGTTGCGGCCTTGCTGGCGGGCGAATTGGGGCGCGACAAGTCGTGGGAGCGCGCCGAAGTGGAGTCCTTCGCTGAACTGGCGGCCGGCTATCGCATCGGTCGCCCATGAACACGCTTTTCCATTCCGCGGTCGACGCCATTGGCGGAACCCCTCTGGTTGAACTCAGTCGGATCACCCGAGGACTGGAGGGGCGGATCCTGGCCAAGCTCGATCATTTGAATCCTGGATTCTCCAAGAAGGACCGCATTGCGCGGCAGATGATTCAGGAAGCGGAGGCGGACGGCTGCCTGAAGCCGGGGCAGTCGGTTGTGGAACTGACCAGCGGCAACACAGGGACGGGGTTGGCGATTGTCTGCGCCGTGACGGGGCATCCGTTTGTCGCGGTGATGTCCAAGGGGAATTCCATGGAACGGGCGCGCATGATGCGGGCGTTGGGCGCCGAGGTCGTCCTGGTGGATCAATTGCCGGATTCGATTCCGGGGCAGGTTTCGGGCGGCGATCTGGCGGAGGTGGAAAAGGCGGCGCAAGCGATCGTCCGGGAACGCGGGGCCTTCCGGGCGGACCAGTTTCAATTGGAGAGCGCCTTTCGCGCGCATCTGCAGGGGACAGGCCCGGAGATCTGGGAACAGGCCGGCGGCATCGATGGATTCTGTGATTTCGTCGGCAGCGGCGGCACGTTTGCCGGCTGCGCCGCGGCGTTCAAGGAGCGGGATCCGGCGGTGAAGTGTTATGTCGTGGAGCCGGAAGGCGCGGCGGCGCTGGCGGAGGGTTCGGTGACAGCCCCGAAGCATCGTATTCAGGGCGGCGGCTATTCCATGCCGGATTTGAAATTCCTTAATCGCAATCACATCGATGGTTTCCTCAAGGTGTCGGACGATGAGGCGATCGCATGCGCGCGGCGGTTGGCGCGGGAGGAGGGGGTCTTTGGCGGGTTTTCCTCCGGGGCCAATCTGGCGGCTGCGCTGCAATTGTTGGAGGGACCGATGCGAGGAATGACCGTGGCAATGATCGTGTGCGATTCGGGACTGAAATACCTGAGCACGGATTTGTGGGAGTAGGGGCAACCTCGTAGCCGCAACCTTCAGGCTGCGCACGGAGCGCGTCGCGCGAGAAGCGCGGCCGGCAATGCCGGGAATCACTTCTCGCAGGGCTTACGGGTATGAGTTGGAGCCTTGAGCGCCGGCACAGTTGTAGAGTCGGCTCTGTGAGCCGAATAATCACGCAGGTATGCGACAACAATTGTATGCGCTGACACAGCGCACGCTGCAACACATGCTGTTTTGCTTGTTTTCTGAACTCATGCGAAGCCCTGTCACTTCTCGTCCGGTCGGACTCGGAGCGCAACCTGAAGGTTGCGGCTACGACGGGCTGTCCATCACAAACAGCGTCGCCAGCGTCACGATGTTCACGTAGACCGCGGCGAGGACGTCGTCGATGGTCACGCCCCAGCCGCCGGGCATCTTCTGGCTGCCCTTGACGGGCC
>JAYPGD010000578.1:0-3175 GCA_038126655.1 Verrucomicrobiales bacterium
ACCCGCAACAACGCGCGCAACTGAAGCAACTGGGCTTCACCACCTCGTAATCCTTCTGCGACCGAATGGTCGAAATGCCGATCAATTTGACGCCGAAGACCAGTCCCAAGAAGCCGCCCAGCAGCCAACCACCCATGTTCATCCGCTTGCGGATCAACCGGGCCTCCTCAAACAACGCCTCTTCCGACAGGCCCATCTCATCAAAGGTCTCCGTATACAGCGTCTGTTCCAGACTCGGATCGGCCTTTTCATCCAGAATCTGTTCCGCTGTATAGACTTTCAGATTGTAACTCGCCATGGGAATCGACAATCGATGCCCGATCCAGCCGCCCAAGGCAATCAGAATGGGCAACATGATGAACAGGTGCGACAACCGCTTCACCCCGGTCTCGCGGCTCTCGCGATCCAGCCCCGTGTTTGGTTTGTCAATGTAGTCGAAGGGACAGGACGTCTCGCAAAGACGACAATCTACGCATTCGGAAGGCGTAATCGAAAGATGCCAGCGCGAGAAACGGGACATCATCCCCAGGAGCACGCCATAAGGGCAGAAGAAGCGACAATACGGCCGGGCAATGAATACGCCGGCCAGCAGGAACCCAGCGCCAAGGTAGAGATACGGCGAATTGCCGTTCAGACGGAAGAACCCGATGAAGGGATCATAACGGCAGATGATGAAACCCGTGTTCGTCGCTGCGAAGAGAATGCCGGCTCCAAGATAAAGGTAGGGGATCATGCTCAATCCCAAGGTCAACTTGCGCGGCAGGTTGATCGGTTTGAGAATCACCAGATCCTGGATCGCTCCGAGCGCGCAGACCGAGGCGCAGAATACGCGCCCGAAGAACAGGGCGAACGCCAGCGGGATCAAGAAGAACAGCATCACCGTTATCGGCACGGCGTAATTCGAATCGAAGATGCCCAACGCCACATTCTGGATCGCGCCGATCGGACAGACACAGCCCTCCTTCACGAAGCCGAAGTAGCCGAGGCAGATCACCGAAAGCCAGAATATCCCGCGCCGGGAACGCGTCTTGACCGCAAACACCGTCGCGACACTGAGCGCCAGCGTGAGCAGCAGCACATCGATCCACTGCGCCGTCTGCGTCTTCGGCGCCGCAATGGTTGTTTCCGGAAAATCATACCCGCTGGTGAACTCGGGCTTGGGGAAGCGCATTTCGTCGGCTCCGACGACGGGCGCCAAGGCGCCAAACAGCAGCGCCACGGCAACCGCGGCCCAGAACGTTTTTCCCGGAAGGCGTCTGAGTAACGTCTGCATGTTCAGCTCTTGGAGAATTGCGGGGAGGTGACCTCCAACTCCCGCGTCTTGTGCTTGAGGATGTAGGGCTCGTCCACCGGAACACGCAGGAATGCGTCCGACGGACATTGCATCGCGATCGAGCAATTGTTGCAGTCCACGCAGATGTCGTGGCGAATCTGAAGATAGAACGAGGCATTGCCGAACTGCTCGCAGGGTTTCACACACTTGGCGCAGCCAATGCAAAGATCCTCAATGATGTTGTATTCCCAATAG
Source organism: Verrucomicrobiales bacterium (assembly GCA_038126655.1). GTDB lineage: Bacteria > Verrucomicrobiota > Verrucomicrobiia > Limisphaerales > JAYPEY01 > JAYPEY01. The sequence goes on from JAYPGD010000578.1 coordinate 1,529, forward strand.
GGATCCTCCACGAAAATGCGTTCAATCGCGTTCGTCGGACAGAGCTGATTCTCGGCCGCCGCGGTCAATTCCGGCGCGTTCGGCTCAAAGTAACCGAAACACAGTCGGCAGTAGCCGCAGATCGGATAGGACTGCACGCACTTCACCGCGGAAGGCTGCACGACGCACTCAGTGGAGCAGTGCTCGCACTGCACGCACTTCATCGGGTCCAGTTGCCAGACCGTGTTTTTCTTCCGCGAGCCGAAGGCGGCAAAGCCTCCCAGAAAGCCCAGCGCAAGCGCCGCCGTGCGCGCGATGCCCTGTTTGATGAACTCAAACCGGCTCAGTTTGTCGGGGGTCTTCAGTTCTGCCATTTTCTTGCTCCAATCAGGTTTGCGATCCCTTGGCCCTAAGGTCCAGACAGATCACGGTTTCAGAGTCCCGCAAAATCATTTTTCCGTCGACGATGGCCATGGGGGCCCAGGCGTCCCGACCGGTCAGGGGCTTGCAGGAGCCCAGCTTCTCATAACCGGTCGTGCTCGCCCTGATCATGGTGAATTCGCCGGTGTCGTTCAGGATGAAGAATTTCCCATCGGCCATCAGAAATGGGCCAAAGCCGAAACGCTCGCTCTTGCCGCTGGCCCACACGACCTTGCCTTCCGTGCTCAGGCAGACAAACTGGTTGCGCATGCCGCCTCCGTCCTTGGGCAGGATGGAGAAGAGATGATTGTCATACAGGATCGGAGTCTGCTGTTCGCAGGCGAAGGTCTTCTTGTCCAATTCGAACAGCGGCTCCGGCACGATCTGGCCACCCTCTTCCTTCAACTTCAACATCATGCTGCCGCCGCCGTAGCCGACGGTCAGGAAGAGCCGCTCGTCGTCCACCTTGATCGGCGACGGCGAAGTCACACTGTGCGCCCAAGCCCCGGTTTTCCAAAGTATTTTGCCCTGATCGTCCCCTTCCGCGCCAACACTGACCACACCGGTCGCCGAACAGTAGACGTATTGCTTCCTGCCCAGCAACGTCATCGGGATGATCGAGGAGTGCGACATGTTCCAGCCGTCTTCGTTCGGCGCGCGCCAGAGGACATCGCCGCTCTCGCAGTCGACCCCCATCATCAGGACCTCCGTGCCGCAGGGAGCAACCACCGCGACATCGTTGTCGATCAACGGGCATTGGGCCGTATACCACTCCGGCATCAGCGTGCCGTAATCCTCGATCATGCCGATCCCCCACCGCAAATCGCCGGTTTCGGTGTCCACGCACATGACGTGGCACTTGGGCCCGATGGTGACGATGTACTTGTCCGTGACAGCCGGAACCGTACGGGAGATGCCGTGATGCACCTTGGTCGGGGACTTGTACCAGCGGCGCCAGATCTCCTTGCCGTCCTCCATCGAAAAGCAACGCAGCGCGTCGCCTTCACGATCAATGTCGAAATCCATCAGGTAGACCTTGCCCTTCCAGACGGCGGCCCCTGAATGCCCCTCCGAAAGATCCAGTTTCCAAAGAACCGGCGGACCGTCCTGTGGCCAACTATTCGCCAACGCCACCTTGTCCTTGGAAATATTGCTGTAATCGGCGCCCCGAAAATGAGGCCAGGACGCCTCGGTCTTTCCGGCTTTGCCGTCGAAGGTCTCAAAGTGTTCGCCGATCTTGACGCTTTC
>JAYPGD010000578.1:3185-3435 GCA_038126655.1 Verrucomicrobiales bacterium
CCGCGGCCGCCGCCGTCCCTCCCCCCATATGCCCGGCAAGCATCTCGTCCCGCACGTTGGTCTCCCGTCGATCCAAGGCGACATCGGGCTCCGTCCGCAGCAAAATGAACAGAAATCCGCCGCAAACAAAGGCGATCACACCGATCAACACCTGGCTCAATTGTCGCTCGTTCATGGTCTCTCAAACGTCTTCCGCGCCAAACACATTCAAATCGTAACCCATAATGAACACCCGCTTACCAAACAAACA
>JAYPGD010000579.1:0-3432 GCA_038126655.1 Verrucomicrobiales bacterium
AACATTGCCGATAAAATGCTTTGTAACATCTGCAAAGAAAAAGAAGCCACCGTGCACCTGACCAAGGTTGAAGGCGACAAGATGCATAAGGTCGATCTCTGCGAAGGCTGCTCGAAAGAGAAGAACGTCAACGCCCCCACGGGCGGTTCGCTTTCGTCCATCTTCCAAGGCCTGTCCGACACCGCCGATCTCGATTTCGACGCCGTGGAACAACCCGCGACGGAGACCTGTCTCGCCTGCGGATTCACCCAGGCGGACTTCAAGAAGACCGGCCGTTTTGGCTGCCCCGAGTGCTACGAGGCCTTTGCCGGCAATCTCGACGGACTGCTCCGGACCATGCATCGCGACGTGCGCCATGTCGGCAAGACCCCCGGCTCCCACAAAGACCAGGCCGCCGTCGAAAAGCTCAAATCCCTCGAGAAACGCCTCGAGGATGCCGTCGAACGCGAGGAATTTGAAAAGGCGGCCGAACTCCGGGATGAGATCGGAAATCTCAAGGCGTCGCTGAAGACCGTAAAAACCGGGAAATCATGAACGTCGTCGATTTCCTTCTCCCGCAAGGGGCCGCATGACCGGATCGTCCTGTCCAGCCGCGTCCGTCTGGCCCGCAACGTGCAGGGGCATTCCTTCCCCGGCCGCGCCAAGAAGGATGACCGGGTCGCTTCAATGAAGGAAATCCGCCCCGAAGTCGAATCCTTGGGAGCCTTCAAGGAGAGCTTCAGCCAATCCATGGACCGGCTGAAAGCCCAGGAAAAGAACCTCCTCATGGAGCGGCACCTCATCAGCCGCGAGCACGCCGCCCGCAGCTCCGGCAGCGCGGTGGTCTTCCGGCAGGATGAGTCGCTTTGCGTGATGATCAACGAGGAGGATCACCTCCGCATGCAGTCTCTCAGACCGGGCCTGCAGGTCAAGGAGTGCTGGAAGGAGATCGACAAGATTGACACCCAACTCGAGAAAAAGCTTCCCTACGCCTACTCCTCCCGCTTCGGCTACCTCACCGCCTGCCCGACCAATCTGGGCACCGCGATCCGCGTCAGCGCCATGCTGCACCTTCCCGGCCTGCAACTGGCGGACCTCATCGGCCAGACGGTCAATTCCGTCACCAAGCTCAACCTCGCCGTCCGGGGACTCTACGGCGAGGGCTCCGACGCCTTGGGCCACATCTACCAGGTCTCCAACCAGATGACCCTCGGCGAACGCGAACCCGAAATCGTCGAACGCCTCACCAAGGTCGTGCTGCAGCTGATCGAGAACGAGGAGAACGCCCGTGAGAAACTGCTCGAGGACCAGCCCAAGATCATTTTCAACCAGATCGGCCGCGCCTACGGCATCCTTTCCAACGCCCATATCATCCATTCGAAGGAGGCGATGAACCTCCTCTCCTTCGTCCGCCTCGGCGTCGAAATGGGCATCATCCCGGACGTCGATTGCTCGGTTGTCGATGAACTGTTCATCACCACCCAACCCAATCACCTGCAGCATCTGGCCGAAGGCAAGCTCTCCGCCGAGGAGCGCGACCTGCTCCGCGCCGACATGCTGCGCGAAAAGCTGAAAAACATTCCCCATCCCGAACCCAAATAGCGCGCATCCCCAATGGATTCGCTGGACAAACCGACCGTCTGAAACCATTTTTCCAACATGAGCGACGAAGCCATGAGCAATTTTACACCCAGAGCGCAACAAGTGCTCGCCCTTGCCCGCAAGGAAGCCGACCGCTTCAACCATAATTTCGTGGGCACCGAACACCTGCTGCTCGGCCTCATCAAACTAGGCCAGGGCGTCGCGGTGAATGTCCTCCAGAAACTCGGACTCGAGCTCGAAAACGTGCGCCTCGAGGTCGAGAAACAGGTCGGCACCGGCCCCGATCAGAAGCTGATCGGCAACATTCCCTACACCCCGCGCGTCAAGAAGGTCCTCTCCCTCGCAGCCAAGGAAGCCAAGAATCTCAACCACACCTACGTCGGCACCGAACATATCCTCCTCGGCCTGCTCCGGGAGGGCGACGGCGTGGCCGCCAAGGTGCTCAAGAACCTCGAAGTCGACATCGAGCAGACCCGCCAGGAAATCCTGAGGGAACTCGACCCCAATTTCAGCGGCGGCGAGGAGGCCCCCGCCGGAGAGGGCGAAAAGGGCGAACGCAAGGGGGAAACCAAGACCCCGGCCCTCAAGGCCTTCGGACGCGATCTGACTGAGATCGCAACCAAGGGCGAGATGGACCCCGTCATCGGCCGCAAGGAGGAGATCGAACGCGTCATCCAGATTCTCTGCCGCCGCACCAAGAACAATCCCGTGCTGCTCGGCGAAGCCGGCGTCGGCAAGACCGCGATCGTTGAAGGCCTCGCCCAAGAGGTCGCCCGCGGCAATGTGCCCGAACTGCTGCGCGACAAGCGCGTCATCACCCTCGACCTCGCCCTGATGGTCGCCGGCACCAAATACCGCGGCCAGTTCGAGGAACGCATCAAGGCCGTCATGGACGAAATTCGCCGGGCCAAGAATGTCATCCTTTTCATCGACGAGCTCCACACCATCATCGGAGCCGGCTCCGCCGAAGGCACCATGGACGCCTCCAATATCATCAAACCCGCCCTGAGCCGCGGGGAAATGCAGTGCATCGGCGCCACCACCCTCGCCGAACACCGCAAGTATATCGAGAAGGACGCTGCGCTCGATCGCCGCTTCCAGACCGTCAAGGTCGAGGCTCCCTCCATTCCCGAAGCCATCCTCATCCTCAAGGGACTCCGACCCAAGTATGAGGAACACCACAAGGCCGAATTCACCGACGAGGCTGTCGAGGCCTCCGTCAACCTTTCCGACCGCTACATCACCGGACGTTACCTCCCGGACAAGGCGATCGACCTTCTCGATGAGGCCGGCGCCCGCGGCCGCATCAAGTCCATGACCCGGCCGCCGGACGTCAAAGAACTCGAAGCCGAGATCGAGAAGATCAAGGCTGAGAAGGAACAGGCCATCAAGGCCCAGGATTTCGAAGGAGCCGCCTCCATGCGCGACAAGGAGAAGCAGTCCAAGGCCCGCTTGGAGGAGATCATCGAAACCTGGAAGGCCGAGGGCGAGGAGAAGCGCGTCACCATCGGCGAGGATGACATCCTGCAGGTGGTCGCGAAATGGACCGGCATCCCCCTCAAGCGCATGGAGCAGGACGAGGCCCGCAAACTCCTCGAAATGGAACAGGAACTCTCCCGCGTGGTCGTCGGCCAGGGCGAGGCTGTCACCGCTCTTTGCAAGGCACTGCGCCGTTCCCGCACCGATCTCAAGGATCCAAAACGCCCCATCGGCGCCTTTGCCCTGCTCGGTCCCACCGGCGTCGGCAAGACCCTCCTTGCCAAGTCGCTCGCCCTCCATATGTTCGGCGACGAGAAATCGCTCATCCAGATCGACATGAGCGAATACATGGAGAAATTCACCACCTCCCGA
>JAYPGD010000580.1:0-3425 GCA_038126655.1 Verrucomicrobiales bacterium
GGATCAGGGCATCGGAAAGATCCTTCACGGCGACGCCCATCGTCGCCCGTGTCAGGCGGGGATGGCGTCGCGCATGGGACGCGTGCGGGGCGGGGGCAGTTCGATTCCCTGTCGTAGGGCGGTCGTAATCATGTCATCCACCGCTTCTGTCAGCCGCGTGTAGGCCTCGACCGCCGTTTCGCCATGACACACTCCCCCGTAAGGAAAGAGATCCGGACAATAGCCGACATAGAGACCGTCGTCCTCTTCCCATCGGACAAACTGCAGATATCGATCCTGCGTTTTCATGATTCAACCTGTCGAATCGCGTTCCGAACCTGTTTTTCCTGATAGGGCTTCGCGTCGCCGCCAGCCGGTCCGGAAACAAGGACAAATCCGGCATATCTGGGATGCACAAACTTGCGGTGGCTGCCTTTCCCGCCAGAGATGTGCGTGAATCCCGCGCCTTGGAGGTCTGCAACCAATTCTCTGATCTTCCGAGGCACGTGCAGGAACCTGCCACAACCCTGCCGTGTCTTCCAGCTTCAACTTCAGGGCTTGGCCGGCTCTTCACCCCCGCCACTTCAACACCTTCACCTGCCCGTTCCACTTGTGTTGTTTGTCGTTGGTGGAGATATGGAGGGCGACGCTGTCCGGGCGGAGGCGGGCCCGGGTCCAACCGGTGGTGGAGATGGCCTTGTTGCCGACGTAGGAGGTCGCCGGGGTGTTGATGATGTGGATGCCCTGGTGTTTCGCCAAGCTCCAGTGGTGGATGTGGCCGTGGGTGTAGGCCTTGACCTGGCGGCGCGGCTGCAATTGATCCCACAGCGTGTGCGAATCGATGAGCCCGCCGGGAAAGTGATTCGGGTCGCCGCCCAGGCGGGGATTGTGATGGGCGACGATGATGGCAGGCTTGTCGGGTCGGGCGTCGAGCGCGGCGGTGAGCCATGGCAACTGCTCCGAACCAATCTCGCCCTGGGTGACCATGGTCTCCTTGAGCGAATCGAGAAGGAAGAAGTTGGCGCGTCGGGTTTCGACGACGGCGACGTGGCGGGAAGCGACGGGCGGATCCTCCGGCTTTTCCTCCTTCAGGACGTCGTAGAACACTTCACGGTGATCGTGGTTGCCCAGTGTGAGGTGCAGGTTGACGCCGACCTCGCGCAAGGGGGCGATGAGTCGGGCGAAGTGACGATAATCCCCGGGCTGGCCGTCCTTCAAGGCCAGGTCGCCGTTGATGAGGACAGCGGCGGGTTTGCGGCCGAGGGCGAGGATTTCATCCACGACCTCCCGCAGATGGCTGGGCACGGGGGAGTTGGACGGGTGCTTCTCGCCGATGTGCGTGTCGTTGAGCAGGTAAACGAGGTCGGGGTCGACTTCCGCGGCGAAGGCCGGCCTGAGTGAGAACGCGGCGACGCCGGCGCCAAGCGCGCCCAGAAATTCGCGGCGGGACTGGGAGGCGAGATGGATGGGCATGTTCGTTAGGGGATGAAAGCGAGGGGCCATGAGGGTAGAAGCGGTCGGGGATGGGAGCAACTTTGAAGATCCCGTTGACGCTCATGCGCGCAGGACAGTCGGGCCGTTCCTGCTCCGTCGCCTGCAGATTTCATAAGCAGGGCTGATTCAAAAGCGATGCCCTGCATTCGCATTGCTTATTCATACCGGCAAAGGCGGCTGAGCCGGAATTTCCGCCGTCCGGGAGGGGGCGATCCGGCGCAAATTCTTTGAATAGAGCGGTTTACTGTGCGTCGGAGCTTGATTGATGCCGGATAAAGCGGTATACGCCCGCCTTTTTTTGCGGGAAATGCAGCCCGACAGACGTTGTGAACGACCATAGCCAAACCACGAAATCAAAAAGGAACCGGGTCCTGATCGGCCTGATTGCCTCAACGACGGTCATTGCCGCGGCATGGGCCGGACTGGCTCCCGATGCGGTCGACCCGCGGGACTTGGCGGACAGCCACGTCGTCTCTCGGGGCATGCTTCGGATTTCAGTGGAGGGCGAAGCAAGTCTGGAGCCGATTCGCAAGTATGTAACCGACAACGAGTATCGCTACACGACCAAGGTGATTTCCGCACAACCGGAGGGCGTCATGGTCAAAGAGGGCGACATCGTCGTGGAATTGGACTCCACCCAGGTTGCCGATCGATTGGAAAAGCAGGAACTGGATGTGGAACGGAGCGGCAATCTGCTGACCCAGGCCCGGGAGACCTTGACGATCGAGGAAAGCCTGGCCGACGGCCGGATCGCCGCCGCGCAGTTGGAGATGGAATTCGCCGCAACCAACCTCCTCCAATACGTCGATGGAACCTGGCCCCAGCAGAAGCGCAACCTCGAGCTGGCCATCCAACAGGTGGAGGAGGAGTTGCTGCTGGCAAAGGAACAGCTGGGATGGGCCGAGAAACTGGAGGAAAAGGGCTTCGAAACCAAGAAGGCGCTGGCCGAGCAAAACCTGACGGTGACCCGGTTGACCGCTTCCCTAGAAAAGGCCCGTGAGAATCTGCGCATCGCCGTGACCTACGATTTCCCCCGGATGAAGCGACGCTACGAGTCCAGGATGCGCGAAGCCAAACTCGATTTCGAACGCGAACAGTCCAAAACCGCGGCCCGACTGGCCAAATACCGCGGCAACGTCAAGACCCGCGAATACGTCCACGACAATGAGGTGGATCGGCTGAACTGGTACAAGGGGCAGATCGAAGCCGCCAAGATCCGCGCCAAACGGGACGGGATGGTGGTCTATCCCCAAACCCGCTATTCCAGCAGCCGGGGCCCGATCGAGGAAGGGACGACCGTCTACTACGGCCAGTCAATCCTCTCCATCCCGGACACCTCGCAGATGAAGGTCGCCTTCATGGTGCACGAATCGGACATCCATCGGCTGAAGATGGGCCAGACCGCCCGGGTGGAGCTGGACAGCTACAAGGGGGACTTTCTGACGGCCACGCTCAGCAAGATCGCCCACACGCCTGACGGCATGACGCAGTATTACCGCCCCGGCATGAAGGTCTACAAGACCGAGGCAATCGTGGAAGGCGAACTGCCGGAGGATGTGAGACCCGGCATGTCCGGCTCGGTCACCATCGAGATCGCCAACCTGGAGGATGTGGTCACCGTGCCGCTCAAGGCGGTCACCTCCATCAATGGCGAACGCGTGTGCGTGGTCCGGACCGGCGAGGATGAAGAACTGCGCAAGGTCACCACCGGTTACTTCAACGACCATCGCATCCAGGTCCTGTCCGGGCTTTCCGAAGGGGAGACCGTTTCCCTCTCACCCCCGGTGGGCGAAGGCGATCGCGATCAGGAATTCATCGAGACCGGCAGCCCGACCGCCCACTTCGACGAGCGGGAATACACCCGCAGCCTCGAGGAGGCCATGAAGGCGGAGGAAGCGCTCATGCGCTCCGGCGGCTGAGCCCCTCGCCAAACAAGCGCCCGAAACCGGGGG
>JAYPGD010000581.1:0-3420 GCA_038126655.1 Verrucomicrobiales bacterium
GCTTGAGGTCCTGCACCAGGGCCCAGGCGGGTTGATCGACCTCGCCGGTCTGGCGCCGGATGTTGGAGGGCAGGCCGCTGTGGTGATCCCAGCCGCGATGAAAGATCTGGATGAAGCGCACGTCCTGCTCGGCCATTCGCCGGGCGAGCAGGCAGTTGTAGCCGAAGGTTCCCGGCTTTTCCGAATCCTTGCCATACAGGTCGCGGATGTATTTCGGCTCCTGAGAGATGTCCATCAGGTCCGGGACGGAGGCCTGCATGCGGAAGGCCATTTCATATTGCGCGATGCGGGCCTGGGTCTCGGGGTCGCCGAGTTCGTCGTAGATCCGATTGTTCATCCCCTGCAGGGTGTCGAGCATGAGGCGGCGGGCGTCGCGATCCACCCCGCCCGGATTGGAGAGGTAAAGCACGGGATCGCCCTGCGCGCGGAAGGCCACGCCCGCGTGCTTCGAGGGCAGGAACCCGCTGCCCCAAAGCCGCGAGTAAAGAGCCTGGCCGCGCGGCGCGCAATTGAGCACGACGTAGTCGGGGAGGTTGCGGTTCATGCTGCCCAGGCCGTAGCTCAACCAGGAGCCCAGCGTGGGTTTGCCGGGGATCTGGTTGCCGGTCTGGATGTAGGTGATGGCCGGGTCGTGATTGATCGCCTCGGTGAACATCGTGTTGATCACCGCAATGTCGTCGGCCATGGAGCCCTGCTTGGGCAACAACTCCGTGACATGCCGTCCGCACTGACCGTGCTGCGGGAACTTGAACATCGAGGGCGCGATCGGGAAGCGCGACTGATTGGCGGTCATCGTGGTGAGTCGCTGTCCGCCGCGAACGGATTCGGGCAGGTCCTTGTCGAACCACTCCTGCATTCCGGGTTTATAATCCCACAGGTCGAGCTGCGAGGGCGCGCCGGCCATGAAGAGCCAGATGACGCGCTTGGCCTTGGCCGGAAAATGCCCGCCATTCAGGACGCCGCCGGGCGATGGGGCGGCCATCGCGTCGCTGCCCAACAACGAAGCCGCCGCCACGGAGCCCAATCCCCCGGCCGTCCGGCCAAGAAACTGCCGCCTCGTCTCCAACTCAATCCACTGATCAATCGGATCTGTTTTCATTTTATCTCACCCACGAATTACGCGGATGTCTCGGATCGAAAGGCCCAACGGGCCGGTCCTATGTCAGCCCGTGGGCTTGGGATTTCCTTCTTCAATTGTCTTTCGGCAAACCTGTTCTTGGACGCTCCAGTTTCCGGCGCTTGCCCATTGAGCAGCTTGGGGGTTGAAGCTGTATTGCAATTGAAGGTCACAGCTTCGGTTCAATTCTTGTTGATGAAATCGTCGCGGTTCATGACGACGTTGGCGGCCATGGTCCAGGCAGCCAGTTGATTCATGTCCAGGTCCGCATTGGGTTTGCTGTCGCCGGATTCCATGAGTTTCTTCGCGGCGTCCGGGCTCTTCTTGAAACGCTCGGAAAATGCGGCGACCAGCTTCGCCAGATCGTCGCGATCGCGGTCGTCCGCAGGCTTCGCCAGAACGCGCTCCAACATCCAGGCGGCGCGGACGGCGTCCTCGTCCCCGGACTTGATGGCCAACTCCGCCAGATGGCGCGCGGCCTCGACGAATTGCGGGTCGTTCATCAGCACCAGGGCCTGCAGGGGCGTGTTGGTGCGCTCGCGGCGGACGGTGCATTGCTCGCGGGTCGGGGCGTTGAACGCGGCCATCGACGGCGGCGGCGACGTGCGCTTCCAGAAAGTGTAGAGGCTTCGGCGATAAAGCGCGGAACCCGTGTCCTGGGTGAAGACCCGGGTGTTGCTGCCGGTGATGGCGACGACATTCCAGAGACCGCCCGGTTGATACGGCTTCACCGCCGGACCGCCAAAGGCCGGCTCCAGCAGGCCGCTGACCGACAAGGCCTGATCGCGCAGCGTCTCGGCGTCCAGACGCAGACGCGGTCCACGCGCCAGGTAACGATTCTCCGGATCCTTGGCAAACGCGTCCGGCGTGACCCGTCCATTTTGCTGATAGGTCGCCGAGGTCAACATCAGCCGCAACATATGGTTCACATCCCAACCGGATTCGACGAACTCCACCGCCAGCCAATCGAGCAACTCCGGATGGGAGGGCCGTTCGCCCATGATGCCGAAATCCTCCGACGTTTTCACCAGGCCCGTTCCGAACACCGACTGCCAGAGCCGGTTCACGGTCACCCTCGCGGTCAGGGGATGCTTCGGATCGACCAACCACTTGGCGAAGCCCAATCGGTTTCGCGGCGCGCCATCAGGCAGGGGCGGCAGCGCCTCCGGCACATCGGCGCGGACTTCCTCGCGCCGTTGATCATACTCGCCGCGATTCAGCACCCAGGCCTTGGGGATATCATTCTTGCGCTCCTCCATGACCAATGTCGTCGTGGAACGGGAATGGATGTAATCCCGCCGCGTCTGCGTCGCGGCGAACTCCCGCGACAGCTTCCGATAGCCGTGATCCAGCGTATTGGCGCGATAACGCGCGAGCATGGCTTTCTGATCCGCGGGGAGGCCCTTCCAATCCGCGTCCGAGGCGAGCGCCTTGCGCAGCTTGAACTCGTCGTTGAGCACGAGGATTTCATCGTAGGTCAGGAAGCGGTCGTAAACGCGCAGGTCGCTCATGCCGCCGCTGGGGAAGTTGGAGCCCAGCTTGAGCGGGACAGCCTTCAGTTCCGCAGGATTGCAATAATCCTCGGTGGAATTGCGCAACCGCCGGATCACGCCGCCCACGACGATGGAGATGCCGTCGTCCGAACGCGCCCCTGAGTAGCGCACACAGATATGCTGCCATTGCCGCGGGGTCAGGGCTTCCTCGCCAGCGGCAAGCCCGGTGACCTTGCCGCCCCTGCCGTCGTTCACCTCCAAGGTGATGGCTCCCTGCACGGAGCTGCTCAAACGCCAACCGAGGGCGCGCTTCTTCTTCGGGTCCTTCGCGTCCGGGACGGTGGTCATCTGCTCGAGGATACGCGTGCTCAGCAGCTTGTCCGGCGCGCGCACCCAGAAACTGACAGAGAACGGTTTGTCCGTATGCAGGGCCTTGAGCGGAGCCTCCAGCTTGACGCCCTTGTCGAAACGCATGCCGCGCCGGCCGGCCGGATGCCCTTCCGCCCAGCGCGCGTCCTTGGGCAGCGGGACCTTGTCCGCCTCGCGCTCAATGAGCGGCCGCCAGAGCAGCAACCCGTCATCCGCAATGGGATGTTCGCCCATGTGCTGATGCCCCGTCCACCACCCGGCAAGTTCGGCGTCCGACGCGGGCTTCTCCAGCTTCGCCCGAAGCGCCGCGCGCTTGGCGAGCAGGTCGCTCCATTCCTTTTCGTGCGTCTCGTCGGGCAACACGACCACGGGCGGCGAATCCTTCTCATTGCCGTCCATCGGCGGCTGGGTGGTGTTGTTGAAGAAGGCCCCCATGGAATA
>JAYPGD010000582.1:0-3385 GCA_038126655.1 Verrucomicrobiales bacterium
CGTGGGGCGTGGGGCGTGGGGCGTGGGGCGTGGGGCGTGGGGCGTGGGGCGTGGGGCGGCGCTGAAATCTGGGGCAAATGGCAAATGTCCGATTACCGATTACCGATTACCGATTACTGATTACCGATTACTGATTACCGATTACTGATTACCGATTACTGATTGCAGATTATCGATCACTTGCCTGCTCAGTGATTCACCATGAATTCCTTGGTGTTGAGCATGGCCCAGAGGAGTTCCTTGACGCCGCCGGAGACGGAGTCGGCCTTGGCGAGGTCTTCCTTGGCGGCCTTGAGTTCCTGTTCCGAGGGGCGGCGGCTGACGGTGCGGAGGAAGACCTCCTGGATCAATTCATCCGACGACTGGGTGATTTGGGACTTGGCCGGCTTGTTCTGGTCGAGGTAGGCGTCCAGTTTCTTGCGCTCGGCGCGGAGTCTGGTTGCTTGGGTCTTGTAGGTCTTCATTTGAGCCTTGTAGCGCTTCTGTTGAGCGGGAGTGGCGTCGTCGTCGAGCTTCTTTGGATAACTCTTCTTCAGTTGCTTCTCCTGCGCTTCCAATCGTTTGAGGCGGGCCGCGTATTTCTTGTTCGAGGCGGCGTTCCCGTTCTTTTTGCCCTCGGCGCGTTCCAGTTCCGCGATCCAGCCGCCCTTGCCGGAGCCGAGGCGGTTCCAGATGTCCTGGTCGTTACGGACGTAGAGGGTCTGCAGCAGGGTGGGGTCGTTGGTGCGTTCGCAGTCGCAGGTGGTTTCGCGAACGGGCTTGCCGAAGATGGAGAGGGCGTAGGTGGAGTTGCCGCCCTTCTTGGCGCCGTAGCCGGGCGTTCCGCTGCCGCCGATGGTGCGCATGTCCATGTTAGTGACCATCTCCTCGGCCAGGGCCGGGGCGCCGGTCGCCTGCGCGATGGCGTCGTTGACGACCTCGGCGGGGATGCGGCGCAGGACCATGCGGCTGAAGTTCTTCTCGTCCAGCTTGTTGGTTTCGTTTGTTTCCCAGCTGCGCTGGTAGGCGTCGCTGTTGAGGATCTCGTTGTGCAGCCACTTCATGTCGAAGCCCTTGGCGATGAAGGTCTCGGCGAGGTAATCAAGCAGGGCCTTGTTGGTCGGCGGGTTGGCGAGATTCATGTCGTCGGCGGGCGCGACGATGCCGCGGCCGAAGTAGTTCTCCCAGACGCGGTTCACGAAGGCGCGGGCGAAGTAGGGATTCTTGGGGTCGCGCAGCCAGTCCATGAGCGGGGTGCGGGGATCGGCGAACTCCGAATCCATGACCTCCTCGCCGCCGAGGACGCGCGGAGTGATGACGCGGCCGTTGTAATTGGGGTTCTTCTTCTTGAGCCGGGCGATCTGCTGCTTGGTGAGCTTCTTGTTGCTCTTGGGCGAGGTGATGTAGACCTCTTGGATGGGGACAGGTTCGCCGCGTTGGGCGCGACGTTTGATCTCGGCGTAGACGTCGCGCCGATTGTTCTTCTTTCTCGTGTAGCCGACCTTCTCGTTGATTTCGTTGGTCAACTCCTTGTAGCCGGTGTCCTCGCGGTTGGTCCGGTCGGAGCCGTAGGCGACGCGGTCGAAGAAGGCCTGGAACTGTTCGAAGTCCTTCTGTGTCCACTGGTCAAAGGGGTGCTTGTGGCACTGGGCGCACTGGATGCGGACGCCGAGGAAGGAATGGCTGAAGGCGAGCGCCTTCTCCTCGGGCTTGCGCACATTCCGTCGAGCCCAATACCAGGGCATGTTGTCGCGCTTGGCGAAGTCGTGGGGATTGCTCTTCTTGAGGTAGGAGGACATCTCGGTGGCGTAATCGAGGTAGGACTCGTCCTGGCCGCGGCTCTTGCCGAGCACGATGCCGGCGATCATCTCGTCGTAGGGCGCGTTGTCGGCGACGCGGGCGTAGATCCAGTCATACCATTGACGTCCCATCTGGGTGCGGAAGTTGCGGTCGTTGATGTTGCGGGCGTTGTTGCCGGTGATGTCGCAGAGCTTGGTGGTCCACCAAGCGGCGTAGCCGGGCGATTCGAGCAGTTCCTCGATCTTCCTGGCCCGTTTGTTCGGCGATTTGTCCGCTTCGAAGGCCTTGATCTGGCCGGGCGTGGGCAGCGTGCCGGTGAGGTCAATGCTGACACGGCGAAGGAACTCCAGGTCCGTGCAGACTTCGGAGGGGACAATGCCGATCTTTTGCAGCTTTTCGCCGATCAGTTGGTCGACCTTCGTGCGCGCGGCGATCTTGGGATAGTTCTTCCCGACCTTGTCGGAGACGGGGAGCATGACGGGAATGGGATGCACGCCATTGTCGTAGAAGGCGACGACATGGGTGTCGCCGCTGGAAAGGGAGGTGACCTCGCCGAATTCGTCGATTTTGGCGACGGATTCGTCATTGGTGCGGAAACGGGTGATCTGGGTGACATCCTCGACCGTGCCGTCCTGCCAATGAGCGAAGACCTGGAGTTGCGCCTTCTGCCCGGGCTTGTTGAAAACGATCTCGCGGGGGAAGACCTCCAGGCGATCGAACACGCCGGTTTCCTCGACATCGATCTTGGCGCCGTCCCGGATCCACTTGAGGATCATGTTGTATTCCCAGCCGTCCTTGTCGAAACGCTTCTTGCCGCGGTGTTTCACGACCATCGAGGGTTTGGTGAGGATGAGGCTGTTCTCGGCGTCGTCGACCAGGGTGCGGATTTCGCCTTCATTGCCGTCGTCGTCCTGGGTGATGGCCTTGTGATCCTTTTCGAAATCGTAGCCGAAGAGCGAGAGCTGGAAGCCGCCCTGGCCGGAGAAGGAACCGTGGCATTCGCGTCCGCTGCAACCGGTGCGGCTCATCAGCGGCACGACGTGGCGTCGGAAGCTGGGAGCCTCGGGGGCGTCGGCGGACTTGAAGCGCTGGCTGAAGGTGGGGAGCCCCTTGGGCGCGCCGGACTGGGCGGTGAAGGCGGCGGCCCCGGAAAGGGCGGTGAGCGCGGCAAGCGAGAGAGCGGCGGCCCATCTCGCGGCGCGGGAGGTTCGGGAGGACAGGATGTTTTTGTTCATTGCGTAAATCTGCGGCTGTTGTCGGCCGGGGTGGGCAGTGTCGCGATCAACCGATTCAGACGAATATCCGGAAACTGGATTCACTGTGTCCCGCAATTTCCGAAAGGCCCTCGCCAAAGGAAGATTTGTATCGCGTTTGTGAGGGACGGCGCAACAGGAATGTTGACGGATGTGAATTTATGGGCGGCCTTTGAAAAGATACATGTGCGACAGACCGGCTTGCCCATGTAGGCGATTTGGAGACTTCGCTCCGTCCGTCAACCGCCCGCCGCGAAGCGGCGATGCAGGGTGGCCGCCGGTTTCAGTGCGCCGTGGCCCCAAAACGAGCGCGTCCCCAAAAGAACGCTGCCGAAGCGCTGGCAAGCCAGGAG
>JAYPGD010000583.1:0-3362 GCA_038126655.1 Verrucomicrobiales bacterium
CGCGGAATCCCTTCGTGCCGTCGAGATAGCGGTCAAACTCGCTCTCCACGCCATACTGCCCCCGGGTCTCCAGGCTGGCCCTGTCCTCATCCGTCCGGACGTAGCCCAACACATGGGCCGCCAGCCCCCCGTTCGGATACACCCGCAGCTGATCCTCCCGGCGATCGGCAAAAACCGCCGCATGCCGAAGGTTGTAGTAGAAGCGACGCTCCTTGCGCGGCAGTTCCTTGACCGGGACGTGCGACGCCACATTGGTCATGGCGCTTCGGATGCGCTCCCAGGTCTCGTTGCGAACCTTGCGCTTGAGCACCACATATTGGTTGAACACCGGATCGCCGTTCGTCGCATAACGGAGAATCCTCGGCTTCAACTTTTCCGCCAACTCCGACTCGCGCATCTGGAGCAAGGGCGCGAGAATGCGCGCGGTGTCGACATGGTAGTCGCCAATCAGGGTGGGATCCGCGCAGACCGTCTTGACAAATACACTGGCGGCCATCGGGCTGCCCTGGATATCCAGGATCTCGCCGCGCCGCGGAGCCCGCAGCGCGCTGCGCTTGGTGTTGTCCTCGGCCTCCGACGTCAGCGCCGCATGCTGCCGGACCTGCAGATCGACGAGTCGGAACCCCAGGGCGCAGAAGGCCCCGACCAGCAGGCACGCCAGCAATGTCAGTCTGCCTGATTTGAATTCCTTGATCATCCGAGCGCGGTCGTACGTCGTCTCATCTCAGGGTTTGAGCCACCTCCGCCCCCGCGCTCCGGCGCACGTAACGACGCGCCGAACCACGGGGAGCGGAGGCATACGACGCCTCCTCCAGGCGCAGTATCTGCTCTTCTCTCGGTTCCACCAGCCCCAGACGCAACTGCTTCACCTTCATGTCGAGGTATCGATGCGTCTGCATTCTGGCCAACTTGTCCCGGTTGAGCTCGTTGAGCTTCTTCAACCGGTCCAATTCCTTCTCCTTGGCGCGAATCTCCCGCCCAAGGGTCTCAAGCTGGTTCTTCTGGTAGAGGTAGCCCACGCTGACCGCCCCAATGAAGACACAGAAACAAAACACCCTCAGCGCCGCGCCAATATGCACCCCGGGCGCCGGCGCCGACCTCTCGTCCAACGGCATGTCATCCGTCTCTTTCATAGCTTTTCAAATACTCTCAGTTGCGCGCTGCGGGCGCGCGGATTCTCATTCAGTTCGGCCTCGCCCGGCGCCACCGCCTTCCGATTGACCCGCTTCACGACGGGATCACGCGGACGCCGCAACTCCGGCACATCCACGTCGCCGTCAAAATCATACGCGCGCTCCGCCTCGCGCCCCCAGAGCTTGACGATGCGATCCTCGAGGGAATGGAAAGTGATGACCGCCAACCGCCCCCCCGGCTTGAGCGCCTGCAACGCCGCGGGCAAGCCGCGCCGCAGCGAACCCATCTCGTCATTCACCGCCAGCCGCAGTCCCATGAAGGCCTTGGTCGCCGGATGCGCGCGACGCCCTCCACGGGGCGCCTGCCGCTCAATCAAATCCGCCAACTGTCTTGTCGTCTCAATTCGCCGCATGGCTCGTTCCCGATCGATCGCGCGCGCGAACTGCCTTGCGCGTTTTTCCCCGCCGAGGTCCCGAAAAATCCGGGTCAACTCATCCACATCAGCCCCGTTCACCACATCGGCGGCCGTCTCTGACTGCCGCCGATCCATCCGCATGTCCAACGCCCCGTCCTGCATGAAGCTGAATCCGCGCTCGCCGACATCGAGCTGCGGACTGCTCACACCCAGGTCCAACAAGATCCCGTCACACGAACCGGGCGGGACCCATTCACCCATCCGGTCGTAGGTTGCGCGGCGCAGTTCAAAGCGCCCCGCATACCCGGCCAGCCGCCGGGTCGCGGCCTCAATCGCAGCGTCGTCGCGATCGAAACCATGAAGCCATCCGGTCGGAGCGCTCGCTTTCAAAATGGCTTCCGCGTGTCCAGCCCATCCGACCGTGCCATCGACGAACCGCCCGCCCGGCTCCGGGCAAAGCCCCGCCAACACCTCCGACATCAAGACCGGCCTGTGGGGGCAATGTGTCACGTCGCATGGATCGTCGTTCGTTGAGGTTCAGGCCGCATTCGATTTGAACAGATTGTCCGTCACCCAGCCCCAGACCGTGCCGGCCGCGCGGGCCGTCGGGGCCGCGCCCCGAGCCTTCCGCCGCTTCGCCGCCACCGCCACAAGTTCCAGATCCGAATCCTCCAGGTCATTGCGGACCACCCGGACTCGCTCCAACTCCAACTCCGCCTGCTGCAGCCTCGCCTGCGTGGGCTTGCGCTTGCGCACAGCCTGCTGAAAGAACGCCCGCGGAGCCTCCTCCTGCGGAATCTCTGCCTGCGGGGCGACTTCCTCCAAATCTCCCCGCTCCTCAGCGCCGCCGCCGAACACGGCCGGATCCAACTCCCGCTCCGGCCCCGGCGTCGGCTCCGACTGGAACAAATCCACCCGCGTCGCGGGCGGCTCAGCCGTGCGCTCAAAACGACTGACGCGATCCTCGTTGAATTTCGGCAGGAGCCGTTGGTTCATACGGAAGGGACTGGGCTGCCCCTTGCCGCCGGCAAGACCCCGCCCCGCTGCGAATAGTTTGGCAAAGTTCATAGACTGAATAGTTTGAGCGCTTCTTCCTCCAGCGCCTTGTCCTCGGCGCGCTTCGCCGCATGGCGTTCCTGATTCCAAATCTCGAAACGCTCGCCGGTTCCAACCAGCACGGCGGTTGATTCGGTGGCGATCTCAGCAAGCCGGGCCATCTCATCCGGCAGGGTGATCCGCCCCGCGGTGTCCAACTTCACCGTCTGGGCCTGCCCGAACACGATCCGACGCATCGCCGTCGCCTGATCGGGTGCGATCTCCTTCTCTCGCTGCTTTCGCTTGATCTCCTCCAACAACTCCTGGACCTGGGATGGCGGCAACACCAACAGGTAAACCGCCCCGCCAACCCCCTTCGGCCACTGGATCATCGTGAACTCCATCCCCGCCTCTTTCGGCCGCCATTTCGAGGGAACCTGGACGCGCCGCTTCTCATCGACCCCATGCTCGTAGGTCGATGTGAAATTCGATGGCGCAATCTGTTCTGGCGACGACATAAGGCGCTGGGTTGAGACTACTTAACCCATTTCACTACAGAATGCCCCACTTCGCCCCAATACGTCAAACTTTTGTTCCAACAAAAAATGGCTATTTCCGTCGTTTTTCGGCGATTTCGAATAAAAGTTCGCCAGCCCCCCCTTTCCCCACTCCGTCCCACCCCGTCCCCCACCAAAACAAATCTGCTGGGCGCCGGGCGCCGCTCAGGTTACAGAACGCCCGTGAATTTGTCGGATTTCGACTATTCTTTGCCCCCGGA
>JAYPGD010000584.1:0-3362 GCA_038126655.1 Verrucomicrobiales bacterium
AACGATTCGTCGCCGCCGCGTCCGATGCGGCCCCGCAGTTGATGCAGTTGCGCGAGCCCGAACTGCTCGGCGTTCTCGATCAGCATGATCGTCGCGTTGGGGACATCGACGCCCACCTCGATGACGGTCGTCGCCAGCAGGGCCTGGATCCGGTTCCCGCGAAAGTCGTTCATCACGGCCTCCTTGGCGTCGGACTTGAGGCGGCCGTGCAGCAGTCCGACCTGATGGGGCGCCAGTTCCTTTTGAATCCGTTTGTATTCCCGGGTCACCGCCTTGAGCGAGGAGTTGTCGGTCTCCTCCACGCGCGGGTAGACGATGTAGGCCTGTCTGCCTTCGGCGATCTTGTCGCGGATGAACTGCCAGACCTTGGGCAGACGGTCGGGCATGCGGGTGAAGGTGCGGACGGTTCCCCGGCCGGGGGGCGCCTGCTCGATGGTGGAGATGTCCAGATCGCCGTAAAGCGTCAGTCCTAGGGTGCGGGGGATCGGCGTCGCGGTCATCACCAGCAGATGCGGGTAGTCGCCCTTGCGCAGGAGTTTTTCGCGTTGGCCGACGCCGAACTTGTGCTGCTCGTCGATGATGGCCAGGCCGAGCCTGTCCGCCTCGAATCCGTCCTCGATCAAGGCGTGGGTGCCGATGGTGAGGGCGGGCGTCCCCGAGGCGTTTTCCCGGCCGTCGAGGCTCAAGGCATTCCGCTCCTTGTCGGCGTCGGTCTTGCGGGAGCCGGTGCGAAGATGGACGGCGATGCCGAGAGGTTCAAACCAGCGTTTGAAATGGGTGAAGTGCTGATCGGCGAGGATCTCGGTTGGCGCCATGAACGCGACGTCGAAGCCGCTTTCGAGCGCCATCAACGCGGTTGCGGCGGCGACGACGGTCTTGCCGGAGCCCACATCGCCCTGGAGCAGGCGACGCATGGGCGTGTCGGCGATCATGTCCGCGCGGATCTCGCGGAGCGCGGCGTTCTGGGCGTCGGTGAGTTGAAATCCCAGGTTGGCCATGAAGGGCTTGATCAGCCGGTTGTCGCCGGAGCAGGGGATGGGGCGGGCCTTGGACTCGAGTTTTCGGCGGCGTCCCTGGATGTTGAGCTGCAACTCGATGAACTCGTCCAGCGCGAGGCGTTGGCGGGCGATGTCCGCGTCCTCCATGATCTCGGGGAAGTGCAGCATGCGAATGGCGTTCTCGCGGGAGGGGAGGTCGGGGATGGCGATCTCGGGGTGAGGTTCGCCGACCTTGTCGCCCAGGCGGTTCAGAGCCTGCCAAACAAGCACACGCAGCCAACGCTGGGGCAGGCCCTCGGTCAGCGGGTAGACCGGCACGATGCGATTGAGATGGATCGAGACCTCGTCTTGGCCGTCCTCCCCGTAGGTGATGGTTTCAGTGTCCGGATGATCGATGGTTGGCGGGCGCAGGGAGGTTACCTTGCCGTAGACCGCCATCTGGTCGCCGGTGTGGAACTTGTCCTCCAGGTAGGGCTCATTCCACCAACGGCAATGGAGTCGTCCGGCTCCGGTGTCCAGGATAAACTCGTAGACCGACTTCCGCCCCCGGGCAAATCGCTTGACCCCGTGCGCGACAATCTCGCCGGTGACCTGCGCCGGCGCGCCTTTCTCGAGATCGGCCAATGAGGCCAGACGCTGCCGGTCCTCGTAGCGTCGGGGGCGGTGAAGGAAGAGGTCGCCGATGACGCGGAGCCCCAATCGCTCAAGCTGCGCGGCCCGGCCCGGCCCAACGCCCGGCAGGGCCGTCAGCGCAATCTCAAGCGGGGAATCCGTGGCGTCCGGCATGGGGCGACTATAGGCGGTCCGGCGACCAAATCAATTCGCGCGGCTTCCCAGAGCTGGGGAAGTTCCAGAGCGCTTGCGGATCGGGGGCTGCTGCGGCTGGTCCCGAAGACGGGACACGCTCCGGCGGCAGCCCCATCCCGGCTACGCCCGCTTGACCCTACCTATTGCGGATTGCCCGGAGTTTCGTGCTGGCCGAAAACCACAACTTCCCTCAAGTGCAGAGTGCCCTTGCGCGGCAGGCCGATTTTCAGATAACGCGCTTTCGGAGCGTCGGGCAGCTCGATGAGCCATTCCTTTGCCACGCTGTCCGCCTGCCAGACCTGGCGCCAGGTTTTCTCGTCGCTGGAAAGCCACAAGGTCAGCGCTTCGGCTCTCGCCAGCGTGCTTTGACCGGGACGGTTGACTACTTTCAAGGCGCTGATTTCGGATTCGGAACTCAGCCGGATGACGATGTGAGGATTGGTCATGTTTGGCGCCGTGTGGAACAGAAAATCCGTGCCCACAGGGACGTTGCCTCCCATCAGATCACCGGCATTTTGGTTGTGCTGCTCGAAGTTGTTCCTGACGTTGATGCGCAAGTCGGCATCGCGGGAGATTTCGTTGAAACCCTTGAGCTCACGGAGCGGAGTTCCGCTGTCGCGGGTGGGTATCCAGTCTCCGGTCTTGACAGGCTTGGCAGAAACCTTGCTGGGAGACTTTGCTGTTGGGGTGGGTTTGGCAGCGCCGTTCGCGGGTGCAGCAGGAGGCGGGACGAAGGTTGCGGGCGAGGCAAGCAGGTCGCGCATGTCCCAGAAGAAGGTCAAAGTGGCTTCCTCTGAATAACACGCGAGGAACTTGCCGGAGGGGCTGAATGTGAGGTTGATGGTCGGTTCTTTTTGATGGCGGATGGTTTCCACCAACTTATGGGAGGCAAGGTTCCAAAGCTTGAGGTTTAAATCATGGGACGCGGTGACGAGGAATGGCCGGCTTGGGTGCCAGGCCAGGTCGATGACCGCCTTGTCGTGCGCGCGCAGACGGGATTGCTCCTCCAGGGTTTCCGCATCAAGGAAACGGATGGACTTGTCCGCCCCGCCAACGGCGAGACGTTTGCCGTCCGGCGAGTGTTTTACCACATTCATGGGGGCGTTCATTCGGCGCTGACGGATGATCCTTCCCGCCTGAGTGTCCCAATTGACGACGTGATATTCGTTCTTGAGGCCGTCCTCGTGCCTGCGTGTGACCAGACCCGTCAGGTGATTCCCATCTCGACTCCATTCCGCCTGTGTCACTTCGCCATTGGGTGGAAATTCGAGTGTCGCGAGTCGCTTGCGGGTAACCGAGTCGAAGATGCCATCCCGGCACCAGAAGCGAAGAGCGTCAGTGGAGGCGCCCCAGGCGGGAATCCCATCAGGCACTGATTCTATCTGGCCTTCAGAAACCACCTCGTAGCCGTCGCCGATGCTCTTTCTTTCGTAGAGCGCCATGTAGCGATATTTCGGGAAGGAGCTGAATGCCAGAAACCGGTTGCCGTCCAGCGTGGCATGGAAATCCCGATACTTGTAGTGCAGATGATCCACGGCTTCGTCCCGGAGTTTGACG
>JAYPGD010000585.1:0-3347 GCA_038126655.1 Verrucomicrobiales bacterium
TCGACGGCTACGTCACCGCGCGGCTTGGCGGCGACGGGACGGACGCCCTGGAGCGCGCCCGGAAGCGCAGCAAGCTGGAGTTGCCGCCCGACTACGACACGGAGGCCAATGCGCTGGTGTTTCTCGAGTTTGGCTACGGCCCCACGAAGTTCGCCTCGGGCGAGTTTGGCGAATTGCTGCAGTATCGCGACAATCAATCCCGCTCCTTCGCCGCGCGGGTGAAGTTCGATGGCGGGGGAATTCGCGCGCGGCCGTATGATGACATCTATTTTCAGGCCATCACCCGCGGCGGTCGCGTGATGGACCACATTCTGAAGAATCAGGCCAAGGTCAAGAAGACCGCCGACACCGCGGGCGACGTCGGCATTGTCAGCGGCGCCATCCTGGCGAGCAACAAGGACACGCAGGAGATCGGGCTGGGCATCCTTGCCGCCGGCCTGTTGAGCAAGGTCGTGGCCTCCGCCTCCTCGCCCAAGGCGGACACGCGTTCCTGGGACAATCTGCCGCAGTTCCTGAGTTTCGCGGCGCTGCGTTTGCCGCCCGGTCCCCACACGATCGAGGTTGAATTCCTCGACAAGGGCGGACGTCCGATTCCCAAGCTGTTGAAGGTGATCCACTTTACCGTCCCTTCCAACCCACAGGACACTGTGTTATTTGTAAGCGAGCAAACCCAGGCCACCCCATCCGATTCATGAAGACGATTTCCCGAAGACTCCTCTCCCTTGCCGCCGTTGGCGGGTTGCTGGCCGCCGCCGGCTGCAAGAGCCACGAAGGCCCCTATGTGCCGGACACAGCAAACCCCGACGTCGTCAGCGAGAAGCACGCGCTGATCGTGCTGCTTGACAGCGGCGTCCAGCGATCCATCAGCTCCGAGGGCGAAATCCAAAGCACGACCCTGCCCGACGGGCGTCTGCGCGTCATGGCGCCGATCCGCAACCGCGAGAACCGCCGCCTCCAGGTCCAGGTCAACTGCGTGTTCAAGGACGAGCGGGGCTTTTCCACCGGCGACACAACCGCCTGGCGCACCCTGTTCCTCGACGAGAACGCCACCGAGGCCGTCGAGTTCGTTTCGCTGAACGCCCGGGCCAGGAATTTCACTGTCCGCGTCCGCCAGGCGCGGTGAGGCCTGCGACATGAATCACGCCGCAGGCCTGCCGGTCCGCCTGTTTCGGGGCGTCGCGCAGATTGTGCACAGATAAATTTCCAGATTCTGACATTTTGAAACCGCCGCTCCCAACCATGAAAACATTTCTTTCCGTCCTCTGCGTGGTCGCCTTCGCCGCGACCTGTCCCGCGCCGCCGCCCAAGCAGGGCGTTCCGATGAAGAAGCCGGAGCCCGTGCCGCCGACCGTGGCCAAGGCGCCGCTGCAGCCCGCCGCTTCCGGCCAGGCGTATTCTTACGAACAAAAGCCCCTGGCCGGCGGCCGCCCTGTGCTGGTCACACCGGAGCAGGCCAAGGTTGTGATGGACAAGTTCAAGGCCGCCTACGCCAAGCTCGACAGCCCCCGCATCCTGATGGTCGTAAATCGCGACCCGGTTGATCGGACGGCCGGATTGACGCTCGCCAGCCGGCGCGAGACCTTCGATGTCGACGAGCGGAAATCGAATTCGGATTTTCAAGCTGACGAGAAGTTTGCCGCCCAGGCCAACCGGCAGCCGGCGAGCATCAACGCGGAGGGCGACGTCACCATCCGCGGATCGGTGGGCGCGGACGCCGGGCAACTGCCCGGCAAGCGCAGCCAAAGCTCGTCTTCGCGGAAGGGCAAGGTCAGCAATGTCTACAACAACCGCCAGCCCGCCGCGTTCTCGCTGACCGACCGGCAAACCCTGCGCGACATTGAGCGACTGTTCGGCCGTCCCCTCCGCCACGGCGGCGCGCGGCTTGCGGATCAGCGCATGGCGACCCAGTTGATTCCCGACCTGCCGCTCAAGGACTACTCCGTCCCGACCGAGGGCTCGCAGGCCTACAAGGATCGCAAGGCGCTGGCCCAGATCTCGGACGTCGTGCTGGAGATCCTGGTCTCCTCCCGCGACATTGTCGTGCCGGGCATCTCCGGCAGCCGCACCTACACCCTGCCGGACATCCAGGCCACCGCCATTCGCCTCAGCGATTCACGCATCCTCGCCCAGGCCTCCTCGGCCGATGTGATCGGGCACGACCGCTACGCCGGGAACATCGCCCGCAACTTCGACATCCGCGACATTGCCGAAGCCACCGCCCTCGCGCTGATGGAAGACATGACCGTCGGGGTCGAGTGAACCGGACGCGGGGCGCGCTTGGAGTTGCCCCGGTCGGGAATCTTGTGGTAGACCGGGGTCCGCGTCGGCTTCCCGGAGGGGTTGACGCGTCTTGAGGCCATGTCCAGTCGCGCCACAACCGGTCGTTCCGCCTTCTCGCTGCTCGAGTTGTTGATTGGCATGGTCATGCTCATCACGCTCTCGGTGGTGTTCTTGGGCGGTGGGCGCAGAGGGGGGCAGGAACGCAAACTCCGGCAATGTGAGGCCAACCTGCAGAAGATCCACATCGCGCTGACCATCTATGCCAATGATCACGATGGCGATTTCCCTCGTGACCCGGAAGCCGGCTCCCCGGCCGTTCCGCTGAGCCTGCTGGCGCCGACCTACACCGCGGACACGGACATCTTCATCTGTCCCGGAACCAACGACGATCCGTTGCCGGCTGGCGGTTCTTTCGCCAAGCGCGACATCAGCTACGCCTACTACATGGGCTGGCGGCAGGCGGACCCCGGCGGTTCCCCCCTCTTGTCGGACCGGCAGATCACCGCCAAGGGAGCCGCGAACATCTTCTCGGCCACGGGCGAGGGCCCCGGGGCCAATCATTACAAGTACGGCGGCAACATCCTTTTCCTCGACGGCTCCACCAGGCGGCTCAAACTGGAGAACAGCTCGCCCCTGCGCGTCTCCAACAAGATCAAACTCCTCAACCCGGAAACCAAGGAATGAACCTCAAGCTCGAATGCGCGTGCGGAATGAAATACGAATTCGCCATCGAACCGGTCGATGGTCGGATGCCCTACGCGATCAGTTGCCCCAACTGCGGCGTCGACAGCACGGAACAGGCGAACCGGATGCTCGGAGGCGGGACGGCCGATGTCGTCGAGGTCTTCGATGTGGAGGACGACGTCGAAGACTACGAGATTGAGACGCCGGCCGGCGTCGTAGAAGACACGCCTCCGCCCGCGCCGGCCGACGCCACGTCCGAAGCGCCCAAACGCTCCGGCCTCACACTGCCCTCCACGCGGAGCGACGAGGCGCCTGTGAACGCCGGTCCAAAAGTGCGGCGCTTGGTTGAGGTTTAGGTTTTCAGGCATTGGGGGTCAAGAGTT
>JAYPGD010000586.1:0-3338 GCA_038126655.1 Verrucomicrobiales bacterium
AACGGGCCGTGGTCTTGATCGACGTTGCGCCCACCGGAGCGACGTTGAAAATCGTCGATCGAGCCGCCAACGACGCCGTCGTCCGCGAATGGCCAGCCGTGACCAATCGCGTGGAATTCGAATTGCGATCGGATCACACCAATCAATACCAGTTGATCGCCACCAAGTTCGGTTACCGCACGAATACCCAGGCCATCGGACCAGACTCCGGAAAAATTCTCGTGCAGTTGGAATCCTTGTCCGCCGGCCTGCAAACGGCCACGAAGGAAAAGCCCTGGCGGAACACCTTGGAAATGCCCTTCGTTCCCTTGCCTGGCCGGGGCCTCATCTGCATCTACGAAACGCGGCGTAAGGACTACGAGGTCTTCGCGGAGGGGCGACGATTCGGGAATCGTTCGTGGCGCGACGCGACTCACAAGAACCAAGCGGTCAGCCACGAACCCGATCATCCGGTCGTGATGGTGAACTGGGAAGACGCCAAAGCCTTTTGCACCTGGCTCACCCAGCGTGAGCGCAGCGCGGGAGTCATTCCGCCCACCGCGCAATACCGTTTGCCCAGCGACGCGGACTGGAGCCTCGCCGTCGGCTTGAAGGAACCTCCGCAAGGTTCGCCGAAAGACAAGAACCGGAAGACCGACAAGGTCTATCCTTGGGGCGCCACCTGGCCACCACCCGAAGGCGCCGGAAACATCGCGGACCAGGCAACCCGCGACAAACTCGGCGACTTCCACGTGGTTCCCGGCTATCGGGACAACTACGCCACCACCGCGCCCGTCGGCCGTTTCAAGCCCAACGCCCTCGGCCTGTTCGACCTGTCCGGCAACGTCTGGGAGTGGTGCGAAGACGCCTACGATCCCGAACGCCCCACCCATCGCGTCCTGCGTGGCGGCGGATGGAACTCCCGCTACGAACTCCTCTCCTCCTACCGCGACTACCAGCCCCCCAACTACAGCCGCGTCTTCTACGGCTTCCGCGTGATGCTCGTCGGCATTGCGGAACGTTGAGCCGTCATGAAAGCCCAGGAACAACCCGGACTCTTTCCCGTCACCGCGCCGAGTTTTGCGGACGCGGTGATTCACGGACTCGACGAAGGCTGGCAGCGCTTCGCGCGGGACTACACGGGCCCCGCCGTCCGCTTCCTGCGCGCCCTCGGCGCGGGTGATGACGCGGAGGATTTGTGGCAGGCCTTCTTCCTCAAGTTCCTGGAGAAGGAGCGCCTCGCCGAATACGCCACTGAGAAGGGCCGCTTCCGTTCCTTCCTGATGACCTGTCTGCGCAACCACCTGCGCGATCATTACCGTGGCGAGCGCGCAGCAAAACGGGACATCGACAAGACCCGCTCCCTCCACACGCCTCTGTCCGATACCGAAGGCGACGAAACAAGCCTGCTGGACACGTTGGCAGCGGAAGACGAAGCGACCCTGCAACGCCGCGTCATGGAAGTGCGCGACACGATCCAGTTCCTGCTGAGCGACTATCCCGATGCCACCGACGCCGCGACCTACCACGAATGGTTCTGGAAGAGCAAAGGCGTGAGCGACGAGGAATTCGCCCGCGCAAGCAAACTCACCCGAAACCGGTTGAACGAACTCCGCAAGCGCGTGGAAAAGCACCTCCGCCACCGCGCCGAGAACTCCGAAAGATGAGCCACAAAAAATGAACCAACAGCGTGCCCTATGAAGAAAGAGTCAGCAAAAAGGATTGTGAGATTGGGGGAAGGTCAGTGGCGGATCAGGTCCGATCAGGGACCATTGGATGCTGCCGAACAGGGGGAACTGAAAGACTACTTCGATGAGATCCGCTTCCCCTATCGGATGATTGATGGGCAGCCTTGCGTTCCCGAAACCGTATCTTGGGCGACGATTTTCGAGAGACTGGAGTTCTTTTATGACGGACGGGCGGAGGTTTATCCGTTTTGAGAATGCGCAATGCCAGACACCCCACATGCCCACCAACTCCCCCGCAACCAGTTGAACGAACTGCGCAAGCGCGTGGAGAAACACCTCCGCCACCGTGCCGAAGATTTGGAAAGATGAACCCATGAGCCCCCACGACGACCAAAGCACCCTGGCGATCTCCCCGGATCTGGATCATCTGCAACGCCGCCTGCTGATCAGCAAACGCTGGCTCGACGCCATCTCGACTGCCCAGTCCAAGCCCTGCCTCATCCGCCGCACCCGCGAAGACGACGGGCGATTGGAAGCCTGCCCCCTGCACGGCGAAATGATCGTCGGACGCCACGGCGACGGTCCGTTTCGTTACCCGCCGGAAATGGAATCCATGAGTCGCCAACACTTCCGCATCCTCGTCGCCCCCGACGGACGCTGCTTCGTCCAAGTCTGCGAAAACGCGAAGAACGGCCTCCACGTCAACGGCCGCGAAGTCACCACCCGCCGTCTCATCCACGGCGACCAGATCTACGCCGGCGGCGAAGAGTTCGTCTTCGCCGAGGCAAACCGGTGAATGAGCAAACGCCATCGGCGGGCCGCGTCCGCTTGATGATTCGGCAGGTCTGAAGTCGAGCGCAAATTGCGAGCCATGTTTCCAAACACCGGTTCCCCACGGATTTCGGCAGAAGGATTGATCCCAGGAAAATGAAATCCACGGCTCCGCCAATGATCCTCATGAATCGTTATCTTCATCCTTGTATCAATCGAATGGCCCACTCAATTTGTGACGCAATGCGTAACGAATTGAATTGGACCCGGCGACAACCGATCAAACTGATGCATTCGCGATTTCTTCTCTGTTTTCTTTGCGCCTGCGCGTTTCAAATCTTCGCGGCCCATTCGACAAACTCAGGGCGGGTGAAGCCGCATCGCGATGGAACGGCAAATGCCAGTCCGGCTCGGACTTCCCCGAACATTATTTTTATCCTGACTGATGACCAGGGTTACGGCGACCTGGGACGGCATGGACATCCCCTGCTGAAGACACCGCACCTCGATCGCCTGCACGACGAGAGCGTGCGCTTCGACAACTTCTACGTCAGCCCGTCCTGTTCGCCGACCCGTGCCGCGTTGCTCACCGGGAGGCACGAATTCCGCAACGGCGTCACGCACACCCAACAACCGCGCGAACACCTGCATCGCGACGCCGTCATCCTGCCGCAGTTGCTGCAAAAGTCCGGTTACCGCACCGCCTTCATCGGCAAGTGGCATCTCGGTGGGGGCCAAGGCTACGCGCCCCACCATCGCGGCTTCGAATGGACCGTCACCAACGTCGGCGGCCCGCGCGTTCATTTCGATCCGGTCATGATCCGCAACGGCAGACGACATCCCGCCAAAGGCTACCGCGAAGACCTCTTCTTCGACGAAGCCATGACCTTCATCGACGCC
>JAYPGD010000587.1:0-450 GCA_038126655.1 Verrucomicrobiales bacterium
CGTTGACACAGCTCACGTTACAACATGCCTATGGGGATTGCTTTTGCAGCTCATACCCGTAAGCCCTGAACGCATCAATTCCTTTGTCTCCGTTCCCGTGTCATCTCATCGGGTGAGGGAATGGCGTTGATTTGACGACAACAGAAAAACAATCATGACAGAGATCAAACGACGGGAATTCATGGCGAACGTGGCTGTTGCCGCGGCGGGAACGGGGCTTTTGGCGAACGGCGTTGTCGCGCAGGACAGACCCGCCGCCAAGGCCAGGCGCAAGATGACGATCAACCTGGTCTGCGGCGCGATCGGGGTCTCGGCGAAGTCGCAGGCCGAGGTGAATGCGCTGGCGCACAAGCACGGTTTTGAGTCGGTCGAGGCCCGCCCCCAGGGCCTGGCGGCGATGTCGGACGATGAGTTGGCGGCGTTGCAGGGGGAGATGAAGGAGCAGGGGAT
>JAYPGD010000587.1:460-3337 GCA_038126655.1 Verrucomicrobiales bacterium
GTATATGGCGCGTCGTCGCTGCCGGTGGATTTCCGGAAGAGCGAGGCGGTTTTCAAGGTGGGGGTGTCGAAGTTGCCCAAGCTTGCGAAGGGCTTGCAGCGGGCGGGCGTGACCCGCATGGGAACCTGGTTGGCTCCGAGTAGCAGCGATCTCACCTACGTCTCCAACTTCAATCAACACGTCGTGCGGTTGCGCGAGATATCGGCGATTCTCAAGGAACACGGAATCCTGTTGGGCCTGGAGTATGTGGGCACGCAGCGCTCGTTGGTCAGTCGGAAGTTTCCCTTCCTGCACACCATGGCCGAGACGAAGCAGTTGATCGAATTCATCGGCACGGGAAATGTGGGCTTTGTCCTCGACAGTTGGCACTGGTGGCAGGCCGGCGACACCGAGGCGGACATCCTCTCGCTCAAGGCGGAACAGGTCGCCGCAGTGGATCTGAACGACGCGCCGATCGGGTTGCGCAAGGAGGAACACTATGACAACCAGCGTGAATTGCCGGCTGCGACCGGCGTGATCGACCTGCGGACGTTTCTCAACGCCGTCAACAAGATCGGCTATGATGGTCCGGTTCGCGCCGAGCCATTCAATGCGAAGCTCAGGGCGCTGGACAACGATCCGGCCTGCGCGGCCACGGTGAAGGCCTTGCGTGAGTCGATGGATCTCGTCTGGTGATTGTCGGAGGAGGAGGCGAATGCCTGCGTCGCGAAGAATTGCGCGGATGGGAGCGGTCGTTTTTCTCGCGACGCTCTTCCTGATCGTGGCGGCGGCGAATCTGGGGATCGGGCGGGAATACTATGGCTGGTGGATCGATTCCTTTCCAGGCAACGACATTCTCGGCCATTTTCTACTGATGGGGACGTTGTCGTTCATGGTCAATTACAGTCTGGCCGGCAGACAATGTCGGATCGGATCATGGCGCCCACAGCTGGGGACTGTGAGCGTGGGTGCGTTGGTGACGGCGGAGGAATTCAGCCAGATCTTTCTGCCCAACCGCAGCTTTTCATTCGGCGATCTTGCGGCGGATATGGCTGGGATCGTCTTCTTCGGCTGGTTGGCGGCGAGGATGTCGGCGCGGGAGCGGCGGGAAACGCGCTGAATCTGAATCGATGCGCCTTGCGTTCCGGCCTTTCCGCTCTTAACTTTGGCGACGCATTATGAAGAACCGATTTCTCTACGGCATTCTTGTCGCCGCGCTGGGCATCAATCTCCTTGCCGGGTTTCAGATCTACGTTTATTCGGCCGACGCGCAGGGCAAGGACGATCCGGAGTCCAGCCTGGCACTGTTGACGCAGGTCATGGAGATGATTCGGCAGGACTACGTCGACAGCGACAAGGTCAGCTATGAGAACCTGATCAACGAGGCTCTGCGGGGCATGGTCAGCACGCTGGACCCGCACAGCGAGTTCATGCCGCCGCGCAAGTTTGAGGAACTGAGGGACGATACCGAGGGGCAGTTCGGCGGGTTGGGCATCGTGGTCAGCATGCGCCACGACGTTCTGACCGTGGTCGCTCCGATGGAGGACACTCCGGGTTATCGCGCCGGCATCCTGGCGGGCGACAAGATCATCCGCATCGACGGACGCAGCACCGAGAACCTGACCATGAGCGACGCGGTTTCCCGGCTGCGGGGCCTGCCTGGCACTGAGGTGACGATCACGATCATGCGGGATGTGCTGGAGGAGCCCAAGGATATCAAGCTTGAGCGCGCGATCATCAAGGTGGCCACGGTCAAGGACATCAACGGTCGCGGCATCTCAAACAAGGACGCCTTTCCGCTGGATGCGGACGAGATCGGCTACGTTCGCATCACGCAGTTTGGCGAGCGCACGAACGACGACCTTCGGGAGGCGTTGCGGCGTCTGAAGAAGGCGGGGATGAAATCGCTGGTGCTTGACCTGCGCAGCAATCCGGGCGGGCTTCTGGATCAGGCTGTCTCCGTCTGCGAGAATTTCATCCCGCGCGGCAAGCTGATCCTGACGACGGAGGGGCGGCGAGAGTCCCAGGTTTCGAGCTATCATTCGCGCGGGGCGGACCGCAACAAGTACACGGACATGAAGGTGGCGGTGCTGGTCAACGGCGGCAGCGCCAGCGCGTCCGAAATCGTCGCGGGCTGCCTGCAGGACGCCACGGTTGAGGGATATTGCGACGCCATCATCATCGGCGAACAGACCTTCGGGAAAGGTTCGGTCCAGAGCATCCTGCCGCTGGAGGGCGGGGGGGCGTTGCGTCTGACCACGGCCAAGTACTACACTCCCAGCCACAAGGTGATCCACGAGCGCGGAATCGAACCCGACATCGAGGTCGCCCTGACCCGCGATCAGTCGGAGGCCCTTTTCTGGAAGCGGCAGGCCGGCGGGTTGAACAGTCTGGATGACGAGGCCCGTCGCGAGCGCCTGTCCAAGCTCAAGGATGCGCAACTCGAGCGCGCCAAGGACATGCTCAAGGGCATCTCCCTGTTGCTGAACCGCGAGCCCGACGAATCGGAGACGGAAGTCGCCGCGGACACGGAAGCTTCTCCGCAGCCCGGAGAAAAGGAAGAGGAAGCCGCGACGGTTCCCAAGGACGAGGAATAAGCGGGGCGCAAGCCGGGTGGGGCGAAAGGACTCATATTCTGGGTTTCTTCCAAGGGCTTGGCAGCCGGATTGACGAGGCTCAAATCAATGACCTGCTTTCGAAGGGCGCGATTGGAAATGGGATGCGGGGCGCGGAATTCATTCCGCATCAACGTTGGAATTCCCATCGCGTTCGCGCCGCTGGAAGCCGCCGGTTTCCGAAGGTTGAAGCGGAATGAATTCCGCGCCCCAACGACGACTCCAAAGTCCTGTATCTCTGCTTCTCATCCCAGATCCAATCACATCCGCATTCAAAATTAGC
>JAYPGD010000588.1:0-3326 GCA_038126655.1 Verrucomicrobiales bacterium
GCCGAGCATTGCTCGGCATGAAAAGGAAACGCCTCGCGTTCTGCCGAGCAATGCTCGGCGCTCCGCAGACGGTATTCCGGTTCCGCGATCTCTTGTTTCAGCAATTCAAACTGAACGTTCCGGTTTGCTTTGCGGACGCGCGGCAGCGCGTCCCCCGTGACAAATGAAATCGACATTGCAGATCCCGTCGTTTCCCCGGATCCTCCGGGCCAATCCTGAATCCAGAATTGGCCATGCATCGAATTGACTTCCGCCCCCTCAGCTTTGCGCCGACTGTCTTTCTGGCGCTCGCCACCATCGCCGCCTCCGCCGCACCCGCGCAACGCGAGGCCTGGACCAACTCCCGCGTCATCGGTTCCCCCGAACCGCCGCCGCCCTATACGGTCGAACGCCGCTTCCCCAATCTTGAATTCAAAAACCCGGTCGAGTTCGTCGCCGAACCAGGCTCCGACCGCTGGTGGATGGTGGAACTCGACGGCAAGGTCTGGACCTTCAAGAACGACAACGGCGCTGCCACCCGCGAACTCGCCATCGATCTCAAACTGGCCCACGGTCCCAAGACCCGCGCCTATGGCCTCGCCTTTCACCCGGATTACGAATCCAATCGTCAGATCTACCTCTGTTACATCCTCGATCAGAAGAAGGAGAACGGCACGCATGTCTCCGAATTCCGTGTCGACAAGGGCCCCGCGCCGGTTGTCGATCCCAATAGCGAGCGCATTCTCATCCGCTGGCTCTCAGGCGGACACAACGGTGGCAGCCTGAAATTCGGCCCCGATGGTTTCCTCTACATCACCACCGGCGACGCCGAGGTCCCGAGCCCGCCCGACCCCTTGAACACCGGCCAGGACGTCAGCGATCTGCTGGCCTCCATTCTGCGCATAGATGTCGATCGCGCGAACGGCGGTTTGAACTACGCCGTGCCCGAGGACAATCCCTTCATTGGCGTCGGTGAAGCCCGGCCGGAGATCTGGGCCTTTGGTTTCCGCAACCCCTGGCGCATGAGCTTCGATCGCGAGACCGGAGAATTGTGGGTCGGCGATGTGGGCTGGGAATTGTGGGAAATGGTCTTTCGTGTCGAACGCGGCGGGAACTACGGCTGGAGCATCATGGAAGGCAGCCAACAGACGGTGAAGCCCGACAATCCCCGCGGCCCCGCCCCAATCTCTCCGCCCATCGCCGAACACCCGCACACCGAAGCCATGTCCATCACCGGCGGATTCGTCTACCACGGCGATCGACTCCCCGGTCTAAAGGGGGCCTATCTCTACGGGGATTACGTCACCGGAAAGATGTGGGCCCTCCGCGCCAATCAGGGCATTCGCAAGAGCCTCGCTGAAATAGCCACGACCAATCTCCGCGTCATCTGCTTCGGCGAAGGCCACGACGGCGAAGTCTATGCAATGGATTACAACGGCGGCATCTACCGCATCGTGAAGAACAAGGCCGCCGACGCCAGCGCCGCCTTCCCCCGCATGCTCAGCGAAACCGGGCTGTTCGCTTCGACCAAAGACCACCGACCGGCAAAGGGCGTCATCCCCTATTCGATCAACGTTGAGCCCTGGGCCGATCACGCGACAGGCGAACGATTCGTCGCCATCCCGGATCTGGGCAGACTCGACGTCCACAAGCAGAACAACCCCGGCATCGGGATCATCCGCGGCAAGTGGAAATTCCCAACCAACTCCGTTGTGGCCAAGACTGTCTCACTCGAAATGGAGCGGGGTAATCCGGCCTCAAGCCGACGACTCGAAACCCAGATCCTCCATTTTGACGGCGTCAACTGGCATCCCTACAACTATATCTGGAACGACGAACAGACCGACGCCGCCCTCGCCGGACCGAAAGCCGCCGAACGCGTCATCGAAATCGCCGACAAATCCGCCCCGGACGGCAAACGTAAGCAGACCTGGCATTTCGCCAGCCGGGCTGAGTGCATGCTCTGCCACACCCCGCGCGGCGGCGTCATCTACGGTTTCACACCCGAGCAACTCGACGGTGTCCACGGCTCCGTCAACGATCTGAATCGCCTCACCGCGCTCGGTCTCTTCAAGCAACCGGTCAACCGCAGGAAACTCAAGCGCATGCCCGCGCCCAACGACGCCAGCGCGGATCTGGAATCCCGCGCCCGCGCCTATCTTCATGTCAACTGCTCCCACTGCCACATGCGCGGCGGCGGCGGCACGGCCGTGTTCGATGTCCGGCATCCGCTCGCCACCGACAAGACCCTGCTCATCGACACCCCGCCCAGCCAAGGCGCCTTCGGCATTGAGGCCGCCCGCATCGTCGCGCCCGGCCGGCCCTTTCATTCCACCCTGCCCTATCGCATGGCCAAGCTCGGCAGCGGACGCATGCCGCACTTCGGCTCCAACCTCGTGGATGAAGAGGGCGTCCGCCTGATGCTCGACTGGATCTCCAGCATGCCCGCTCCGGATTCCGCCAACGCCGAGCCATGGAACTGGGATCAATTCGAACGCATGCTGCAAACGATTCCCGATGCCCCCAAGTCGGCGCGCAATGCCGCGATCGACCGACACTTGTCCTCGACCGCGAATGCGCTGCGCGTCGCGCGCGCCGTCCAGGAACCAGCGTTCGACGCGGCGCTGAAGCGGCAATTCATCGCCCGCGCCGCGGCCCATCCCCGCCCCGAGACGCGCGACCTGTTCGAACGCTTTCTCCCCGAAGACCAACGCGCCAAACGCCTGGGAACTTCCTTCGATCCAAACGTTGTCCTGTCCCGCAACGGCGACGCCGCCCGCGGACGCAATGTCTTCTTCCGCGAAAGCGTCCAGTGCATCAATTGCCACCGCCTTGAAGACCGCGGTCGCGAACTCGGCCCGGATCTCAGCAAGATCGGCGCGAAATACACGCGAGCCCAACTGCTCGAACACCTCACTTCGCCATCGAAATTCATCGATCCCAAATTCATCGCCTTCGAAATCGAAACCGCTGACGACGAATCCATTTCCGGCTTCATCCTCAAACGCACGGAGAAATCCGTCACCCTGAAGACAATCAACGCGGAGACCGTGACCCTGACGCGGGGCGAGTATGTTTCCATCCGACCATCCGCCATCTCCACCATGCCCCTCGACATCCTCCAGTCCCTCACCGCCGAAGAAGCAGCCGATCTGCTGGCGTTTCTGGGGACGTTGAAGTAGCGCATTTCATCGTCGATCAGGCCTCCATTCTCGCGTCAGCGAAATCCAGCCACGTAGCAGCCGACGTAAGGAGGCTCATCTTCCGATTGTGGAATGCCGAAATAAGCCTCCTCACGTCGGCTGCTACGCGGTCTTTCGCTTCCTTCGGGCTTCGTAATGCTTTCG
>JAYPGD010000589.1:0-3315 GCA_038126655.1 Verrucomicrobiales bacterium
GGCAGGGGCGCTCCGAAACTGGATGAGACGAATGACCCGCAGCCCCGGAGGGGCGACCCGATGGTAGCCGGTGCGTGCAAGGAGCGGAGCGACTGGAACCACCGGATATCCGACCAAAAACAGCAACGCGCCCCGGCAGGGGCGCTCCGAAACTGGATGAGACGAATGACCCGCAGCCCCGGAGGGGCGTCCCGATGGTAGCCGGTGCGTGCAAGGAGCGGAGCGACTGAAACCACCGGATAACCGGTCAAAAACAGCAATGCGCCCCGGCAGGGGCACTCCGAAACAGGATGGGCAATATGCCTGGTTCGTTCAGGGCAGTAGGCAAGTTTGGGCAAGCCCACCCCGATTGCCGCCTCAACTCCGACTGCGTCGGCGGCGACAAATATCGCCTCCCAACACGGGACATTCGCCTTGGTGCTTCACGAGTTCCTGTTCTCCTTCGCCCGCCACGCATCGAACGCCTTCGCCGCTTCATCGGCCACGGCCCTTCGCACGGGGGAGATCTTGGAATCCTCCCTCGTCGGATGCACGCGGTTGGTCAGCAGGATTACGAAGAAATCGCGTTCCGGGTCGACCCAGATGGACGTGCCGGTGAAGCCGGTGTGGCCGAAGGAGGCCTTCGAAAGAACGGCGCCCGCTGAGTTTGTTCCGGAAGGCTTCTGCCAACCCTGGCCGCGATTGGAGCCCTCTACCCCCTGCCGGCGCGTGAACTCCCGCACGACCTCTTGCTCGAACACCCGGCCTTTGCCTTCGCGCGCCCGCAGCAGTTCGATCGCATATTTCGAAAGATCGCCGACCGTGGAGAACAGGCCGGCGTGGCCCGTGCCGCCGCCGGCGAAGCGGCAGTTCTCGTCGTGCACCTCGCCGTGGATGAAGCCCGTGGCATCGGGCGTGCGTTCGGTCGGCGGGATGCGCATGCGGAGCGCGGACTGCGGATTGCGCAGGGTGTCGCTCATGCCGAGTTGACGGACCAGCAGTTGTCGCTCGAGTTGGCGCGCCGGGGCGCCGCCGGCGCGTGAAACCACTTCGCCGAGCAGGATGAAGCCGAGGTCGCTGTATTTGTAGCGCTCGCCCGGATCGGTTTCGAGCGGCGTGGCGAGGACGGCCTCCAACAATTTCGGAAAGGAGTCGCAGGTCTTGTAGAAGGGCTTCCAGGAAACCAGCCCGGCCGAGTGCGTCATCAGGCGCTCCAAGGTGACCTTCTCGCGGCGCGCGCGGTCCTTGGCGTCCGTGGCGGAAGTCAGGAATTCGGGGATGTGCTTCGCCAGCGGGTCGCTTTCATGGAGCTTGCCGTCGCCGGTCAGCTTCATCAACAGGGCCGTCGTGCCGGTGACCTTGGTCAGCGAGGCGAGGTCGTAGATCGTGTTCACCGTGACGAGATTCTTTTTGGCGTAGGTGAAGTGCCCGAAGCCCTGGCTCCAGAGGATGCCATCGGAAGTTCCGACCGCAAACGAGCAACCGGGGAAGGCCTTGTTCTCGATGGCGGAATTCAACGCCTGCCCGACCGCGGCGAAATTTGGCGGGGCTTTTGGCGGGATGGTGGACGTGGTCTTCGGTTCCGGGCTTGCGCAGGAGACGAGCAGCAGCGCGCCAGCGCAAAGGAGCGCGGAATTCATTCCGCTTCGGCCGGGGGATTGGAGCGGCGTGAATTGTGCAGCGCAGGCGTCCTCGCCTGCGGGTTCCACGGGCGTCCGCGCCCGGTCGATCGAATCACGCGGCGAGACGCCGCTGAAACCCGCAGCCGGGACGGCTGCGCTACGATCTTGCTGCCCAGTCAGATCCATCCTCACAATCCCTTCAAGATTTCCAGCGCCTTCTCCTCAAACATCGCCTGCCATTCCGGGGCGACGAGGCAGTCGCTGTCCTCCTGCGCTCCGCCGCGGTTCTTGAGTTGCTCTGCGGTGGGGCAGTAGTAGATGTAGCCGTTGGAATACCCGGCGACAAAGGTCAGTTCGTGCGGGGACTTCTGCTTGAGATTCAGGCCGATCTGCACGGTGACCTCGCCCGGAAAGGTGACCATGCGGAAGTCGCCCACACGCAACCCGACGACCTCCACCGGGATCGGTTTCATGCCGGCGGCCAGATTGTCCTGCTGGCGCTTGTCGAGCAACCGGAGATTGGTTCGCAGGATGCTGACCTTCTCCATCGTCCGGATGTTGCGGATGTATTTCTCCATGTCCGCGCGGTTGCGCTCGTCCATCTTCTTGAGGTCCTCGCGGCCGATGAGTTTGTCGTGCTTGTAGCGATGCGAATAGTAGGAGGGGAATTCCTCGCCCGAGACGCTGTATTTCATGTAGAGCGGCAGGAAGGACTTGAAGTTCAGGGTCGTCCCGCGCAGCGAGGCGATCAGTTTCTCCTCCTCCTTCATCATGGCCTCAATCCGCTCCTCCAGGTCGGCGCGGGGGACTCGGATGGTCTCATTGACCAACTTCAGCGGGGCGTTGGCGCCGGTCTTGATCTGACGCGCGGCGCGCAGGGCGCTGAGGCCGAGCATATGGCCGAGCGGTTCGGCGTCGCGGGGATTGTTGACGTCCTTGTATTGCACGGGATTGATGTCGCCGCCGCAACCCTGGATGAAGAACGCCATGGCGCCGGGGCTGAGGTTCTCCTCGATGGTCTGGGAGGCAAAGCCGATCACATCGGCGGTGTCGCCGCCGCGTGCCGGGGTGCCCTGGATGGGATGCATCGCGAAGTTGTAGACCAGGGCAAGGGTATCGCCGTTTGCCTTGTCCAATCGCAGGACGCCGATCTCGGGGTCGATGGGGCCGATGCCGGCGACCTCGTCGTCATGGGGCATGGAGTAGGCGTGCCGGACATCCGCTTCACGGCCGGTCGTGAGGAAGATGCGGCGGTTCTCCATCACGCGGTTCTCGTGTCCGACGCCGGCTCCAACCTTGACCGGGACGAGATTCTTCGCGGCTTCACGCACGGCTTGAATGGTCCGCGCCTCGACCTCCTCGTGAACGACCCCGTGGCAATGACTGACATTGACCAGGACATTGGCCGGCTCGATTCCCAGGTCCGCCTTCAGTGCGGCGCGGACGTTGGCCAGAAAGGGCGCGCGAATGGAGCCGATCTTGTCGATGGCCACGGCGTCGATCGCGATGATCGCGGCGGTGGTTTCACCGGACTGCAGGACCAGGGCCTTGGCGTAAAGGGTCTCTGCGGGGTTGGCTGGTTGGCGGCGGGAGATGTCCGCCTTGGCGACGCCGGCGAGAAGTTGGGCGGCTGCGGTCGCGAACGGAAGGCAGAGAAGCAGAAGGGCGCAGAAGGCCATCCCTGCGGAGCGCCGAGCATTGCTCGGCATGACGT
>JAYPGD010000590.1:0-3314 GCA_038126655.1 Verrucomicrobiales bacterium
ACTTCTGCAAGATGTTCAAGAAGGCCACCGGTCTCAACTTCACGGAGTACGTCTCCCGCATCCGCATTGAGAAGGCCAAGAATCTCCTGCTCAATCCCAACCTGCGGGTGAGTGAGATCGCCTTCGAGGTGGGCTTCCAGTCGTTGACGCATTTCAACCGCGTCTTCAAGAAGGTCTTGGGACGCTCGCCAACCGAATACCGCGACCGTCTGCCGCAGGCCGTCTGAGGCGCGGATTCAACCTCGGGGCGACCCTTTACACCGGCGGATGGCGCAAACCATCCGCCGGTTTTCTTTGTCCGCCCCATCAGGGATCGGCCGCGCATCCGGCTTGCGGGTCCCTGGCGCCTCCGATAGTTTCCCTTGCGTGAAGGAGCCATCGAAGAAGAAATACATTCTCGCCCTCGACCAGGGAACCACCAGCTCGCGCGCCATCCTCTTCGACAGACGGGGGGGCATCGTGTCCGTCGCCCAGAAGGAATTCCCCCAGCTTTTTCCCCGACCCGGCTGGGTGGAGCACGACCCCGAGGCCATCTGGTCCACCCAGCTCGCCGTGGCCCGGAAGGCCATCCGACAGGCCGGCGCCAAGGCGGTTGAGATCGCCGGAATCGGCATCACCAACCAGCGCGAGACAACCGTCGTCTGGGATCGCGAAACCGGAAAGCCCATCTGCAACGCCATCGTCTGGCAGGACCGCCGCACGGCTGAAGCCTGCGACCGGCTCAAGGCCGACAAGCTCGCCCCGACCATCCGCCGGAGGACCGGCCTCGTGGTCGACGCTTATTTTTCCGGAACCAAGCTCCAGTGGATTCTCAGGCATGTCAAAGGCGCGCGCGCCCTCGCGCGCCGGGGCAGGCTGGCGTTTGGGACGGTCGACGCCTGGCTGATCTGGAAACTCACCGGGGGGCGTTCCCATGTGACCGACGCGACCAACGCCTCGCGCACGATGCTCTGTAACATCAGGACCGGACAGTGGGACGCCAAACTCCTTGAGATCCTCGACATTCCCCGATCGGCGCTGCCGGAGATTCGCTCCTCCAGCGAGGTTTGCGGCGAGACGCGACTGTTCGGCGGGAGCATTCCCATTGCGGGGGTGGCCGGCGATCAGCATGCCGCCCTGTTCGGTCAGGTCTGCGCGAAACCGGGCATGGCCAAGAACACCTACGGAACCGGCTGTTTCATGCTGATGAACACCGGGGGCAAACCGATTCCATCGAAGAACAATCTCCTCACCACGGTCGCGTGGAAGATCGGGGACACGACGGAATACGCATTGGAAGGAAGCGTCTTCATCGGCGGCGCGGCGGTGCAGTGGCTGCGCGACGGACTCGGCATCATCAAATCCTCTTCGGAAGTGGAGGCGTTGGCGAGCAGCGTGGAGGACAACGGCGGCGTTCATCTCGTTCCGGCGTTCGCCGGACTGGGGGCTCCCCATTGGGATCCTTACGCGCGGGGCGCGATCCATGGATTGACCCGCGGATCGACGGCGGCCCACATCGCCCGCGCTGCGTTGGAGGGCATCGCGTTCCAGGTCAACGACGTGCTCAAGGCCATGCGCGCCGACGCCGGGCTCAATCTCAGGGAACTGCGCGTCGACGGCGGCGCCTGCGCCAACAATCTCCTCATGCAGTTCCAGGCCGATCTGCTGGGCGTTCCGGTCGTCCGATCCCGCATTCAGGAAACCACCGCCCTGGGCGCCGCCTACCTTGCCGGACTGGCCGTCGGTTTCTGGGGAAGCCGCGCCGAGATCGCGCGTCAGTGGCGGGCGGACAGGACCTTCAAGCCGGCCATGAAACCGGCGCAACGAAGACGCTTGGTCTCGGGTTGGGAGAAGGCGTTGGAGCGCTCGAAAGGTTGGGAGCGGGAGGATTGAGAATGCGGCCCGGCTCGCGCCGGGGTTGCCCGGCGGGAATCACTTGCCCGCGGGGGCCGGCATTTCCGCCGCCGGATCAGGGGCGTCCGCGCGCGGTTCGTCGGGGCTCCCGGCGTGAAGCGCCGGCGCGGGTACCGCGGCCTTCACCTCGGCGCCGTGCGCCATCATCATGGCGATCCATTGCGTGCTCCGGCCGCTTTCCATCGCGATCTTGGTCGTCATGGTGAGCGGCACGGCCAGAAGCATCCCGATGGGGCCCATGGCCCAGCCCCAGAAAAACATGGACACCACGATGATCAGCGGCGACATGCCAAGGCTCTTGCCGAGCAGGCGCGGCTCCAGGAAATTGCTCACCGAGACGTTGATCGCCAGATAACCGGCCCCGGTCAACGCCGCCGTTCCGACATTGAACTGGAACAGGGCCAACGTCACGCCCGGCACGGCCGCGAGGATCGAACCGACGTTGGGAACGTAATTCAGGATGAACGCGAGCAACCCCAGCAGGATCGGGAAGTCAATCTTCAGAATGGCGCACCAGACGCCCACCCCCAGTCCGGTCAACAGGCTCATCACGGTCTTGATGCCCATGTAGAAGCGCACGTCCTCGACGATCTTGCCGAGGCGCCCCCAGCCGGCGTCGTTCATTCCCGGCAGCCGCTTCACCTTCTCGGGCAGGATCGCCGCCTCCAGCAACATGAAAATGGCCAGCAGCAGGATGATGAAGGCCTGGCTCATCACCGCCGTCAGCGCTCCCAGGGTGTTGCCGACCCAGCCCATTGCCGCCGCTGGATCCAGCAGATCCCGGATGGGCTGGCTGTCCTCGATCTGAAGCCCTCGTCCTTTCAGCCAGTCGGTGAGGTCCTCGATATGCGTCGAGGCCATCGTCTGGTAATTCGCCAGATTCTTGGTGAGATCGTTGACCGACTTGCCGATGACGCCGACCCCCAGCACGGCCAGGGCGATGAGTAGAAAGATCACCAATCCCAGCGCCACCGGCATGGGAAGACCCTTGCGGTTCATCCAGATTGCCATTGGCGTGCTGACAATCGTCACAAACACCGCCGTAAGAAAGGGAACCAGGATCGTCGAGGCCTCGCGAATGCCCGCCACAACAATCACAAACGCCGCGATCAGAAACATCAGTTTCGCGATCCGCGAGTTCGCCATCGGTCTGACAAGGCCGTTCACCATTGGGGGGGCGTAATGTAGCAGCGGTTTCGATTCTTGTAACGGGGTTTCGCCCGATTTGCCGCAAATTTTCCCGCGCGCGCCCTGACCGGTCATCGGAGGGGGCGCTCGGACGAGGCGCCCGCGACGGCCTCTTTCCGCGCTTGATTCACGTCGCGACCGGCGCCAGATTATCCCCCGGAGGCGCGAGTGGCGGAAGTGGCAGACGCGCCAGATTTAGGTTCTGGTTCCCTCGGGAGTGAAGGTTCAAGTCC
>JAYPGD010000591.1:0-3311 GCA_038126655.1 Verrucomicrobiales bacterium
CCTGGTGGATGTCGCGGTCGAGCTGGCCCATGCCATGCAGGGTCCAGAGCGCGTGGATGGAGGCGCGGCCGGCTTGGGCGACCAGCTTGCGGAGCGGCTGCACGGAGTCGTCGCGCCTGGATTCCACGAGCAGGCGTTGGGCGGTCAGTCGCCAGAACAGGTTATGATGTCCCAGCGCGGCCAGCAGTTGGTCGGTCTTGGCGCCCGCGAGCGATTTGATGGAGTTGGTGCCTTTGCCGCCTCCCCAGACGAGGCGGTAGATGCGGCCGTGCTGGCGGTCGCGGTTGGGGTTGACGTGGGCGTTGCCCTTGCCGGTTTCAGCGCGGTATCCGCCGCGGTCGGGGCTGGGCGTGGGATTGTGCTGGATGATGAAGTTGTACCAGTCGGCGATCCAGAGGTTGCCGTCGGGACCGACTTCGGCGGACACGGGTGAGAACCATTCATCGGCGCTGGCGACGAGGGACATGGCGTTCTTTGCCTCGTAGCCGGCTCCGGTTGGGGTGTTGCGATACATGCCCAAGAGGTTTCCGGTGGGGCCGGAAATGAAGGCCATCGAATCGCGCCAGGAATCCGGGAAGTTGTCCGAGGTGGCGAAGGCGTAGCCCGCGCCGGCGGTGTAGGCGCCGAAGGCGTCGACCTGCCGGATGTTCGGCGTGATTGGATGGAAGAAGCGATCGTCGGCGATCATGAGCGCCGACAGGCCGCGCGGCCCGGTTCCGTAGGCGGTGTTGGGAAAGCCGCAGAAGAAGGCGGGGTTGTTGTTGGCCGTCGAGCCGAACACATCGCCGCGGGAATTGAAGCCGAGGCCCCAGGTGTTGTTGTTGAACTGGTGCAGGAAACGCACATCCGAGCCATCGGCGTCCATCTTGAACACGCCTTGGCCGAAGCGCACGCTGCGGCCGTCGCTTCGTCCGGAGTAGCCGGAGTAGCCGACCGTTCCCCAGACGCGATTGTCGAATCCGTAGCGGAGATTGGAAGGCCCTGCGTGGGTGTCCTTGGTTCCCCAACCGGAGTTCAGGACTTCCCGCACATCGGCCTTGTCGTCGCCGTCGGTGTCCTTGAAGAAGAGGAAATCCGGGGCGTGCGCGACGATCACGCCGCCATTGGCGAAGACGATGGAGGTGGGGACATTGAGGCCGGTGGCAAAGGTTTTGACCTGGTCGCAGCGGCCGTCGCCGTCGGTATCTTCCAGGATCTTGATGCTGTCGCGTCCCTTGCGGCCTTCGGCGATCTCGTTCGGGTAGTCCACGGTCTCAGCGACCCAGAGGCGCCCGCGTTCGTCCCAGGCCATGCAGATGGGGTTGATGATCTGCGGTTCGCTGGCGAAGAGTTCGAGGCTCCAACCGACGGGGACGCGCGTGTGGTCCATGCTGTCCTTGGCGGCGAGGGGGAGTTGATATTTCAGCGGCTCGGGTCGCTTCTCGTAGTTGGGGATGTTGTCGCGCTTTTCGTAGCGGAGCGGGGCGCGCCCGGCGATGAAGCGGTCATAGGAGGCCTTGCGGCTGTCGCCGACGGCCCAGAGGATACCGTTCTTCAGCAGGGTGTGAAATGCGGACTTGGTCCACACGCGCTCATCGTGTCCGGAGGCCGTGTAGAAGATGCGCCCCTTGCCCTGGGTGCGGATCCAGGTCCAGGGCTCTGGTTGGCTGATGTTGTCGTCCGGTCCGGAAACCTCGCGCACCTGCAGGACGGTGCGATCCTTGGGGTTGTGGTTCCGGTGTTTGTAGGTTTCGTCCCAGGCCTCCAGTTCGGGCGTGTCCTTGATAGCGGCGTGCCCGTAGAGCAGGGTCTTGAGCTTGAAGACGCCGCCCTTGTGACTCTCAAATCGGCCGCCCACCAGTTGATCGAAACCCGGCTCGTTGGCGAAGCACCAGCTGGCGCTGTGGAGGGGGACGAAGCCGCCGCCGGATTCCACGTAGTTTTTCAGGTTGGTCCACTGATGCGGCTCGATGCGAGCGTGATTGCAATACATCACCAGCGCGTCGAACTGGGC
Organism: Verrucomicrobiales bacterium; assembly: GCA_038126655.1. Taxonomy (GTDB): domain Bacteria; phylum Verrucomicrobiota; class Verrucomicrobiia; order Limisphaerales; family JAYPEY01; genus JAYPEY01. The sequence goes on from JAYPGD010000591.1 coordinate 1,994, forward strand.
CAGGTAATCCGCGTCGCCGAGAGCCTCCTCGACTGACTCGACGTAGTCGAAGTAGATCGCGTCCCGCCCCAGAGCCTGGGAGATCCGGGCATAGGCGGGGGCCGGTTCGTGGGAGGACTGGCCCTCGCCGGTTCCGTCATGGCCGAGGAACAGCGCGCGGATCGGGCCGGACTGCGCGGCGTTTGACTGGGGGACGACGAAACAGACGATTGCGAGGCAGAGCGCGAGAATCTTCTTCATGGCTGCAGTAGGGCTTTGATTGGGGATCGGAACCTTAACGGCCTAGGAGGTGAAACTCCAGTCCGGTAATCGGACGATTTCGCCGTTTTTCAGGGCAGATTCATGCGAGAGGATGCCGGTCAGCGTGATGTTCGCGGATTGGACAGCGTTCGGATAGCCCTCGCCCTCGCCGCGCAGCAACTGCACGAACTGATGCACGAGATGGGGATGTGAGCCGCCATGTCCGGCGCCTTGGGTGAAGCTCAGGTGTTCTTCGCCGCCGTCGCCGCCATAGACGCCGCCTTGGGTGAAGGGGGCAATCTCCTCGGGCAGCAGATGACCGAAGTCCGGGCACTCGACCTCTTCCGGGATCTCAGGCTCGGGCTTCTTCGCGGTGTGAACGACCAGAGGGCGGTGTTCGACGAGGGGCCATTCGACCGCCTTCTTGGAGCCGTAGACTTCGAAGCTTTCACGATACTGCCGGGCGACGTCGAACAGGGAGCGGTAGACCTGCGCGCTGAGGTCGCTGTTGCGGAAGCGGATGTGGGTGGTCTCCACCGCGAAAGGCGAGTTGTAGCATTCGTGCATTTCCTCGCGGATCGTGCCGCTGGGGAAGCAGCTGACGAATTCCGCCTCGTTCCGGCCGAGGCCCAGCACGGGCCCGACGCAATGAGTCGCGTAGTGCATGGGCGGCAACCCGGGCCAGTAGCCGGGCCAGCCGTCCATGTCCTGCTGATGGCTTGCCTTGAGGAACTGGAGCTTGCCGAGTTCGCCCTTGTCATGGAGATCCTTCATGAACAGGAACTCGCGGGCGTAGACCACCGTTTCCATCATCATGTATTTCAGCCCCGTGGACTTCGTCAGCTCCACGATTTGCCGGCACTCCTCGACCGTGGTCGCCATCGGGACGGTGCAGGCCACATGCTTGCCCGCCTTCAGCGCCTTGATCGTCTGCTCCGCGTGATTGGGGATCGGCGTATTGATGTGCACGGCGTCGATCGAATCGTCCTTCAGCAACTCGTCGTAGCTCGTGTGACGCTTTTCAATGTCATACTTGTCGCCGACCTCGTTCAGCGTCGCTTCGGTGCGCTGGCAGATG
>JAYPGD010000592.1:0-3304 GCA_038126655.1 Verrucomicrobiales bacterium
TTCTCCAGCAGCGGGACCAGCTCCTTTTTCCAGCAGCGATACTGGGCGTCCAGCAGCTTGCGCACGCGGCGTCCGATGGCGTCGAAGGTCTCCCGGGCGTTCAGGCCGTCGACCGTCGGGTCGGTCGCGCCGGATTCGATCTGTTGTTTGATGCCGGCGACCCGGACCTCGAAGAACTCATCCAGGTTGGAGCTGACGATGCAGAAGAACTTCACCCGCTCCAGCAGCGGATGGGAGGCGTCGCAGGCTTCGTCGAGCACGCGCTGGTTGAATTCCAGCCAGCTGAGCTCGCGATTGATGAAATGTTCGGGGCCGAATTCGCTCATGTCTCAATACCGGGCGGACCGCATCATAGGCGGCGGACCGCAGCCAACAAACCGATTTTTTCCGAGTTACGATCCAGTGACGAAAAAAAGGCCGGGCGCGCGCCCGGCCTTTGTGCGGTGAAATGAAACAGGGCGTATTTTCAGCCGCGCTTATTCGGGCTTGTGCAGCTTGTGGCAGGCCTTGCAGTTGATGGCCTTGTTGAAGGCGCCTTTGGCCTTCGCATCGCCCTTGGCCAGCTTGCCCGTGATGTTGGCGATCTGGGTGGTCTTCTTCTTCCAGCTGCCGGCGTCGCCGCGCGGCGGCTTGACCTTGGACATGGCCACGTACCAATCGTGCAGCTTCGTGATCTCCTCCTTCGACGCCGAGCCGTTCTTGATCTTGGCGACGATGGAGGTCTTGCCCTTGTGGCCTTCCTTCATTGCCTTCTCGATCAGTTCGTGGGCATCGTCGGCCGAGACGGAGAACGCCAGTCCCACCGCGGCGAAGGCGGCGATGATGTATTTGATGTGCTTCATGTGACTTGGATCAGGTTTGTTGATGTCTTCCCTTTGGAAGTGTGTGCGGGATTTGTACGCGAACCGTTTGGGAAAGCCAGTCGAAAAGGAGGCGAACCGGGATTCAGAACCTCAGCCTCATCCCCAACTGAAAGGCCAGCCCGGGCGCGGGGTTTTGCGCGGGGGTCTGCGGGCCGAGCCCGGGCAGGCTCGTCGCCGGCGATTGTTCGTAACGGCGGTCGAGCAGGTTGTTAATCGCCAGCCAGCCGGTGACGCGGCTGCGTTGGTAGGCGATCCGGGCGTTGACCACGTTGTAGGCGTTGCGCGACTGGGCGTTGACGGCGTCATTGATCCGGACCTGCCCGGTCACATAGAGATTCTCCAAGGTCAGGGACCAGCGTTCGAAGGGCTTCAACAGCAGACCGGAGGAGAACTGCCATTCAGGAACGAGAACCTGCCGCTTGCCGGCATAGGGGCCGCCGTCGAAACGCGCGTCGATGTAGGCGGTGTTGGCGAACAGGCTCGCGTGTTCGCAGAGGCGTGACTGCAGGGACAGCTCGACGCCTTGGCGGATGGCGTCGTTGTTGCTGTTCTGGCTGAAGCCGAACGCCAGCGCCGGATCGGTAAAGATGTCGTTGTCGATCCAACTGCGAAAAAAGGTCAACGAGCCCGACAGCCGCTCATCCGCGCGCGTGCGGACGCCGGCCTCGACCGTGCGGGCCTTGAGCGGAACAAGGTCCTTGTTGCCCACAAACGCCGGCGTCGCCGCGACAACATCGTTGTAGGATGGAAAGCGATAAGCCTGTGAATAGGACGCCCAGATTTCGGAGCCCTTCGCCACGCTCTGGACAACGCTCACATTGGGGTTCCAGCCGGTGTTCTCGCGGGCCCCGGTGAAAGGCGCGGCCGGGAACGGGGCAAAAACGTTGTCGAGATACGCCTCCTGCCGGTCGTAACGCAGCGCCGCCGACAATGTCGTGCCGGTTCTGAAGGTGATCGCGTCCTTCACAAAGGCGCCGAAGGTCGTGTTGTCGTATGCCGAGGGGGCCGCCGCGCCAAACTGCTGGCTGAAGAACTGCGACCGCCCCTCGCCGCCAAAGGCCAGCGAATTCTCCCCGCCGAACAACTCCGATTCATAAGACGCCTGGATCAACCCGCCGGTGGAGGATTCCTTTCCGACGCCGCCGAACGCGAGGAACTGCGTCCCATACTCCTGATGGTAGAGCTTCGAGTTGACGCGCCAGCCATTCTCAAAGCTGCCGGAGTAACTGAGCGTTCCGCGATGCAGTTCGTCGTCGAACACGAAGCGACTGAAGGCGCCCGGAGCGGACTGCCGCGGATTCGCGGCGTATTGCGCAGTCGTCAGCGTTCCGGGATTCTCGCTGTATTCCGTATGGTGATCGTAACCGACCGAGAAGCGGCCGATCTCCGTCGTGTAACCCAACTCCGCGCCCGCGTTCCAGGCGCGGAAGTGACTGAAGTCGCGCCAACCGGACCACTCCTGCCGGCCGCCGGTGACGCGGTAGTCGAAGCGGTTGGTCGTTCCGCTGAGACGGAGCGCGCCCATATTGAATCCGAGATTGCCGCCGCTGCCCGTCGCTTCCACGGAAAGCGGCCTCGTTGCCGCGTCGCGGGTGACGATGTTGATCACGCCCGCCGCCGCTCCCGCGCCATAGACCGTCGAGCCGCCGCCGCGGATGATCTCGACGCGCTCGATGTTGTCGAGCGGGACGGAATTCCAGAAGAAGCTTCCGCCGCCGCCTTCGTTGGCGGTCACGCCGTCGACCAGGACGAGCGCACCCGCCTTCTCGCCGAAACCGCGCAGACCAAAGCCGGACAGGTGCGCGCCAAAACCGCTGGAGTTGTCGAACAGCGCAAAGCCGGCCTCTGTCCGCAGCAGGTCGCTCAGGCTGAACGCCGGCGAGGAATCGATCCTTTCCCTGTCGATGACGCTGACATTGGCGGCGACGCGCGACAAGGGGGCGGCATCCCCCGGCAGCCGAGCCGCTGTCACCGTGATTTCCGGCAGTTCAACGACGACGGGTTCATTGGTCTGCGCGAGGACGCCGAAGGCCGACGCCAGCAGGAGGGACGAGACGATCTGTTTTTTCAATTTGTCTGCTGATCTGAACGATTCCGTCCGGGGACGGACCTGGTTGCGGTTGTTCGAGACCAGCGGGGTGCGAAGCGGATGCGACGGCGCAAAAAAGCTCCACTCCCGCAAATCGGAGAATGGAGCCAATTCCGAAGTCCGACGAAAAACTGATTCGTCGGCTTGGCCTCATCCTTCTCTTTGTCGGAGAAGTTGCTCCGAAACGTTCGGAGCCGACGAGCGCGACCAGACCGGTATCCTGACTTCGGGTTTCAAACCTCGCTCCCGCCTTCCCGATCCGCTTCATGTTGAATCAGTGGCAGTGGGAGCTTGTAACCCGTCACAGTGGCGCAACCGTCCCGGAGTCTCACCGGGTTCCCTGTCATCTGGC
>JAYPGD010000593.1:0-2040 GCA_038126655.1 Verrucomicrobiales bacterium
GCTTTGGGCTGCGGATCGCCGAGAAAGTTGACGGTCCGATTCTGCTGATCAAGACCTCGTGGGGCGGCAAGTCGATCATGTACGACTTCCGTCCGCCGTCCGCGGTCGATTTCAAAACCACCAAGGCCTATGCCGACGCGAAAGTGAAAGCCGCGGAAAACGAGAAACGCTACGAGGAAGCCGTGAAGAACTTCCCTGAAGCAGAGAGGAAGTACGCCTCAGATCGGGCCGCCTACACGGAGAGAATAAAAACGGCGGACGAGAAGGCGAAGAAGAAACTCCGGGAACCGCGTAAGCCCAAACTGCGGCGCAAGCCCAAGCCGTCGATGGACGACGCGGGGCGCTTTTGGCGCGAGATGGTGGCTCACGTCAATGAAGTCCTTGCGGATCCGGGCAGGTATCATCCCGCCTACGACGCGGCGGCGGGATTCGAGGTCGCCGGCTTCGTCTGGTTCCAGGGCTTCAACGATCAGTTCAATCCCGAGTATCGGAGCAATTATGCCGAGAACATGCGCCTGTTCATCAACGACATCCGCGAAGAGTTGAAGGCGCCGAAGATGCCGTTTGTGATCGGCGTGCTGGGAACGCCGATGACGAAGGAGAAGGTCGATGCGAACGAAGTGTCGCAGGCCCAGCGTCGGGCGGCGCAGTTTCCTGAGTTTGCGGGGAACGTCCGGGCGATCGAAAGCTACCCGCACTATTCACACTACTCGCACGACGTTTTCCAGAAGGGCTGGCCGGCCCACTATCATGAATGGAGCACGGTCGGCAGCGATCGGCCATACCACTACCTCGGCAGTGGCGCCTTCTTCGTCAGGCTCGGAAACGCCTTCGCCGAGAACATGGCCGAGTTGATGGGGGAGTCGAAGTAATGGCTGCGAAGACGCTCTTTCCTGCCAGATGGGCAGGGAACCTGCGCCAGTAAACATCGGTCAGAAATCTGTTTGCAGTCTCGCAGCGAATGAAGGGCGCTCGTTCTGAATCGGGAGGGAAGCGTTTCAATCTTGTTCTGACCCGCGGTGGAGCGCTTCGGTTGGTGCGTCCACCTTCTCGGGGGCGGAGCGCTTACTTGTAGAACTTGTAGTCGGCGGAATACCTCCGTATGAACTTCCACCCCGCATCGTCACTCAATTCCCAACTGAGCTGATGCTGTGGACACTTCGAGGAGAATCGGCTCTTCGTGACATCGACCGGGGCGTCGGGCGAGACGTAAATGTAATAGTTCCTTCGTCCGCCAAAGGTCTCAATGAGGACGGTCTTGCCGAATGAGGGGGCGTCAAGAGCAGTGACCAACTCGTGGTCGAAATCGGCCAACGAGGCGTTGTAGTCCGCTTCCGGTTCGCCGTGTGATTTCACCTTGGAAAGCGTATGCGTGACGACCAGCAGCTTCGGATACTTCTTCTGCAAAGAATCAAAGTCCGGCTTCTCCGGGAAGCGCAGATGCAATGGGAAGCCTTCGTGCTTGATCTTCCCGGTCAACCACTTGGTCTCTTTGGCTGAATTGCCTTCTCCCAGCGTCAGGAATGCACCCAAAATCACCATTGCCGCCGACAAGGATTTCTTCATTTGGGGTATCATTTCAGCACATGGAGCTGACGTCAAAACCGGTTTGAGGCGCCCCCCCCCCCGAGAAACTGAAACGGGTGAGTGAGATTCTTCCGGCGGAACTTGATCCTTGGAGGTCCACCGACTGGGGCAGATCAAAATGGTCTGGCGGTTTTCTGGGCGTCGGCGGGGCGATTGGATGACTGATGATTTCTTGGACGCGCAGCAAGGCGGCGTCGAGCCGCGCGCAGTCCAAGGCGCTTCGCGCGGCGCGTTTCTGACGGCGTGAGCTCGGTGGGGGATTTGTCGTCAGGGAGCGTCGAAACCGCGTGAAACCGGGGCAGGCACCGGGGTGTGGAAACAAAAAAGCGCTTCATTCCTGACGCGGTGGGGCGAAGCCCCGCTGAGCCGAACTTCCGATCTGGAAGTGTTCATGGCCGTGGGGACGCGTTGGATTGGGAAGCAAGCCCGGCTCAGGTTGCTGGTTTGCGAGCG
>JAYPGD010000593.1:2050-3302 GCA_038126655.1 Verrucomicrobiales bacterium
CGGGGGGGGGGGCGTGGGTGGGTTCCCCCCGCCCGGGGCGGGGGGGGGGCGGGCGGGCGTGGGCCCCCGCCCCGGCCCCCCCCCCCCCCCACCGGCGCAACAGGTGCGCCAGCAACAAAAATGACGCCCCGGATTGGGGCGTCTTGATGATTGAATGACCAGAGCCTGTTGGCTCAGCCGAGCAGTTCGCGGATGGGCTTGCCGTGGCGGACGATCATGATGGGGCGTCCGGAAGGGGTGTGGTATTCCTTCGTGTGGTCGATGCCGAGGGTCTGGTAGAAGGTCGCGGCGACGTCGTCCGGGCTGATGGCGCGGTCCTTCGGGCCTTCGCCCTTGGCGTCGGATTCGCCGACCACCTGACCGCCCTGGATGCCGCCGCCGGCGAGGAGGCAGAACATCGCGCGCGGATAGTGGTCGCGACCCGGGGTGCCATTGCGGGTCTTGACCAGCGGCGTGCGTCCGAATTCGCCGGTGACGAACACGGTGGTCGATTCCAGCAGTCCCTTCTCCTCCAGTGAGGCATAGAGACCGGCGAGGCCGGCGTCGAGCTTGGGCAGGTTCTTGTTCTTCAGGGTGTTGAAGTTGTCGCGATGCGTGTCCCAGCCGCCGAGGTTGACGGTGACGAAGCGGACGCCGGATTCGACGAGGCGCGTGGCCAGCAGGCAGCTCTGGGAGAAGTCGTCCTCGCCGAAGAGCGTGGAGATGGCCATGGACTCGCGGCTGAGATCGAAGGCCTCGCGGGTCTTGGGCGAGCGCATCATCTCGTAGGCGCGCTGGCTGAAGTCGTCCATGCCGGCGAGCAGCGCGTCCTGTTTGGCGAAGTCGCCGAAGGCTGCGTCGTATTTCTTGAGCATGTTGTGGCGGCGGTTGACGTCGTCAATGTTGACGCCGGAGAGGCCGCGCACATTGACCTTCTGGCCGGCCCTGGGCGTGGCGCCCAGTTCGAAGGGGCCGTTCTCCACGCCGAGGTAGCCGGTCGGGTTGGAGCCGCCCTTGGGGATGGCGACGAAGGGCGGGATGGCCGGATCGTTCTGGAGTTCCTTGCTGACGACCGAGCCGTAGGCGGGGAACTGCAGGGAGGGCAGGGGGCGGTTGCCGGTCTGCATGTAGAGGGAGCCGAGTTTGTGGGCGGCCAGCGTGTGGCTGACGCCGCGCAGGATGGCGAACTTGTCGGCGACCTTGGCCAGCTTGGGCAGATGCTCGCAGAAGCGCATGCCGGGGACGTTGGTCTTGATCTCATTGAACTCGCCGC
>JAYPGD010000594.1:0-3295 GCA_038126655.1 Verrucomicrobiales bacterium
TCCCTGCCTTTTCCATCCGTGGGTCGGCCTTGCCATCCGTGGGGCAATTCCCTGAATTGTCATTCCCGCATATTGCGCCTACAACTCAGGTCATGAATGCGCGCCCCTTTGTCCGGATCCTCCTCCTTTCATTGGCCTTCTCCCTCAGCGCCGCCGCCGCGGAGAGGAAACGGCCGAACCTCATCTTCATCCTGACGGACAACCACGGGGCTTGGACTCTGGGCTGCTACGGCAACAAGGACATCCAGACGCCGAATCTGGATCGCATGGCGGCCGAGGGCGTGCTGTTCGAGCGGGCCATGGCGAGCAACGCGGTCTGTTCTCCCACCCGCGCCACCTACCTCACCGGACTGATGCCCTCCCAACATGGCGTGCATTCCTTCCTGGACGGCAAGTACATGATGGGCGACCAAGCCTACTACACACTCGAGGAGTTTGAAACGCTGCCCGAAATCCTGCACTCCGAAGGCTACGTCTGCGGCCTCAGCGGCAAGTGGCACCTCGGCGCAAACATGACCCCGCAGGACGGCTTCAGCTACTGGGCCACCATGGTCCGCGGCGGCACCGGCAACCTTTACGAAGATCCGGTCATCATCGACGGCAAGGTCCAGAAATCCCCCAAATACATGACCGATCTTTGGACTGAACACGGGGTCAAATTCATCGAGCAAAACAAGGACGGCGACAAGCCGTTCTTTCTCTACCTCGCCTATAACGGCCCCTACTGCCTGAGCCCGCTCCTGCTCCGCCCCGCCAAAAACCGGTGGGCCGACTACTATGCCGACAAATCCCTGCCCTCATTCCCCCGCGACCGGGTCCACCCCTGGCAATACAGCAATCTCGACTACCACAACAACATCGTCAGCATCCGCCGCGTCGCCGCCGAGGTCAGCGGCGTTGACGACGGCGTTGGAACCATCCTCGAGACGCTCAAGAAGCACGGTCTCGACGAGAACACGCTGGTCGTTTTCGCGGGCGACCAGGGCTGGATGGGCGGCCAGAACGGCTTCTTCGGCATGGGCGACCATACGCGCCCCATGACAGCCCATGACCTGATGATGCAGGTCCCACTGATCTTCCGTCACCCCGGCGGCATCAAACCGGCGCGCAGCGAAATCATGGTCAGCAACACCGACTTCCTCCCCAGCGTGCTCGACTACATGAGACTCAGGCATCGCATCCCCCAAAAGGCCAATCTCTCCGGGCGCAGCTTCGCCAACGTTTTGCGCGGCAAGCAAATCGATTGGGAGACCGCCATGTTCTACGAGATGGAGAGCTGCCGTTCCGTCCGCACCGAAGATTGGAAATACATCGCCCGCCAGAATCCCGACGGCCCTGGCGAACTCTACGACATGAAGAACGATCCCCAGGAGCGCTTCAACCTTTTCAACCAACCCTCACACGCAGGCATCCAACGCCAACTCGCCGCCCGGCTCGACTCCTTCTTCAAGAAATACGCCGACCCGAAATATGACATCTGGAACGGCGGCATCTCCAAGGCGCGACGGCACCACGCGAGCGCGTTTCATCCGGACTACCGTTCGCCGAGACCGGTGAAGAAATAGGGGAGCAAATTCTGTCTCGGATTTCGGGATTCGGTTTTCAATCGGCAGGAATGAGCGACCTCAAGAGTCATCGCGCGATCATCATCAAGGGCTTCCTGATGCTGCTGACGGGCGTCATGGCGTCGGCGATCCTGATTTGGGAGAATCCGGGTTGGCGGGTCGCGCTGCTGCTCGGCATCGCGATCTGGGGCTTCGCGCGCTTCTACTACTTCGCCTTCTACGTCATCGAGAAGTATGTGGACGGACGCTACAAGTTTGCCGGCCTTGGGGCTTTCGTCGGCTACCTGTGGCGTCGATGCAAAGTGAAGTCGCTCAAGGACGAAGATCCAGACTGAACGCCGGATGAGTCGCAATGCCAGCGGAGCGGGGGTCTCTGACCCGCAGCAACCTCCGGTCGGGCAACGCGGCGGATCGCACCTGGACGCCCGGCCTCCGGCGTCGCTGCGGCTCGGAGAGCCGCGGTCCGGGTTGTTTGCGCGAACGCCGTCTGTGAGCGGCTCGGCGTTCATTCCCCAAGGCTTGTCTTCGACACGCAAGCTCCCGTGTCGTCAGGCTGGGATTCACGCGTGAGCGTTTTGGACTGCGGGGCTGTGCCCCGCTTTTGTTGCGCCTCGAGCGGAACGACGCGCACACCCACGGCCCAAATGACGGCCTGGCGGAGTGGTTTGCATTTGTGGCCGCCAAAACGCGAGGCCAGTTCAACGCGCTGCAAAGCGACGCGCAGCGTCGCAGTCCAAGACGCTCACGCGGGACCGAGGGCCGAGGGAAAGGAAGACCACAGCCGTGGGAATTCGAAGGCATTGCAAACGGGAAGAATTCCGTTCTACGACACCGCGCCCACGCGACCAGTGGCGGCACAAAAAAAGGCCGCCCTGCACTCACAGGGCGGCCAAACGGAATCAGGAAACAATCAGGAACGACGGCGGCGCATCAACAACGCCAGACCGCCGATGATGCCGAGCGCAACCGTGGACGGCTCGGGGACCATGCCAACGTCCATAAGCATGACGTTGTTCGGTTCAAAGCTGGCAATCGGAGGTGTGCCGACATCCACCGTCGTAACGGTGAACACTGCAGAACTCGCTTTCGTAGTGGCCACGGCAAACGTCGCGCCAGTGTCCATGTCCCAGAAGTCCCAGCGGAGATCGACTTGACCAGCCGCAAACGGAACAGCCGTCGAACCGGTGTCAATAAACATGCCATCAACAGCAGTGCCAAACTGGACAGCCATTCCAACGGGTTGATCAACAGTGCCTCCTGTCGAACCCGCGTACAACTGGCCGTAGACATTATCGCTGGCCTGAACACCCATCATGTCCGTGTGCAGCACCACACCCTTGGACAAGTCGGCAAAACTATGTGTAGTCCGATCAACGTTTGAGGAAGCGCCATAAGCTCCAGACCCGAGCGTCAACGCCATCCCAGCAACGAGGCAGATTTTAGTGAATTTTTTCATTTTACAGTTTCCCTTGAGAATCAGTTTTTCGATTCAATCTCCAAAATCAGGAACCAGCATTCGGATCGAAATTACGATCCCAAGCGGTTTCAGCCTGCTTATTAACGAAGAACGCTTCAACAACATTGACCGTAGGCTCGCCGCCAATCCAAGTGCCGGTTCCGGAAAGGTAGGTGCTGATGGAATAGCTGGAATCGCCGTTATTGAACTTGTAGACACGATCCAAGTTTGCGGCAGGAAAACCGAGATCGGTCTTCAACAAGCCACCTTGAGC
>JAYPGD010000595.1:0-3290 GCA_038126655.1 Verrucomicrobiales bacterium
GGAAGAGCACGGCGTCCAACGGCCGGCCGCTGATCTCGAAATACCGGCTCAGGGTCTCGGGGGTCCGCGCCTCGGCGGCTCCGGAGAGGTAGTAGCTGGGGCATTTGAGCCGCTCCAGCAGTTCGGACTGAACGATGGGGTAGGTGTCGAGTTCGCGTCCGTTGACGCCGCCGTTCAGGACCAGGAGGTCGATGTCGGGCATCGTCCCGATGTCGTGCAGGAACTCCCGGTGAAATCCGGTCTCCCGATCCTTGCCCGCCCAGCCGAGATGGAGGTCGGCCACGACGGCCAGTTTGAGCCCTCCCTCCTTGGGCGGCTCCGGCGACCGGCGATCAAACGCCCCGGGTTCCTTCGCGTCGGCCACGGCGATTCAGGTTCAGCCGAAGGTCCCGCCGTTCCAGCCCCACATGGAATGCTCCATGTCGAAGAAATTGACGAAGACCCGTTTGGGCGGGATGTCGAGAACATCCTCGAGCAGGTTGACAATCGCATTGGAGAGGGCGGCGGGCGTTCCCTCGGGGAGTCCCAGGCTGCGGAGTTCGACGAAGGCGGAGTTGTCGATGCTGCCGGCAAAAGCGATGTGCTGATGCCCTTCGACGATGACCTGCACGTAATCCATCGGCTTGTTCAACTCATCGACGACCAGTTGCGTGCCCCGTTCGAGCAGGGCGTCCTTCTGGCCGGTGGAGATATCGGTGTTGGTTTGAATCTTGAGAAGCGGCATGGAGGGAGTTTAGCAGAGCCGCGGGGGGGAGGCAACGCGGCTGCATTGCGACTTTTCTTTCTGATCCAGGTTTACATAGTGGCTCCATGATCCTTGAAAGTCTCCCCGTGCGCCGCGCTGCAGTGGTCATTCTCCTGTCCGCCCTTGCCGCCGGTCTGCCGGCCGCCGAGCCGCCGGTTGCACTGGTCATCCATGGCGGGGCGGGGCGAATCGACAAGAGTCAGTTTGACGAACAGCGGGAACGGGATTACCGCCACGCGTTGGAACGGGCTCTGGACGCCGGTCATGCGATCTTGAACAAAGGCGGCTCCAGTCTGGACGCGGTGGAGGCCGCAATTGTCTCGCTGGAGGATTCGCCGCTGTTCAACGCCGGCAAAGGGGCCGTTTTCACCAGCGAGGGGAAGAACGAGATGGACGCCTCGATCATGGACGGAAGCCGGATCGAAGCCGGAGCCGTGGGCGGCGTGACCGTGATCAAGAATCCGATCCGGGCCGCGCGCGCGGTCATGGAGAAGACCCCGCACGTCATGCTCATGGGCGACGGGGCGGACCAGTTCGGCAGGGAAACCGGACTGGAGATCGTCGATCGTTCCTATTTCCATACGGAACGTCGTTGGAACCAATGGCAGAAGCTGCGCGACAAGGGCTTTGCCCCCGAGGTGAAGCCCAAGCCGAAGAAGTCGGCCGGGCGGGCTGACGGCGGCGTTGCGGACTACCTTGGCACGGTCGGGGCGGTGGCGTTGGACGCCAAGGGGAACATCGCCGCCGGAACGTCCACCGGCGGCCTGACGAACAAGCGCTTCGGCCGGATCGGGGATTCGCCCATCATCGCCGCGGGGACCTACGCCAACAACCGGACCTGCGGCGTTTCCTGCACCGGGCATGGAGAATTCTTCATCCGACACGTTGTGGCCTACGATATCTCGGCGCGGATGGAGCATGGCGGACGCACGTTGGAACAGGCGGCCCGCGAGGTCGTGCAGGAGAAGCTCAAGAAGGTCGGCGGCGCCGGCGGCGTGATCGCCCTGGACGCGAAAGGGAATGTTGTGACGGAATTCAACACCGCCGGCATGTTCCGCGCCTGGATCGACACGGAAGGCCGGAAGAAGATCGCGATCTTCAAATAGCAGCGAATGTGCGTCCCGTTCTGCCCGCGGACGCTTCAGGCCGGATTTTCAGTCTGCCGTCAGCGGGTTGATCCAGTTCAGCCCCGAAAAACGGGAAAAGTCAGTATCGTTGGAATGCAGTTTGGCCTAACTGAGCAGATTGACATCCGGGACAATCACGAGCTTCTCCCGCGCCATCCCGAGCCGCAGCAAATCGTTCGCCACCTGCTTGTAGGGTTTGTCTTCCCGCTTCGCGCGCTCTTTCAGCGCGCTCGCGACGTCGGGATCGAGGGTGAGGGTGGTTCTCATGAAGGCATCACGATGTCTGTGTTATGGCGCGTCGATATGATCAATGAAGCGGAGTATCCCAACCTATTGGCTTTGGGATTCAAGCAAATCGAAAACCGCGCTCCTTTGCGGCCAGTCTTCAGCTTGATCCAGCTCTTCAAACTTGCAGCCATACGCTGAACTCATGGGCGTTTCAACAACAGATGGCTTGTTGTCATGGTCTCCCCCAAGCAGCGCCCAATTTCAGGCGGGCGTTTTCAGCGAATTCCTTAGTTCCTTCAGTGACCTCGTATTCACCACATCGTCCTTGGTAAGCCAGCCCTTGCGGGCGACGTTGGCGCCGAGGCGAAGGTAACCGGCCTGTTCGAAGCGGTGGGCGTCGCAGTTGATGACGCATTTGACGCCCTTGCTCTTGGCGTAACGCCAATGGCGCCAGTCCATGTCGAGGCGGTAGGGGCTGGCGTTGAGTTCGATCCAGGTTCCGGTTTCGGCGCAGGCGTCGATGACCGCCTGATGGTTGACCTTGTAGGCCTCGCGGGAGAGCAGCAATCGCCCGGTGAGGTGACCGATCATGCGGACATGGGGATTCGACGCGGCCCGGATGATGCGCTCGGTCATCTGCTTTTCATCGAGTTGGAAGCTCTGATGAATGCTGGCGACGACGATGTCGAGTTCCGCGAGCAGGTCGTCGGCGAAATCCAGCGAGCCATCGGTGTGAATGTCCGCCTCGGTTCCGGAAAGCAGTCGGAAGTCGACGCCCTCGTCCTCGAGTTGTCGGTTCAGTTCGGCGATGGCCTGGATCTGTTCGGTCAGGCGTTTCTCGTCGAGGCCGTTGGCCTGGAAGGAGGACTTTGAATGGTCGGTGATGGCCCAGTAGCTGAGGCCGAGGTCGCTCATGGCGTCGGCGATCTCGCGCAGGGTCCCGCGGCCGTCGCTCCATTCGGAATGGTTGTGCAGCGAGCCCTTTAGGTCGGTCCATTCGAGCAAGCGGGGGAGGGCATGATTTTCCGCGGCTTCGAACTCACCGTGATCCTCGCGCAGTTCGGGCGGGATGAAGTCCAGTTCCAGTTCGCGGAAGATCTCCTCCTCGGTCGCGCATTGGACTCGCAGCGATGGATCGCGGGTTTCCTCCTTGGATTTGAACAGGCCGTATTCGTTGAGGCGCAGGCCGC
>JAYPGD010000596.1:0-3288 GCA_038126655.1 Verrucomicrobiales bacterium
GGCACTACCCGCACTACGGAAACCAGGGCGGCGAGCCCTCGGCCATCATGCTCCAGGACAACTGGAAAATCATCCACTACTTCGAGGACGGTCGGGCTGAGCTGTATCATGTCGCCCGCGACCTGGGCGAGCAGCGCGACCTTGCGGTCGATCATCCGGAGCGCGCGGCCGCCATGCTCAAGGAACTCAAGGCCTGGCAGAAGGACCTCGGCGTGCGGTTTCCGACGAAGAATCCCAAGTGGAATGCGGAGGCGTATGCGAAGCAGATGCAGAGCCTCGAAGAAAAGGGCATCCCCAATCGCGACCGCCAGCATGCGGAGTTCCTGAATGCCGACTTCATTCCGCGCGGCGGTTGGTGGGAGAACAAGGGCTGGCCGAAGAAGAAGTAGGGCAGGCCGCAGCGCTTGCCAAAGAAAGAGTTTTCCCCGCGGATGGCAGAGCCGGCCCACGGATGGAGAAGGCATCCCGACGAGCGGAGCGCGGAATACACGTCGACTGTTGGAACGTCGGGAGCAATCGGAAGGTGAAGGACAGCTGCGCTCCTTGCGTTATCTTCAACGAATTCAGCTTGCTGCGCTGTTCCAGATCCCAATCTTGGATTTCATCCGTGGGTCGGCTCTGCCATCCGTGGGGCAAAGAACGACAAGGTCCGCGGCCATCGAGTATCCGTCACTCGATCCGGAACGACAGCTCCAGTTGCCTTGGATCGGGTTCGGGCATTCTTTCCTCTGACGGTTCAATGACATCAACCATTTCTCCCAGGGCGAGGAAATACAGCGCCGCCCGGGTGACCGGCTTCCGGTGGATCCGCTCCATTGCCGCGGCGTAGAGCCGCAACTGCGGTTCGTAGAGTTTTCGCTTCGCCGGCAGTTCCTGTTCACGCATCCGGTCGGTCTTGAAGTCCACGATCTCGATCGCGTCCCCTCCCAGAATGGCCAGGTCGACCGCGCCTTGAACGACCACAAAGTCGTCGGTCTCTGGCGCCGCTTCCGCCTTCGTTTCGGTCGACCTGATTTCGGAACGGTTGAAGCGGGCGGTGAAGGGCAGTTCGCGGCGGACCTGCTCCGCGTGGTCGCGCACGTTCGCGCCGAAGTCGGATTGCCAGAACGTCCGGAGCGCTCCGAAGTTCAAGGCTTCCGCTTCGTCGCCGGTGAGCAGGCCGGCCGTGGTCATCCGCTCCGCCTCGCCGCGCAGACTGTCCTCATCTCCGGTCTGTTCGATCGCCACGTGTTGTTGGAAGGCATGGTGAGCGTTGCCGATCTCCGCCGCGGTCAGTTTCGCGCTGCGCGAAACGGCGACCGCGTCGCGGGACTCGCGCGCCATCGCCCAGATGGGAAACCGGAACAACGGCAGCGCGTCGTCATCGGGTTCCTCGTTCATTCGCCGGCGGATCGCAGTCACGGATGCCTTGGCCGCCTCGTGCGCGGCGCCCTCATGTGGATAACGCCACTCGATGCGCTGGATCAACGCCTCGAGATCTTCGGGCGCGAAGGCGGTCTCGTCGCCGGGGTCGTCCGATGTCGTTGCGTCTTGCTTGGCGTCTTCGGCGATGGAGAGTTCATCGCTTTCCACGAACCGCCACGACATCAGCGCGCCCTGTCCTTCGGGCTTTGAATTCCAATCCGGATCCCCGGTCAGGGCGCCCGCCGCCGGCCCGAGCCAGTCGAGGTAGCGGTTGGCCTTGAGCAGGTCCGGCGTGGTGGGCGCATCCCCGGGATCGCGGGACCAGCGTTCGTCGATGGTCTTCCTCGATGCCGAACCGCTGAGAATCAGCAGGTCCTTGGCGCGGGTGGTCGCGACGTAGAGGAGTCGCATTTCCTCGCCGAGGAGCTCCGCGCGCTGGCGGCGGCCGGCCACCCAATGCGGCAGGCTTGGATAGCCGCGATGTCCTTCGGGCGGGAGGACGCGCGGGCAGAGGCCGAGGTCGTCGTCCAACACGATTGCCCCGCGCAGGTCGGCGAAGTTGAACGGGCCGCCCAGTTCGGCGAGCGCGACGATGGGAAACTCCAGCCCCTTGCTGCGATGGATGCTGACGAGTCGGACGGCATTGGCGGCGTCGGCTCCGGCCGGATCCGGCTCCACATCGTGTTCGCGCTGCGCTTCGACATGCCGAAGAAAACGAAACAGCCCCTGTCGTTGGAACTGATCAAAGCGTCGCGCCTGCGCCAGAAAACGATTCAGGTTTGCGAAGCGTTGTTCGCCGCGCTCACGGGCGAGGAGCCAATCCTCGTAGTGCGTTTCATCCAACGCCGCTTCCAGGCATAGCGAAAGCGATCCCTCGCGCGCCAGGCGACGCCAGCGTCCCCAGGCCTCGAGGAATCGGGTGATCTTCGGCGTCGCCGTGAGGCTGGCGGATCGCAGCCGCGCCTCCGCAATCGCGGCGACCTCCGCGTCGCTCTGGCGATGAAATCGTCGCAAGGCGGACCAGAGAGCCCCTTTGCGGCGGGCCAACCGGACGGCGGCCAACTCATCCAGGCTCAACCCGACGAGCGGCGAACGAAGGACCGCCAGGAGCGGAATGTCCTGCAGTGGGTTGTCGAGCGTCATCAACAGCGAGAGAAAATCGCTGACCTCGCTGGCTTCGTAAAAGCCGCCGCGCGCGGCCTCGATCGGGATGCCGAGCCGGGTGAATTCCTTGGCGTAGCTCTCGGCCTTTGCTCCGGGCGACCGCAGCAGGACGATCATGTCGCTCCATTGGGCGAGGCGGAAGTTGTCCAGCGCTTCGTCCCAGACCTGGAAGCCGTTGTCGTGCAGTTCGCGCAATCGGCGCCCGACCATGCGCGCCTCTTTTTCCATTCGCGAAAGATCGGCGACGCCAGGATCGTTGGAGGCGTCCCCATCGTCGTCGTCTTTCGGCTCCGCGTCTGTCTTGCCGGTGATTTGGATGCGCAGCTCCACGCGCGGCGGCGAATCCGGTTGCGCCTGGAAATGTTCCCGTTTTTCCGCCGCGCCGAAGCGGATGCGCGAATCGTCGCCGAATTCCACGCCGCCGATCTCCCGCCGCATTAACCCCGCAAACAACGCGTTCACGAAATTCAGGATTTCCTCGTGGCTGCGAAAGTTGTCGGCGAGCGGCAGGGTTTGTCCTCCGGCCTTGGTTTCGCGCCAATCGTCCGAACGCTTCTGGAAGATGCGCGGATCGGCCTGGCGGAAGCGGTAGATGCTCTGTTTCACATCGCCGACCAGAAAGCGGTTGGCGTCGGCGCCGTCGCGTGAGAGGGCGCGGATGATCTGGTCCTGCGCCGCGTTGATGTCCTGGTATTCGTCCACGAACACGGCGTCGATCCG
>JAYPGD010000597.1:0-3285 GCA_038126655.1 Verrucomicrobiales bacterium
TGATATTCAGGGCCTGGATGTAATGCGCGCAAAGCTCCTCCTGCTCCGCGCGCGGAAGCGCCCGGAGCGCGCCGCGGCTCGCCTGCATGGCCAGGATGAGATTCTCGCGGACCGACAGATGCGGAATGATGCCCTCGCCCTTGCGGTCCTCGGAACAAAACGCCAGACCGCTGGCGATGGCCTTGCGCGGACTGCCCAGCCGGCGCGTCCCGCCCTCAATGCGAAGGCTGCCGGAATCCGGCGGTTCGATGCCGAACAGCATCCGCGCGGTCTCGGTCCGCCCCGAGCCCAGCAACCCGCCCAGCCCGACCACTTCGCCCTTGCGGATCGTCAGGTCCAGCGGACGCAGGGAGCCCTTCCGGCCGACCCCGGAAGCTGCGAGCAGTTCGTCAGCCGTTTCGCCGCTGTCGTCGCATTCCGTAGTGGCGTGATCGACGACCTCGGGTTCGCGGCCGAGCATCTTGCCGATCAGTTCCAGTCGCGGCAGCTCGGCGGTCTCGTATTCCCCCACCAACGCGCCGTTGCGCAGGACCGTGATGCGGTCGCTGATCTCGTAGACCTGGTCGAGGAAGTGAGTCACAAAGACGATGGCCAGTCCCTCGTCGCGCAGCCGGCGCATGATCTTGAACAGGGCCGCCGTTTCCTGGTCGTCGAGGCTGGAAGTGGGTTCATCGAGGATCAGGACGCGCGCCTTCACGTCCAACGCCCGCGCGATGGCGACCATCTGCTGGATCGCCATGGAACAGGAATCCAGTTGCGCGTCGACATCCAGCTCCAACCCAAGGCGCGCCAGGGCCTGCTTCGCCAGGCGCCGCGTCTCGCCCCAGCGAATGACGCCGAATCGAAGCGGCTGCCGCCCCAGCAGGATATTCTCGGCGATGGACAACGAGCCCACGAGATTCACCTCCTGGTAGACCGTGCTGACGCCGGCCGACTCGGCCTCCAGGGTGGATCGCGGGTTGATGGCCGCGCCAGCCAGATGCGTCTCGCCGCCGTCGGCCCGATACACGCCGGTCAGAACCTTTATCAGGGTGGATTTGCCGGCGCCGTTCTCCCCCATCAGCGCGTGCACCTCGCCCGCGCGCAGCGTCAGGTCCACGCCATCGAGCGCGACCACGCCGGGGAAGACCTTGCGGACGCCCCGCATCTGAAGCAGGGGCTCGCTCATGGCGTTGTTCGTGCCGGTCATCGTTCCCGCCAGTTCAATCAAATTCCGGGATCCAGCGCAACACGCCTGCGGAGAAGTTCTGCTTGAGCTTCAGCCGCATCCGCAACGCCGAGGCAACCACCGGCTCGAGGCCGACCTCGTTGAAGACGTCCCGCCTGGTGGCGTAGGGGCTCGTGGCCTGCACCGGCCGCCAAGCTTTCCCATCGTGATATTCCAGGCTCCAGGATTCGGGAACGCGACAGCCGCCACGACCGGTGTCGTCAAACCAGTAGACCTTCACGCCCCGGACCCTTCGCGCCTCTTCAAATTCCAGGGTCATCGTCTCCTTTGTGCCCTTGCGCGGCCAGAAGGTGTGCTTGGGGTTCGACTTGTCGCCGGAGCCCGCCGCCGGCGCGCTTTCGGTCAGCACGGCCTTGAGTGAATCCCGGGAATAGGCGTGCGACGCCTTGATGGTCACCCCGCCGACCTTCAAGGCGCGGGGGCCGGGTTTCTTTTGGCGACCGGAGGCCCGGTTCTCGGGAAAGGGGATCGCGTTCACCCGCTTGGCCCAGGCCGTCCACTTGCGGTGAAGATCCGCCGCCTTCTCCGGGCGCCGCGCGGCAAGGTTGTCGGTCTCGCTGCGATCGCGACCGAGGTTGTAAAGTTCCCAACCGTCGGCGCTGCGGTCGTTGTCGCTCACCAGTTTCCAGTCGCCCTCTCGAATCGCCCCGTGGGTCTCGTGCTGCCAATAGATCGCCCTCGGCGCGGATGCCGGCGCGTCCGCCTTGCGGATGAAGGGCAGCATGCTGACGCCCTCCATCGGCGGGATGGCGCGTCCCTGTCGCCGCGCAGGATACGTCGCCCCCGCGACCTCAAGCAGCGTCGGCATGACGTCGATGAGGTGGCCCACCCGCCGCGATTCGATCCGGCCGGGCTTCTCAATGCCGGCGGGCCAATGCGCGATCAGAGGCGTCGCGATCCCGCCCTCGTGGGTGAATTTCTTGTATTTCCGAAACGGTGTGTTCGAAAAGGCGGCCCAACACTGCCCCTGGGAAATGGACCAGCCGCTCTTCCGTTTCCAGGTCGCGTAATTCTCCTCCCGATGCGTCTCCCAGTTCATTCCGAAGAGCCCCAATTCGCCTGAGCAGCCATTGTCGGAAAGGAACAGGATCAGGGTGTTGTCCAGGACGCCGCGTTTCTTCAGATGCCCGACAAGGCGTCCGACATTCTGGTCGAGATTGTCCACCTGCCCGGCGTACATGGCCCGGCGGAAGTTGAGTTCGCGGCGATCTTCTTCACTCAGTGAATTCCAGGCGGGCAGGACATTCGTGCTCACCCCCGTGCCGGAAAAGCCCTGGATGCGTTTGTTCTCAAAGCCCCGGACCTCCGGCAGTTTCTGGTCTTCCGGCAGGAGCCCCATCGCCTTCATCCGCTCAAACTTCTCCTGACGCAGGACGTCCCAGCCCTTGAGGTAGCGACCCCGGTATTTCTCGATGAGATCGTCGGGCGTCTCGAGGGGAAAGTGGGGCGCATTGTGACAAAGATGGAGCAGGAAGGGCCGATCCGGATCCTTCAGGGCCCGGTCAATGTAATCGATCGCGACATCGGTGAAGAAATCGGTCGTGTAGAATTCCTCGTTCGGGCGATAGGGATTCTTCGGATTCTCCTGAGCCGGAATGAGGAGTTCCTGGTCGCGATAGATGTCGCAGTTCTTGAGCACCTTCCAATAACTGTCCACATGGGCGTAGATCCCGGTGAACCGCTCGAAGCCGCGCAGTTCCGGGCGCGCCATGGGATCGGTGTGGCCGACATGCCACTTGCCCGACATCATCGTCTGGTAGCCCGCCCGACCCAACGCCTCGCCGAAGGTGACCACCTGCTCGACCAGGTTTGCGCGATAGCCCGTCCCCCAGTCCCCGTAAACCATGTGTCCGATCCCCGCCTGGTGCTGATAGAGGCCGGTGAGCAGACTGGCCCGGGAGGGGCAACAACGCGAGGTGTTGTAGAACTGGGTGAACCGCACGCCTTTGCTCGCAAGTCGGTCGAGATGCGGCGTCTCGATCTCGCCGCCGTAGCAGCCCAGGTCGGAATAACCCAGATCGTCGGCGAGGATGACGACGATGTTGGGGCGGTTGAAC
>JAYPGD010000598.1:0-3272 GCA_038126655.1 Verrucomicrobiales bacterium
CTGCCGACGCGTTGGCGCGACGAGGGAATTACGGGTCGCGGCAGTGTCGGGACGCAATGACTGGTGGTTCCAAGCGTTTCGCGCCTTGCGCAGACCGGCAGCCTTCTCTTCGCTCCACTGGAGTTGGCGCTGATGTGCGCCCACGAGCGCTCTCGATTGCGCTTTCCTCCCTTGCGTTTTCCATTCAGTTTGCCCGGATGAAATTGATCCGTGTCTTTGTCGCGCTGCTTTTGTTCGTTCCGTTGTTGGGCGCCCAATCGGATCCGCCGCAGCGTGACGCGGTCGAGTGTCATCCGCGGGGCGGGTTGGCCAATGTTCTGGCGAAGATCGATTCGGGTGGAACGGTAAAGGTCGCCTATCTGGGCGGGAGCATCACGGCGGCTCCGGGGTGGCGCGTGCAGTCGCGCGAGTGGCTGCAGAAGGAATATCCCAAGGCGAAGTTCGAGGAGATTCACGCGGCGATCGGCGGGACGGGTTCGGACCTGGGTGTGTTTCGATTGGGGCGCGATGTCCTGCGGCACAAGCCGGACCTGCTGTTCGTCGAGTTTGCCGTCAATGACGGGACGGCTCCCCACGATCGGATTCACAAGGCGATGGAGGGCATCGTGCGTCAGACCTGGAAGGCCGATCCGACGACGGACATCTGTTTTGTCTACACGCTGCATCACAAGATGCTGCCCGATCTGCAGCGCGGCCGGCTGCCGAAGGCCGCCAGCGCGATGGAGGAACTCGCGGATCATTACGACATCCCCTCGATTCACTTCGGTGTGGAAGTGGCGCGATTGGTCGATGCGGGCGAACTGATCTTCAAGGCGGACAAACCGAAGGACTTCTCCGCAAAGCCCCGGGTGTTTTCGACGGACGGCGTCCATCCGCATGTGCAGACGGGGCACAGGATCTACACCGAGACCATTGCGCGCTCCTGGCCGGCATTGCGGAAGGCCAGCGGCAAGCCGGGCGCGCGCAAGCTGCGCGATCCGATGCGTGCGGACAATTGGGAGCAGGCGAAGATGGTCGCCATTCGTCCCGGGATGTTGAGCGGCGGTTGGGTGAAGCTGCCGCCCGATCACCGATTGGCCAAACGTTTCAGCCGCAACATGCCGGAGCTGTATCAGGCGATCGAGCCGGGCTCCAGGCTGTCGTTCCGGTTCCAGGGCATTTCTGCGGGCCTGTTCGACATCCTGGGCCCGGATGGCGGGCGTTTGAACGTCCGGTTGGACGACGAGAAACCGGCGCAGCGCAATCGCGTCGATGGCTATTGCACATATCACCGGATGTCGAAGCTCAACGTGGCTTCCGAGATCGAGGCGGGCGCGCACACGGTCGAGATCACGCTCACACCGGAGAAGCTCGACAAGTCGAAGATCTTGTTTGAGCGGAATCTTGGCGACCTGGAGAAGAACCCGAAGAAATATGGAAGCCACACGTGGTATGTGTCGTCGATCATGCTGATCGGGGAGTTGGAGGGCGCGGGAGTGAAATGAAGTGAAGTGGTCGGGAAGCTGTTTGTAGCCTGGTCGTCCTCGCCTGCGGGCGCGCTGGGCGTCCTGCCCGGTCGACCACAACGCGCGGCGGGACGCCGCCGGAACCCGCAGCCGGGACGGCTGCGCTACGGGGCGACCCGAGCAGTTCAAGAAGCAGTCGAATCCAAGACTTGAAATTCAGATCGAATCTGACATCGCCATGAATTCATCAACATTGTCCCGCCGTTCCTTCCTTGCCTAAACCGGACTGGCGGCCCTTTCGGTTTCCGTCTGGGCCAAGGAGAAACGTCCGCCGCGCATCCTGCTGCGTTCGTCGTGGCAGACCGTGAATATCGGCGACATCGCGCACACGCCCGGCGTGTTGCGGTTGTTGGAGGATCATCTGCCCGACGCGGAGGTCTGGCTTTGGCCGAGCCGGGTGGATAACGGCGTGGACAAGCTGTTGCTGAACCGCTTTCCGAAGCTGCGGATCATCGACGGCCACAACAACAAGGAACTGGCCGAGGCCTTCATCAAGTGCGATTTCCTGCTGCACGGCTCGGGCGCCAACTTTGTCGCTGAGCGGCAGGTCGCGCAGTGGTTGAATTCACCGAAGTCCAAGGGCAAGCCGTTCGGCGTCTTTGGCATCAGCTTCGCGCCGAAGCAGTCGTGGAAGACAGAGCCTGATTCGGCGGAGCGGATCGCGCAGTCGATCGAGATTCTGAACCGGGCGCGCTTTGTCTACTTCCGCGATTCGCAGTCCATGCGCTTTGCCCAGACAAAGGGCTGCCAGGCTCCGGTGATGGCCTTCGGTCCGGATGGGGCCTTTGCCTGCGATGTGAGGAACGACGCCAAGGCCGAGGCCTTCCTGAAGGCGAACCAGCTCCACCCGGGGAAGTTCCTCTGTTGCATTCCCCGCGCGCGCTACACGCCCGGTTGGACCATTCCCGGAAAGAACCAGCAGCCCGATCCCATCAAGGCGGCCCGCAATGCGATGATGATGGAGCACGATCACGCGCCGCTGCGGGAGGCGATTGTCCGCGTGGTCCAGAAGACGGATCTGAAAGTCCTGCTCTGTCCCGAGGACATGACCCAGATGCGCATCGGGAAGGAGGTTCTGTTCGATCCGTTGCCGGAGGCGGTGAAGCGGCGCGTGGTCTGTCGGTCGAACTACTGGCTGACCGACAAGGCGTTGAGCGTCTACGTCCGCAGCGCGGGGTTGTTCGGCAATGAACTGCATTCGGCGATCATGTGCATTGGTCACGGCGTTCCGGCCGTCATTTGTCGTTGGGCGGAGCAGACCAGCAAGGGGACCATGTGGCGCGACATCGGCCTGGGCGACTGGCTCTTCGATTTGGATGACGACGCGCAGGTGAAGGGCGTTCCACACACGGTTTTGGCGATGGCCAGGGACCCGGAAGGCTCTCGTCGGAAGGCGGAGGCCGCCGCCGCGCGGGTCCGCAGTCTGCACTCGGAAAGCATGGCTGTGTTGAAGCGGGAGTTGGGGTGAAAAGGAGTTTGTCGGCGAATCGGGTTGCCTGCTTTCTGCAACCCGGCAGAATCGCCGGGATGAACGACTTGTTGTTACGCTTTCGATACTCCGTCCTCGTCGCGCTGGTTTTTCTTGCCGGGCAGGCGTCTGCCGGGCCGGCCAAAACGATCGCCATCGGATTGATCGGCGACTCCACCGTGGCCACGACCTATGGTTGGGGGCCGGCCTTTGCGGCGCGATTGAACGGGCGGGGCAGGGCGCTGAACTTCGCGAAGAATGGCGCCACGTTGGATTCCCTGTCCCGCAAGCTGGATGAA
>JAYPGD010000599.1:0-3256 GCA_038126655.1 Verrucomicrobiales bacterium
TCTCGACCTTGGACTTCTTCATGTCCACGCCCTTGACCTTGGTCAGGCCGTTCTTGACCGCCGTGACACAACCGGCCTCGCAGACCATGCCTTTGATTTCAAGTTTCAGGGTTTCCGCGCTCGCGACGGCCATCGAGCCGAAGAACGCCAGGGCAATGATGAGTTTGCGCATTGTCTTGTTCTCTTTCGTTTTGGGTTGGTCGCCCGGTTTCGTTTCCAGGAAATCTCGTTCGCTTCTCCGACAACCGGAGAGTCTTTCCGTTCAATTGGATGCCGCAGCCCCGGTTTTATTCGGGAAAGTTGGCTGAAATCCGGCGCCGCGCAGGCCGCATCGGAGCGCGAGATTCATCCAGCGTTCCCAAGGCCTTCGCATGAACGGCAATCGCAAAGGCTTCACAGTTATAGCGTCGGCCGCGCCAACCGCAAAACGAAATCATCATGCGACAGTAATCGACTGCTCTCCCATGGGAATTGCTTGTGCGACTCTTGCGTAAGCATGCCAGAGTTCCGCGCCGGCTTGACTTCCGGGGATTCAAGGCCGATAGTCACGGCCCCTACACAAAGGCTTCCTCTTCGCTCGAGCCTCGGTTCGCGAAGGAACATGCGAAGCCGAAAGGGGGCCGGAGGCCCCCTTCCTTTTTGTACGGATCGAACGGTCCTTCGCGTTTCCCTTTCGAAATCCGATTTTCGAGAGCCGAAGGGGGCGGATTGAACGTTCGGTTCGACAATCAACATTCCTTTTTCATCAATCGAGATTCCTCTTCCTTCTCCTGTTATTCTGCAATCCAGCGCCCTTTCCCCTTGCCCAAACCGCGCGCGCCGCATTGAATCCATGCCCAACATCCGCAACCAGAGCATGCTGACCTTCGCCACAGGCAAAACCCGACACTGCGACGGACTCTCCCGCCGCAGCTTTCTCAGGGCGGGCGCCCTGGGCATCGGCGGCCTGTCCCTGGCGGACATGCTGCGCGCGGAGGCCGTTTCCGGCGTAGGGTCCTCCAACAAGGCCGTGATCAACATCCATCTCGACGGCGGCCCGCCGCAGATGGACATGATCGATCCCAAGCCCGACGCGCCGATCGAAATCCGCGGGGAATTCAAGCCCATCCGCTCGAGCATTCCCGGGCTCCACCTCACCGAACTCATGCCCCGTATGGCGAAGGCGGCGGACAAATTCGTCTTCATCCGTTCGCTGCAGGGATCCGCCGGCCGGCACGACGCCTTCCAATGCCAGAGCGGCTACAGCTTCAGGGAACTCGAATCGATTGGAGGCCGGCCCGCCATGGGCTGCGCGGTCTCCAAGCTGCTCGCCTCGCCCGCCGACACCGCGCCCGCCTTTGTTGACATCCTCCAAGGCCGCGGACTCGCCCGCAACAGCGCCCGCCCCGGTTTTCTCGGCCCGGCTTACCGCCCCTTCCGCCCGGATATCTCGCACTTGTTCCATCGCGAACTCGAGCCGGGCATGCAGAATGAACTGGCCAATCTCGGCGGCGGCCATCAGGTCAACCTCGGCCTCATCGAAGGCCTCACCGCCGGCCGGCTCGGAGACCGGGTGGCTTTGCTGAAAAGCATGGATCGCCTCAACCGCGACGTGGACCGCTCCGGCCAGATGGACGCATTGGATGAATTCACCCAACAAGCCGTCAGCATCCTGACCTCCGGCCAATTCGCCGAGGCCATGGATCTGGAAAAGGAGGATCCCAGGATGCTCGACCGCTACACGCCGCGCGTCCCGGATCCGGATCCCAGGAACTACACCATGGAAGGCGCCACGGCCGGACGTAAACTGCTCCTCGCACGGCGTCTGGTCGAAGCCGGCGTCCGCTGCGTCAGCGTTTCCATCAGCGACTTCGACACGCATTCCAACAATTTCAACCGCATGCGCACCATCGGCCCGCTCGTCGATCAGGCCCTGACCACGCGGGTGGAGGATCTGGAGGAGCGCGGCATGCTGGGCGACGTCTCGATCGTGGCCTGGGGCGAATTCGGCCGCACGCCAAAGATCAACGACAAGGCCGGCCGCGATCACTGGCCCCGCGTCGGCATGGCTCTCCTCGCCGGCGGCGGCATGAAGACAGGCCAGGTCATCGGAGCCACGGACCGCACGGCCTCCGAAGCCACGGACCGCCCGGTGAGCTACCAGGACATCATCGCCACCCTCTACCACAACCTCGGCCTCGACGCCCGCGGCATCACGGTCGAGGACACCTCCGGCCGCCCCCAATACCTCGTCGACGCCGGCGCGCCGATCCGGGAATTGATTTGAGCCGGCCTGAAAGCCCGACTCACTCCCTCACTCCGACCGCCTCCAGCAATCGATGAACCGTTCGCGATGCGGACGGAGCGCTCCGGGTCGGCAAGAAAGGGCACTGGATCGGGAACGCTCATGGAGCGCATGATTGATCGGCCCCGCCTCCCGCGCAACCCGCTTCACGGCCTCGGCGCCGCCCGCCTGTTGACGCAACCGCGCCACAGGCGAACTGTCGAACCCGCGCTTTCCATACGCCGGCCGACACGGTTACACTGCCGGGAGTCATGACCAGAGCAATCGCCCTCCTCCTTGCCCTTGCCGGCATCTGCCAGGCCGCCAACATCAAGTTGCCCAACCCCGGATTCGAATCCGGCGGGCCCGACCACGCTGAAAACTGGGGTTCCTTTGAATTCGGCGCCGAGGGCGCCGTTTCCCGTTTGAAGCTCTCCAAGGACGCCCGCACCGGAAAACGCGCCTTCGAGATCTCCGTGCACGGCGGCGGCGGCGGTCAAGGCGTCTACCTGGACGTTCCCACGGCCGGCCTCCATCTGAAGGATGGCGACGCCTTGAGCTTCTCCGTCCATATGAAATCGAAACACGGCAAGCCCCTTATCGGCGCCTCGCTCGGCATGCATGTGGAATTCATGGACGGGTCGGACGCCGACGCCAAAATCCTCGCGCGATCCGACACCCTGGGCACGTCCGGATTTGTCGGCAAAACGCTGTCGGACAAGTTCCGCAAATACACGACCTCCCACACCCTGCGACATTCGGAGATGCCTGGCGGCCTTTCCGCTGTGAAGGCCATGCGCCTGGTGATTGTGGCGCTGCAACCCGAAGACCGGAAACCGTTCGAACGACTGGGCACGGCCATTGTCGACGACGCCTCCGCCGAGTTGAAACGCCGCGCCGACTGAACACCTTCAATCCCACGCACCGCCGATATGAATCAGCCCAGCCAGCCCAGCCAGCACAGCCGTCGCGCGTTCCTTCGCGACGGAACAC
>JAYPGD010000600.1:0-3251 GCA_038126655.1 Verrucomicrobiales bacterium
GCCGACGCCTCCGCGTTGCTCGTGGAGTGACAAGAATTTCCCCGTTCGCGATTCCCCATTCCGCATTCCCCATTCCGCACTCCCCATTCCGCACTCCCCATTCCGCACTCCCCATTCCGCATTCTCCATTCCGCATTCCCCTTTCCGCATTCCCCTTTCCGCATTCCTCGCGATCCCCTACAGTCTGCCGCCCATGAATTTGTTGCCGTTTGAGAATCTGCCGGTCCACACGCCGCGAACCTTTGTCCCTGTCGACTGCGATCTGGGCGACTGGTCCGCCTTGGAGCCCCTGTTCGATCAATTGGAATCCGCCGCCGGCGAGGCCAACTCCACCGAAGCCCTGGAAGCATGGATCCGCGACTGGGGCGAACTCAGCGCGGCGTTAGATGAAGAATCCAGCAAGCGCTACATCGCCATGACCTGCCACACGGACAGCGAGGAGGCCGAGAAGGCCTACCTGCAGTTCGTGGAGGACATCGAACCCAACTGCAAACCCCGGCAGTTCCAGCTTTCGCAACTCTTCCTCGACCACCCCAACCGCGCCGACCTGCCCACGGATCGCTACGAGGTCTACGATCGCGACACGGCCGTTCATGTGGAGTTGTTCCGCGAGGAGAACGTGCCCTTGGAGACGGAAGAGTCCCGCCTCAGCCAGCAGTATCAGAAACTTGCCGGCTCACTGACCGTGACGTTCAAGGGTGAGGAGAAGACCCTCGTGCAGATGGGCCGTTATCTGGAGGAGAACGACCGCAATGTGCGTCAGGAAGCCTGGGAACAGGTCGCCAATCGCCGCCTCGAGGAAGCCGACAAGTTCGAGGAGCAATTCGAGGGCCTGCTCAAGCTACGCGAACAGATCGCCGCCAACGCGGGCTTCTCCAACTATCGCGACTACGCGTTCCGGGAGAAATGCCGGTTCGACTACGGTCCCGACGAGTGCTTCCAATTCCACGAGGCGATCGAGAAGTCGATCATGCCGGCATTGAAGGCGCTCCAGGCCGAACGCCGCGAGCAACTCGGCCTCGACGCCCTGCGCCCTTGGGACCTTGCGGTCGATCCCTTGAACCGACCTCCCCTGCGCCCCTTCGAGACCGCGGACGAGATGTCCGACACCACCCAGAGGGTTTTCGACAAGCTCGATGGCAAGTGCTCCGAGGACTACCAACTCATGCGCGACCTGAAGCTCCTCGACCTCGCCAATCGGAAGGGCAAGGCTCCCGGCGGCTACCAATGCACCCTCGCCGAATCGCGGCTGCCATTCATTTTCATGAACGCGGTCGGCGTGCAGCGCGACGTGGAAACCATCCTTCACGAGGCCGGCCATGCCTTTCACGCCCTGGCCACGCGCGAGGAGGACATCTACCCCTACCGTCACGCACCGATCGAATTCTGCGAGGTCGCCTCGATGAGCATGGAATTGCTCGGCAACGAGTTCCTTGAGGAATTCTACGCCACAGCCGACGCCAACCGCGCGCGCCGCAACCACCTCGAGGGCATCCTCTCCATCTTTCCCTGGATCGCGACCGTCGACGCCTTCCAGCACTGGATCTACACGCATCCGGGACATTCGCGCGACGAACGCACCGCGGCCTGGCTGGAACTGATGGACCGCTTCGGCGGCGACGTCGATTGGTCCGGCTTCGAAGCAAACCGCGCCAACCTCTGGCACCGCCAGCTCCATATCTTCCTCCAACCGTTCTACTACGTCGAATACGGGATCGCGCAACTCGGCGCGCTTCAGGTTTGGGCGAATTCCAAGAACGACAAACGCCAGGCCATCGCCGACTACCACGCCGCGCTCAAGCTCGGCGGTTCACGCCCGCTGCCGGAACTCTTCGAGGCGGCCGGCTGCAAATTCGACTTCAGCGCGGCCACGGTTGAGCCGCTGACGGAACTGGTTAAATGCGAACTCGCCGGGAATTGAGCGAACCGCCCCATGCCCATTGCGATCCGTCGCCCTTGCCGGTAACCTGATCCTCCAATGCTTCATAACCGCGACTACATGCGAGAACCGTCTTACCAGGCGGGCTGGCCACTCTGGGGCAAGCTGATCCTGACCCTGGTCGTGATCTTCGTGCTGCAGACGGCGATGGAGTTTCAATCCGCCATTCGCAAGGCCTCGTGGTTCGCCACCTACATGGACTGGTTCGCGCTCAGTCTCGACGGGATGAAATCCGGCAAGATCTGGCAATTGTTTACCTTCCAGTTCATGCACGGCGGCCTCTGGCACCTGCTCGGAAACTCCATCATCATTTTCTTCTTCGGCCGGCACATCGAATCCAACTTCGGCCGCAAGACCTTCGCCCGGCTCTATCTCACTGGCGGCGTCCTGGGCGGCTTCACCCAGATCCTGCTCGCCGTCATTTCGCCCGAATTCTTCGGGAAACAGGTCATTGGGGCATCCGCTGGAGCGTTCGCCTTGCTGACCGGTTTCTGTTTCCTGGATTTGCGCAACAAGATCACGCTGCTGATCTTCCTGTTTCCCGTGACCATTCCCTGCTGGCTTCTGATCGCCTTTGAAACGCTGGTGATCGCCATCGGGATCCTGGCCCCCAGTCCGAATGACATCGTCGCCCATGGCGCCCATCTCGGAGGCCTGCTCACCGGATACCTGTGGGTCCGCTATTACGTCCACGCCAACGGCTGGTCCTCCATTCCCATTCTCGGGAAGATCTCCCTACCGCAGGTCGTGGTGAAACGCGGAGCAAGGCGACCCGCTTCCCACTCCGCCGGGCGGAAACAACGCGGCATCCGCGTCGTGCGCGAGGAGAATCTCGACGACATCCCGGATTCGGAGTTCATCAGCAAAAAGGTCGACCCAATCCTCGAAAAAATACGGGACAAGGGCATCCACAGCCTGACCGACAAGGAACGCAAGATCCTGGAAAAGGCGCAGGACAAGCTGTCGGGAAAGTGAAACAAGTTCCCGATCCGCCGCGGTTCCGGCATTGCGGACCACCGGCGGGTTTTCACGCTCACGGTCCGCTCGACACAAGGAGCCGCTAACCGGGAACAGGGAACTCGATCTCCGAATTTCCCGCTCGCCCAGGATCCCCCTTCCTGCTACGCTTTTCCCGAATACCAAGCGCCGCTGAAAGCGAGCGGCGCGGCGGGGTCAAACACTTGATTCGCGTCGCGGGCGAGACCTTGGCTTTTCGCGCTCAGTCATCCGCGCACGGCGCCGATTCAAGTAATAGAAAACATTGCCGATAAAATGCTTTGTAACATCTGCAAAGAAAAAGAAGCCACCGTGC
>JAYPGD010000601.1:0-3233 GCA_038126655.1 Verrucomicrobiales bacterium
CCCCCCCCCTGTGGGGGGGGGGGGGGGGGGGGGGGGGCCCCCCCCCCCCACCCCCCCCCCCCCCCCCCACCCCGACCTTCGCCCACCGCGCTTGACGACCAGATCTTCCGCCCGCTTCCCGTTCGCTGTTTGGAATCTGGTCATTGGAGCTTCTTTGGGATTTGGAGCTTGGAACTTGGGATTTGGAGCTTGGAACTTGGGATTTGGAGCTTCGTAACGGCGCATCCTTGCTCTCCTGATCACACCGGCACTGCCACCGACTTCATGATTTCCTCCACCACGCCAACCGCCGACGTCCCGGCGAAGCGCGCCTGGGGATCTAATGCCACCCGGTGCGCGATCACCGACGCCGCGATCTCACGGATTTGTTCCGGGGTGACGAATTCCAAACCATCAAACAAGGCCAACGCCTGAGCCGCCTTCATCAAGGCCAGCGAACCACGAGGACTCGCGCCCAACTGCACGCCGGTCGCGGAACGCGTCGCCGACACCAGATCCACAATGTAGCGCTTCAATTCATCGCTGATCCGGACGTCCTTCACCGCCGACTTCAATCGCATCACGTCCTCGACGCCCACGCAGGGTTTGGTCGAGTCGATGGGATGCGCATGCTCCTGCGCCGACATGATCGCCACCTCCTCCTCCGGCGTCACGTAACCCAGGCTGAACTGCAACGCAAAGCGGTCCATCTGCGCCTCGGGCAACGGATAGGTCCCGCGAAACTCCACCGGGTTCTGCGTCGCGATTACGAAGAACAAACCGTTCAGCGATCGTCGCTCGCCCTCCACACTGACCTGCCCCTCGCCCATCGCCTCCAACAAGGCCGACTGCGTCCGCGGCGAAGCGCGGTTGATCTCGTCCGCCAGCAGAATATTCGTGAACACCGGCCCGCAGTGAAAATCGAAGGTCTGCTCCTTCTGATTGAAAATCGAGACTCCCAGAATGTCCGACGGCAACAGGTCCGGCGTGAATTGGATCCGCTTGAAATCGCCGGCGATCGACATCGCCAAGGCCTTGGCCATCGTGGTCTTGCCCGTGCCCGGATAATCCTCCAGCAGCACGTGCCCACCGCTCGCGAAGGCGGCCAGAAGTCGCCGGATCGCCGGTCGCTGCCCCCGCATCACGGTTTCCATGTTCTCCGCAATCCGGGCATACGTTTCCTGTGGTGTCGGTTCGCTCATGGTTGATTCCTCTCTTTGAACCCCGAGGGATGGTGGTTGGATGCTTGTGAGAATTCCCGCGCTCACATCGCAAAATAATTCAAATCACTGCATGCGAAAGTATTTGACATCAAAAAATAGCTCAATCCTCGATCCCGCCCCGGAAAACACGCACCTTTTCAATTTGATTGGTGACATCGGTTTCAATCACGCAGAAATCGGCGTGGTTGCCGACTTTCAGGGAGAAGTCCACCCCCATCAGGTCGGACGGTTGAGCGGAGAACGCGTCCCAGACCCGCTGCCACGGGAGTTTCAACATTTCCGCGGCGCGGCGGATGCCCTCGATCGGCGTCAGCGCCGAACCGGCGAAATTGGTCTGTCCGGGTTGGCGCACCACCCGGTCCTCGCCGACCTCCACCTCGAACCGCCCCACGGAATAACGCCCCGGAGGCGCGCCGGCCGGCGCTACGGCGTCGGTCGTGTAATAGATCGCCTCGGGCGGAAGGACCTTGTGGATCGTCCGGAAGGCGGAAGGCGACAAATGAATCGCGTCACAGATCAAACCGGACATCAGCCCCGGCGTCTCGAACACACGCCAGAGGATGTTGTCGTGCCGGTCCAGTTGTTGCGGACAGCCGTTGCCCAGATGCGTGAACCCGGTGGCGCCGGCCACAACCGCATCGCGCAGGTTCTCCGCGGTCGGGTTCGCGTGCCCCACACTGACCTTGATGCCCAATGACGCGGCCTTCTCAATGGCGTCAAACGCTCCTTCACGCTCCGGGGCCAGGGTCAGCAGGATCGGATCGTCAGGCAAGGTCTCCCGCAGTTCCACCATGTCCTCCGGCGTGGGGTCCCGCATGACGCTGGCCTCGTGGGCCCCCTTGAAGCCGGGTTGGTCATTCAAGAACGGCCCCTCGCAATGCCAGCCGAAGATGGCGTCCTTCAACTCCGGGTCGCGGTCCCGCAGATCGCGGTAATGTCGAAAGCGGGCCAGCATTTTCGACCACTCTTCCGTGATCAGCGTCAGCATGAACTTCGGACACCCGTCCCGGCGCAATCCGCGCGCGGCCTTCAACATGCTTTCGGCATCCACCCCGTCCTGCTGAAAATCGACGCCCGCATATCCGTTGATCTGCACATCCACCAGCGGCGGCGCGAACCAGGTGTGTTTGAGCAGATCAGTGCAGGGTTCGTCCGATTCCTCGACCGCCGAAAAAACGCCATCGCGCCACTCAACCCTCGTCCTGTTTCCCGTCGCGTAGTGACGGCCGACAAATTCTACTTCACTCATGAAATGGGCTCCGATAGGTTTCGATGCTCCGCGCCCGGATCGACGCGTCCCATGGACCCTCGCACGGCGTGGCCCGAATGACAATCTCGGCATCGATCACCAATCTAACCGCCACACTCCATGGGATCTCCTGACAACGCCTTCACCGTCGATTCACTCGCAGTCAAAGTCTACTCCGCGCCCGCTGACCTCTACGCGGACGCCGTCGCTGAAACCCGCGCCCAACTCGCGCAGGCCACGGAGAAAAACGGCTCAGCCGCGGCCATCCTGGCCACCGGCAACACCCAGATCGATTTCCTCAAACTCCTCGCCGAATCCGGCGGCGTCGATTGGTCCAAGGTCACGCTCTTCCACATGGACGAGTATCTCGGACTCCCCGGCGATCATCCCGCCAGCTTTCGACGCTACATGAAGGAGCGCGTCGAGAGCCTGCTGAACCCCAAGGAATTCCATTACCTCCAGGGCGACGACGACGAACCGATCCGAGAATGCGAACGCTATGAATCGCTGCTCCGCGCGCAACCCATCGATCTCTGCATGCTGGGCATCGGCGAAAACGGCCACCTCGCCTTCAACGATCCGCACGTCGCCAACTTCAACGACGAACGCGCGGTGAAGATCGTTTCCCTCGATGAAACCTGCCGACTGCAACAGGTGAAGCAGGGCCACTTCCCCGACATCCATACGATGCCGCAATACGCGCTGACCATCACCATCCCCACCCTGCTTTCGGCGGAGAAGGTCCTCTGCATGGCCTTGGACGAACGCAAACAGGCCCCGGT
>JAYPGD010000602.1:0-3192 GCA_038126655.1 Verrucomicrobiales bacterium
TCGTCAATCGTCTCTGGCAGTTTCATTTTGGCGCGGGCATTGTGGCCACGCCGAACGACTTCGGCGCCAACGGCGTTCCGCCCACCCATCCCCAGCTGCTCGACTGGCTGGCCGCGGAATTGATGGACAACCAGTGGTCGCTCAAGCACATCCACCGCCTGATCCTCATGACCGCAGCCGGGCGTCCGGACAGCCGCCCCGATCCGGCGAAGCTTCGGATCGACGGCGATTCGCGGCTGCTCTGGCGTTTCCCGCCGCGGCGGCTGGAGGCCGAGGCGATTCGCGACCGGATCCTTCAGGCCTCCGGAGTTCTGGACCTGCGCATGGGCGGCCCCGGCTTCAGCGCCTTCGAGGTCGAGATGGAGAACGTGCGACACTTCCACCCAAAGAAGAACTATGGCCCCGAGGATTGGCGGCGCATGATCTACATGACCAAGGTGCGACAGGAGAAGGACTCGGTCTTCGGCGCCTTCGACTGCCCGGACGCCAGCCAGATCGTCCCCAAACGCAGCCGCTCCACCACGCCCCTCCAGGCCCTGAACCTTCTTAACAGCCGCTTCGTGAACCAACAGGCGGAACTGCTGGCAAAGCGGTTGAGGCATGACGCCGGCGACGACGCGAGAGCGCAGATTGGACTGGCCTTTCGGCGGTGCTTCGGACGCAACGCATCCGCCGAAGAACTGAAGGACGCGCAAACCTTCATCGCCGCCGAAGGCCTGGAGCAATTTGCCCGCGCGATGCTGAACGCCAACGAGTTTGTCTTTGTGCCTTGAGTGGAACCACGAATGAACTCCCGATCCCATCTCCTCGATCGACGGCGCTTTCTCAGCGAAACCTCGCTGGGTTTGAGCGGCGTGGCGTTGACCAGTCTCCTGCAATCGGACTCGTTGTTGGCGTCGTCCACGCCAATCCGGCCGCGGATCGATCCGGCCGCGCCCTTCGCGCCGCGGGATTCCCATTTCAAGGCGAAGGCGAAGAACGTCCTCGTGATCTTCTGCTCCGGAGCCTGCAGCCAGGTGGACACCTTCGACTACAAGCCCGAGCTGATCAAACGCCACGGCCAGCCCATGCCGGGGGCGGAGGGATTGAAGACCTTTCAGGGCGAACAGGGCAATCTCACGAAGAGCCCCTGGGAATTCAAACCGCGCGGCCAGAGCGGCAAGATGATCTCTGAACTCGTGCCCCGGCTCGGGGAGATGGCGGACGAGATGTGCTTCATCCATTCGCTGACCGGCAAGACCAACACCCACGGCCCCGGCGAGAACTTCATGTCCACCGGCTATACGCTCGACGGCTTTCCCAGCGCCGGCGCGTGGGTGACCTGGGCCCTGGGCACGGAGAACCAGAACCTCCCCGCCTACGTCGCCATTCCCGACCCCCGCGGCACGCCGCAATCCAGCGTGAACAACTGGGGCCCAGGCTTCCTCCCCGCCGCCTACCAGGGAACCGACTTCAACGCGACCAGCCCGCTGCGCAACCTCGAGCGCCCGGCCGGACTCAGCGCCAAGACGGATCGCGCCACGCGCGGGTTCCTCCAACGATTGAACGAGCGGCACCTCGAGCGGTTTCCCGGCGACAGCGAGTTGTCCGCCCGGATCGCCAGCTACGAACTGGCCGCGCGCATGCAGCTCAGCGTGCCCGAGGTCAGCGACCTTTCCTCCGAGCCGAAACACATCCTCAAGATGTATGGAGCCGACGATTCATCCAACCCGCTCAAGGCCTCCTTCGCCAAGAACTGCATCCTCGCGCGGCGCCTGATCGAAAAGGGCGTGCGCTTCGTGCAGTTGTTCAACGGCGCCTACCAGACCGGCGGCGAGGGCGTCAGCAATTGGGACGGTCACAAGAAACTCCACGAACAATACCAGAAGCACGGCCCCGTCCTCGATCAACCCGCCGCCGCCCTGATGGCGGACCTCAAACAGCGCGGCCTGCTGGAGGACACCCTCGTCCTCTGGTGCTCCGAGTTCGGCCGCATGCCGACCTTTCAGAAGGGCGCGAGCGGCCGCGATCACAATCCCTCCGGCTTCACCGCCTGGCTCGCGGGCGCCGGCGTCAACGCGCCCTTCACCTACGGGGCTTCGGACGAGTTCAGCTACAAGGCCGCCGACCAGATCACGGGCGTCCACGACCTCTACGCGACCATGCTTCATATCCTCGGCCTCGATCACAACCGCCTGACCTATTACCACAACGGCCTGGAGCGCAAGCTGACCGATGTGCACGGACATCTGATCAAGGACATCCTGGCTTGACGCGCTGCGAGGGAAGGCGCGCGGAATCCATGCCGCTTCAAACGCCGTCGGGCCGGGAGTTTTCGGCGCCGCGTGATTGGGACCGGGATGAGGCAGTGTGAATGGAACGCGGCTGTGTCGGAGACCAGCCGCAGCAGCGCAGCAAAGTGCCGAAGCCCACGCGTCGCCGCTTCAAACGCCGCGGCATTTTGCATCGATTTTTCGCGGGACCCGGTTAGCGTTTCCCCGCGATGCTCTACAGCATTCTCCATTTCTTCGAACCGCTGCTCCGGCCGGTGACCTTTGTGTGGCTGCTGACCGTGATCGGATTTGCGGTCCTTGTCTGGAAGAAGCAGAAGCTGGGCGCGATCATTCTCGGCGTCATCTCGGCAATCATGTGGCTGCTGGGCACGGGCATCCCCAAGAAGATCTTCAATGGACTGGAGAAACCCCACCTGGAGTTTGACGCGCGCGAACTGCCGCAAGGCGACGCCCTGATCCTCCTCGGCGGCGGCCATGTGCCATCGAAGTATGACCATTCCGGATTCAACCTGAATGACGCCGGCGACCGGATCACGTCGGCGATCCTGCTCGCGAAGATGACGAAGGTTCCCGTGCTCGTGCTCGGCGGCGCCCCTTACCGCAACGGCGGCGAACAACGAAACATGGCGGACCTGCTGGTCGACTGGGTCACGGAACAACTGCCGGACACGGAGATCGTCGTAATGGGCGTCACCGCCAACACCTATGAGGAGG
Organism: Verrucomicrobiales bacterium; assembly: GCA_038126655.1. Lineage (GTDB taxonomy): Bacteria > Verrucomicrobiota > Verrucomicrobiia > Limisphaerales > JAYPEY01 > JAYPEY01. The sequence goes on from JAYPGD010000602.1 coordinate 2,988, forward strand.
CCTTGGAGGTGAAGGCCATGGCCGCGGAACGGGGGTGGCGGGACATCATCGTCGTCACCTCCGCCTACCACATGAACCGCACGGAGGGCTGCTTCAACAAGGTCGGCGTCCCGATCATCCCCGCCCCCTGCGACTTCCAGACCCGGGGCGACGACCCCGGCGGCTGGAACCCCTTCCCCAAGGAACGGGGCTACGATTACGCCAG
>JAYPGD010000603.1:0-3190 GCA_038126655.1 Verrucomicrobiales bacterium
CGCGATAAAGATCTTCCGTTTCTCCGGTTCATTGCGCAACTCCCTGTTCAAGGCACCCAGTTCGACGCCGGAAATCTCGCCGTCGAGATAGCGCAGGATCCGCTCGACGAATTCCGCGTCCGCATCTCCCAAATTGAGATCCGGCCGCTTCATATCGCGTATCCCCCCGTGTCCCGACTCAACTGCCGTTTGACGCAATCCCTCAGCCCGATATGAATCCGCGTGAGCGCCTTGTAGATGGTGTCGACCTTGCGGTTGAGCGTATCGGCCACCTCCGTTCCGGCGAGCCCTTCCATGTACCGCAGCCTGAGAATTTCCCGGCTGTAGGGCGTCATCTTGTCCATGCACCGGCGGAGTGCGACCACTGACTCAGTGGATTCTTCCGTCTCCATCTCCGGCCAATCGCTCTCCAGCAATTCCAGCACCTCCTCGTTCAGGACAACGGCCTGGTTCTCCTTGCGGCGAAGGGCGTCGATCGAACGATTGCGGGCGACCCGACGGGCCCACTTGCTGAGATGCGTCCGGTCGACAAAGGTCTCGTGATGCTTGATGGCGCGGACGCACACGTCCTGAAAAACATCCTCGGCCATGTGGATGTTCCTGACGATTGACTGAATGTAGGCGGTCAACTCCATGCGTTGCTGCAACAGGAGGCGCGCCACCGACTCCTGATCCAGCGTTTCCTCCACGCCTTCACCGGAATCTTGATTTTCATCTTCAAAAATCTGCATATACGCGCCCACCCCCACAACGTTCTATGTCCCGCATTCTGGACACAAAAAATCTAGAAAATGGCGCCATCGCCGTCAAGCGGACGCGAAACGGGCGCAAGGCTTACACTTGAACAGCAATCGCAACAGCTTCACAGCTGCAGCGTCGGCTGCGTCACGCGAAAAACGAAACAATCCCGCGACTGCCGCTGAATACGCTGGGACGGCCGATGCCTGGGTTTGCGCCCGTTCAATCGCCGCCCACTTTCGTTCACGCCCGTAAGCCCTGGCGCTCAACAGGCAGGCCGCCGGCGCAGACAGGCAATCGCCCCTCCGCTCCGCCAAAAAAGAAACCGGCGTCCGCCACGAAGGCGAACGCCGGTGTGATTCACTGACTCGCGGACCCGGTTCAGTCCTCCAGCGCAGCCTGGGCCGCAGCGAGACGCGCGACCGGCACGCGGAAAGGCGAGCAACTCACGTAGTTCAATCCCACATTGTGGCAGAACTTCACGCTGTCGGGATCGCCGCCATGTTCGCCGCAGATGCCGAGTTTGATGTTCTTGCGGGTCTTGCGGCCCTTCTTCACCGCTGTCTGGATCAACTGACCGACGCCGGTCTGGTCCAACGTGGCGAACGGATTCTTCTTGTAGATCTCGTTCTCGGTGTAGGGGAGCATGAAGTTGCCCATGTCGTCACGCGAAACGCCGAGCGCGGTCTGGGTGAGGTCGTTCGTGCCGAAGCTGAAGAACTCCGCCGTCTGCGCGATCTCGTCGGCCGTCAACGCGCCGCGCGGCACCTCGATCATCGTGCCGACCAGGTAGTCGAACTTCACCTTCTTCTCCGCCATGACTTCCTTGGCCACGCGGTGAACGATTTCCACCTGCAGCTCCAACTCCTTCTGGAAGCCGACCAGCGGAATCATGACCTCGGGCTTCACCTTGATGCGCTTCTTCGCGACATCCGCGGCCGCCTCGAAGATGGCGCGCGCCTGCATCTCGGTGATCTCCGGGTAAGCGATGCCGAGGCGGCAACCGCGGTGACCCAGCATCGGGTTGAACTCGTGCAGGTCCTCCACGCGCTTGGCGACCTTCGCCGCCGAGATGCCGAGCTTCTTGCCCAGGTCCTTCTGCTGCGCGCGGGTGTGCGGCAGGAATTCATGCAGCGGCGGGTCCAACAGGCGAATCGTCGCGGGGAAGCCCTTGAGCGTCTTGAAGATCCCGGTGAAGTCCTCACGTTGGAAGGGCAACAGCTTGGCCAGCGCCGCCTTGCGGTCGTCCAGGTTGTCCGCGAGGATCATCTCGCGCATCGCGTCAATGCGGTCGCCCTCGAAGAACATGTGCTCCGTGCGGGTGAGGCCGATGCCCGTCGCGCCGAAGGCGATGGCGTTCGCGGTCTGTTCCGGATTGTCGGCGTTGGTGCGCACCTCCATGCGGGTGACCTTGGAGCACCAGTCCATGAGCTTCTTGAAGCTCTTGTACTTCTCCGTGCGCCGCGCGGCCTTGTCGCCCTGCAGCAGTCCGGTGATGATTTCCGAAGGCGCGGTCTTCAACTCCCCGCCGTAGACGACGCCGCTCGTGCCGTCGATGGAGAGGAAGTCTCCCTCCTTGAAGGTCTTGCCGGCGACGGAAACCGTCTTCTTGTTGTAGTCGATCGCCAGCGCGGAGGCGCCGCAGATGCAGACCTTGCCCATCTGGCGCGCGACCAGAGCCGCGTGCGAGGAGACGCCGCCCTTGGCGGTCAGAATGCCCTCGGCCGCAATCATGCCGCGCAAATCCTCCGGAGAGGTCTCGGTGCGGACCAGCAGGACCTTCTCGCCCTTCGCCTCGGCGGCGGCGGCGCGGTCCGCGTTCAGGTAGATCTTGCCCGAAGCGGCGCCCGGTCCGGCGGGCAGCCCCGAGGCCAGCGCCTTCGCCTTCTTCAGATCGTCCGCGTCAAACACCGGCGCCAACAACTGGTCGAGCTGCTCGGCCGGATTGCGCAGGATCGCGGTCTTCCAGTCGATGAGCTTCTCCTTGACCATGTCCATCGAGAATTTCAATGCGGCCATGGCGGTGCGCTTGCCGTTGCGGGTCTGAAGCATAAACAGCTTGCCCTCCTGAATGGTGAACTCGACATCCTGCACATCCTTGAAGTGCTTCTCCAGGGTCTTGCGGACCTTCAGCAGCTCGGCGTAGGCCTTGGGCATCTCCTTCTTCAACTCGCTGACCGGCTCCGGCGTCCGCACGCCGGCCACCACGTCCTCGCCCTGCGCGTTGATCAGGAACTCGCCGTAGAACTCGTTCTTGCCGTTGGCCGGGTTGCGGGTGAAGGCCACGCCCGAGCCGGACTCGGTCCCGGTGTTGCCGAAGACCATCGCCTGCACGTTCACCGCCGTGCCCCATTCGGCCGGGATGTTGTACTTGCGGCGATAGACGATCGCCCGGTCGTTCATCCAGGAGCCGAACACCGCGCCGGCCGCGCCGCGCAGCTGATCCCAGGGG
>JAYPGD010000604.1:0-633 GCA_038126655.1 Verrucomicrobiales bacterium
CGTCTCACCCTGCTCAAACGCGTCACCTTCGACCTCACCGGTCTCCCGCCGACGCCGGATGAAATCGACGCCTTTCTTGCGGACACGGACGCCAACGCCTACGAGAAGGTCGTCGACCGCCTGCTCGCCTCGCCGCGCTACGGCGAACAAATGGCCCTGCCCTGGCTCGACGCCGCCCGCTACGCCGACACCAGCGGCTACCAGGCCGATTGGGAGCGCTTCATGTGGCCCTGGCGCAACTGGGTCATCGACGCCTACAACCGCAATCTTCCCTTCGATCAGTTCACCATCGAGCAACTCGCCGGCGACCTGCTGCCGGATCCGAGCTTCGATCAGATCATTGCCACCGGCTTCAACCGCAACCACCGCATCAACGACGAAGGCGGCGTCATCGCGGCGGAGTACGCCGTCGAGTATGTCGTGGATCGCATCGACACGACCTGCACCACCTGGCTGGGCCTGACCATGGGCTGTGTCCGTTGTCACAACCACAAGTACGATCCGTTCACCATGGACGATTTCTACAGCCTGTTCGCGACGTTCAACAACGTCCCGGAAAAGGGCAAGGACGGCCGCCGCGGCTACGCCGAACCCGCAGTGGATTTCCCAAATCCTGAAATCGAACCCATCCTG
>JAYPGD010000604.1:643-3156 GCA_038126655.1 Verrucomicrobiales bacterium
AAGCCGCCAAGGCCGAACTTGCCGCCATTCAGAAGAAACTCGCCACCGACACGCCCGCCGTGCGCGAGGAGAAGATCGGCTGGGGCCAACGCATCCTCCAACGCGACAATGTCAGGAACACGACCCCATGGAGCCTGCAGACCCCACACAGGATCGAAGGCCCCGAGGGAATGAAGTTCCTCGACGAGGGCGACGGCTCCTGGCGCATCACCGGCGCCAACCCGGATCAATCCGTCGTCACCGTCCACTTCCATCCCGAAGCGCAGACTGCCGCCGCCATAAAACTCGAAGCACTCAGGCATCCATCCCACACCAACGGCAGCCTCGCCCGCAACGTGAACGGCAATTTTGTGCTCGGCGAGTTCGAGTGCTTTCTCCAACGCGCCGGACAAGCCGCGCCCCAACAGATCAGGTTCGCCAAGGCCGAGGCCGACCATGCACAGAAGGGCTATCCGGTCGCCCACGCCATCGATGGCAGACCCAACTCAGGCTGGGCGACCGAAAGCCACGTGAAGAGGGAGGACCGCAACGCCATCTTCATTCCGGCTTCGCCGCTCAAGCTCAACCAGGGCGACCGCCTGACCTTGAAGATGCGTTACGAGGGCAGGTTCACCAAGACCGCCATCGCGCGCTTCCGCATCTCGTTCACCGGCGCCCCCAACCCCAAGCTGAATAACACCTCCGGCGTGCCTTCGTTGGTCATCGCCGCCCTGAAGAAAACGAGACACACCCCGGCCGAAGCCAGGGCGATCGACCGCTACTTTCGCGACACCTCCCTCTACTTCCGCGGCGCCCGCGCGCAACGCGACGCCGCCGCCAAGCGCGTCAAGGATCTCGAAGCGAAACGCAACATCAAGGTCATGGTCATGAAGGAGATGGAGACGCCGCGCGACACCTTCGTCCTCAAGCGCGGCCAATACGACCAACCCGACAGCGCCCGCCGACGCACACCGGACATCCCGTCCGTTTTCGGCCCTCTCCCCGAAGGCCTCCCGCGCAACCGGCTCGGCTTCGCGAAATGGCTCGTCCATCGCGACAATCCCCTGACCGCCCGCGTCGCGGTGAACCGCCATTGGCAACGCTACTTCGGCAAAGGCCTGGTGAAGACGGTCGAAGACTTCGGAGCCCAAGGCAGCCTGCCCACCCATCCGGAACTGCTCGACTGGCTGGCCGCCGCCTTCATGGATTCCGACTGGAACGTGAAGTCGATGCAGAAACTCATCGTCATGAGCGCAACCTATCGACAGTCCTCCAAGGTCTCGGCCTCGCTCCTGGAGTTGGACCCCGAGAACAAACTCTACGCCCGCGGTCCGCGCTTCCGGCTGTCCGCCCACGAGATCCGCGATCAGGCGCTCGCGCTCAGCGGACGCCTTTCCGACAAGATCGGCGGCCCCTCTGTCAAACCGTATCAACCCGACGGGCTCTGGTCCGATGTCTCCTTCCAGAGCAAGGGCCGCAGCACGGATTTCTACATTCGCGACCAGGGCGAGAAACTCTACCGCCGCAGCATCTACACCTTCTGGAAACGCTCCGTCGCCCCCCCACAGATGACCACCTTCGACGCCGCCGGTCGCGAGGCCTGCATCGTCCGCGCCACCCGCACCAGCACTCCCCTGCAGGCCTTGACGCTGCTCAACGACACAACCTTCGTCGAAGCCGCCCGCGGCATGGCCGAACGCATGATGCGCAACGGCGATTCACCCGAGAATCGAATCCGCTTCGGCCTGAAACTCGCCGCCGCCCGCGCGGACGAAAAGACCTTGAATATCCTGAAACGCGGCCTCGAAGACTACCGCGCCCATTTCACAGCCAAGCCCGACGCCATCGCCGGCCTGCTGGATTCCGGCGAGTCGAAAGCCGCCAAACAATTCAACAAGACCGACCTCGCCGCCTACACGATGGTCGCCTCCACCATTCTCAATCTCGATCAGACGATTACGAAGGAATGAGCGCCAGCGATTCACTCTCCCCGTTTAACGTTGGGCGTTCGAAGTTGAACGTTGATCGTTCGCCTTCTCCTTTGCTGGATGCCGCCCTCCTCCAAAACCGCCGCCAATTCTTCGGCCGCGCCTCCCTCGGCCTCGGAACCGCCGCCCTGGCCTCCCTGCTCAACAGCGACGCCGACGCCGCAACCGGCGCGGTCAAAGGCGCTCTGGGCGCCCCTCACCATGCTCCCAAGGCCCGGCGCGCGATCTACCTCTTTCAATCCGGCGCGCCCTCGCAGATGGACCTGTTCGACTACAAGCCGACCATGGCCGAATGGTTCGACAAGGACCTGCCCGATTCCGTCCGCCGCGGCCAGCGCCTGACCACGATGTCCTCGGGCCAAAAACGTTTTCCCATCGCCCCGTCGAAATACAAGTTCGCGCAGCACGGTCAATCCGGCGCCTGGCTCAGCGAATTGCTGCCGAACATCGCAGGCATCGCCGATGACGCCTGCTTCATCCGCTCGATGCACACCGAGGCGATCAACCACGATCCCGCAATGACCTTTTTCCAGACCGGCGCGCAAC
>JAYPGD010000605.1:0-3154 GCA_038126655.1 Verrucomicrobiales bacterium
AGCCAAGAAAGCGGCGGTAGGGGTTGAGCGTGGATGCCGACGCTCCCGGGTCGCCGCGCTTTCCGGGAAAGGTGAGGTGGACGCTCAGGGGGATGAACACCAACGCCACAATCAACGACGCCATCAACGAAACGCAGATCGGGATCGAGAGCCGCAGCATGAAAAACTTGCCCTCGCCCTCGACCAGGGACATGGGCAGGAACACCGCCACCGTCGTCAGCGTCGCCAGGGTGATCGCCAGGGCAATCTCGGCCGCGCCGCGAATGCAGGCCTCGCGTCGGGGCAAGCCCGCGTCGCGCAGGCGCAGGATGTTCTCGGCGACGACCACCGAATTGTCCACCAGCAGCCCGACGCAGATCACCAGACCGAGGATCGTGAGAATGTTCAGGGTCTCGCCCGAGAAGAACATCACGGCCAGCGCCACCAGCAGGCAGAGCGGAATCGACAACGCAATGATGATGGTCAGCCGCGTCTGCCTAAGGAACACAAACAACACCGCCGCCGCCAGCAGCCCCCCGATGCGCCCGCTCTTGATCAGGTTGTTCAACGAATCCTCGATCACCATGCCCTGATCGAAGAACGGCTCCATGTCGACCGACGCGAGGCGCGGATTCTCCTCCATCTCCTTCAGCACGTCGCGCACCTTGCGGCAAAGTTCCACGGTGTTGGCGTCGCCCTCCTTCTTCACCATCACCGCAAAGGCGGGCTTGCTGTTCACCCGCACGGCGAACTTCTTCTCGGGCGCCGCGTAGCTGATCGTCGCGACATCCTTCAGCTTCGCCGTGGGCGTGAGTTGCCGGTTCTCCAGTTGTTCGACCGACTTGTAGGTCGCCACCGATCGCAGCAGGAACTTCTTTCCGGAGTCACGCACCGTGCCGGACGCCATGGTGAAGTTGTCGCCGCCCAGGTCCTGCGCCAACTGGTAGATGTTCAGCTTGTGCGCCTCGGCGAGCCCCTTGTCGATCTCGATCAGGATCTCCTTCTCCAGCAACCCTTGGGCATTCACGGAGGCCACGCCATCCAGTCGCGACAACGGCAACACGACCTCCTTCTGCAGCAGGTTGTAGACATCGCGCAATCCCGGATCCACCACCACGCCGATCATCATCAACGGGATCGCCGACAGGTCCTCCTTGTAGATGAAGGTGCGTTCGACATCCTCCGGAAACAGCAACCGCGCCCGCTCCATGCGATCGCGCACCTCCCGATAGGCGACATCCATGTCCGTGCCGGACTTGAAGCGGAGGTAGGCGCCCGCGCCGCCCGTGCGGGTCCAGGAATTCAGGTTGTCGATGCCGGGAACCGTGCTGAGCTCCTCCTCCAGCGGCAGCGTGATCTTTTCCATCACCGCCTGGGCCGGCGCGCCGCGCCACGGGACATTCACGTGCAGTGAAGGCGATTCAAACCCGCGCGGAAAGGTCTCCAGGGGAATCCCCAACGACGCGATGATCCCGACCACGATGATCGTCATCAACAACACCAGCACCGTGATCCGCCGATCCAAAGAAAAGCGGGTCAGCGAACCGGTGAGGTTCTCGGACGATGGTTGGTCTGGGGTGTTGTCGTTCACCGGGGGTGAAGGAAATTCGAAATACGAAGAGACAAATCCGAAACAAACTCGAAATACGAAATCAGGAATGTCGAAACGCCAAGGGCTCGTTGAGGTTGAAACGGCAAACGAAATGGAATAGCGAACGTCGCAGAGGAATAGGGGGAGGAAAACGTCATGGCTTCTTCAACTGCTTTTTCGAAGGATTGCTCCGAAGATGTTCATCAGTTCAGTGGCTTCGCCGGCCAATGTGTCGCGGTCCGCGGATGCGTCAGAGTCGCTCCCAACGTCGATCAAACGAAGAAAGAAGCGCGATTCCTTTGATTCTTTGCGAGAGATCTTGATGTGCATGAGGAAATCTTTCTTACCCAGCGACTCGTTTGCTTCGATATAGTTGGCTCCGACGGATCCGCTGGCGCGGACCAACTGTTTCACGTCTTCGGTGTTTGAGATCGTGCGTGGGATCTTCTTCACCAATGCCCGCACACGCTTCGCAAACTCAAAGGTGCGATCCTCCAGATCATATTTCTTCGAATTGTCTGAATCTCCCATTGATCTCTTCGTGCTTCACCGTTCGGTCGTCGGTCGCATCCAACAACACTGTCCTGTTTCGTATTTCAATATTCGTGTTTCGAATTTGTTTCGGATTTGTTTCTTCGAGATTCGGATTTCATTCCAACTCGTTTCCTTCCTCCGCCGTCCTCACGACCTTCATCCGCAGACTCTCCAGCAGGTAATAGATCGTCGGGATGATCAGCAGCGTGAGGAAGGTCGAGGTGATCAGGCCGCAGATGACGGCGATGGCCATGGGAGTGCGGATCTCCGCGCCGTCGCCCAGCCCCATGGCCATGGGCAGGAGCCCCAGGACGGTCGTCGCGGTGGTGATAAGGATCGGGCGCAGGCGCACGGAACCGGCGGTCACACTGGCTTCGCGCAACGCCGCGCCGCGGCGTTGGAGGATGTTCACATAGTCCACCAGCACGATGGCGTTGTTCACCACGATGCCGGCCAGCATGATCATGCCGAGAAACACGACGATCGAGAGGCTGATACCCAACGCCTTCAGGCCAAGAACAGTTCCGAAGAAGGCCAGCGGGATCGTGAACATGATCACGAGCGGCTGCATCAACGACTCAAACTGCGCCGCCATGATCACGTAGACCAGGAACAGGCTCAGCCCCAGGGCCAGGTAAAGACTGCCCTCGCTGCGCTCCCACTCCTCGTTCTGGCCGGTGATGAACCAGGTCATGTCCGTCGGCCAATCGATGCCGGAATCCAGGGCCTGTTCGATGGCCTTCACGGCGGAGCCCAGCGAGGCCTCGCCCAGATTGGCCTCCACCAGGGCCACGCGTTTGCCGTCGATCCGTCGCACCTCGCTGGGGCCTTCGCCTACGGTCAGGTCGGCGACCGAGCTCAGCGGGATGTCGCGCTCCCCGCCCGGATTGACAATCAGCCGCCCGATGTCCTCGACCCGCGAGCGATTCTGCTCCTCCAGCCGCACCACGATGGGAATGCGGCGGTCCTTGAGATTGAAGCGCGTCGCCTCGGCGCCCTTGACCATGTCGCGCACCTGCCGGGCCACGGCGTTGATGTTCAGGCCGAATC
>JAYPGD010000606.1:0-426 GCA_038126655.1 Verrucomicrobiales bacterium
ATGAGAATCTTCATGGGACTCAGCGTTCGCGTTCCCGTTCCAGAATGGCCCGGAGCCTTGCAAACTCCTGTTCAATGGCGTCCGCCCGATCCACGGCGTCGTCGAGGTCCCCCTTGCTCACGCGCTTTTCAAATTCGGCGCACAACATGGCCAGCGGCTTTGCGCCGAGGTTGCTGGAGCTTCCCTTGAGCGTATGCACGGCGACCTTCAGGGCGGCCGGGTCGTTGTCGGCCGCCGCGGCGCGCATCTGTTCGACGCGGTTGGGGGAGTCGGCCAGGTAGAGATCGATCAGTTCGGCGACGGGATCGGGTTCGCCGGGTTCGCGCAGTTCGCGGAGTCCATCGATCACGCTGAGATCGATGCAGTCGCCGGCGTCGTCGTTTTCGGGGGCGGTTTGCGCTTCCGGAATGGCGTCGGATTCTGGGG
>JAYPGD010000606.1:436-3154 GCA_038126655.1 Verrucomicrobiales bacterium
GCAGTCGGCCGCGTCGTCGTCGGGGGGCGTCTCGGGAGCGGCTTCGGATTGGGGCTTGTCCTGCTCCTGGTCCTTGGCTTCAGGCTCCGGGGAATTCGCGTCGATGTGTTTGCGGGCGCGTTCGAAGGCGGTGGCGAGGAGTTCGGATTCGACGGGTTTGGCGACGTAATCGTCCATGCCGGCCTCGAGGCACCGATCCCGGTCGCCTTCCATGGCGTTGGCGGTCATGGCGATGATGTAGGCGGGCGTCAGGTCGGGGTTCTCAGCGCGGGAGGCGCGCTCCAGCGCCCGGATTTCGCGGGTTGCCTCGTAGCCGTCCTTGATGGGCATGTGGCAGTCCATCAACACGACGTCGTAGGGCACGCGCTTGAGTTCTTCGACGGCTTCGGCTCCGTCGGCCACGCAGTCGGCGCCGAAGCCGAGGCGTTTGAGCTGGAGCAGGGCGACCTTCTGGTTCACGGAGTTGTCCTCGGCGAGCAGGATGCGGATTCGCTTGTGGGAGTCGGCAAACTGGCTGCGGTGAAAGAAATCGGTGCCTGGTGAGACGGTGGAGAGATCCTTGATGGAGTCCTCTCCAGCCAGGGTTCTGATGATGCAGTCCAGGAGTCGTTTCTGTTTGACCGGTTTCACGAGGGAGGCAGAGAAGCCGGCATCGGCGAGTTCCTCGGGATCGAAGCGGTCGCTGAGAGAGGTCAGCATGGCGAGCCGGGTGTCGGCGATCGCGGGGTCCGCCTTGATTGTTCGCGCCAGTTGGACGCCGTCCATCTCGGGCATCTGCATGTCGAGCAGGGCGATCTCGTAGGGGCATTCCTCGCCTGCGGCGCGCCGGAATTCCTGGAGCGCCTCCGCGCCGTTGTTTGCGGATTGGGCGGCCATGTCCCAGGCGAGGGTCTGGTGCATGACGATCTCACGGTTGGTGGCGTTGTCGTCGACGACCAGGACGCGCCGGTTTTTCAGGGAGGCGACATCGTGGCTGGTCTCGTGGGGCTTGACCTGCTTGTCGAGGCGAAGAGTGAACCAAAAGGTGGAGCCTTCGCCCACGACGCTGTCGACGCCGATCTGGCCGCCCATCATTTCGATCAACTGTTTGCAGATGGCGAGGCCCAGGCCGGTGCCGCCGTAGCGGCGGGTGGTGCTGCCATCGGCCTGGGTGAAGGCCTCGAAGATCCTGTCGGCATTGTTCCGGCTGATGCCGATGCCGGTGTCGCAGACCGCGACGCGGGCGGTGAGGGCCTCGTCGGTTTCGGCCTCCTTGGAGACCCGGATGACGACCTCGCCGGCGGTGGTGAACTTCACCGCGTTGCCGACCAGGTTGAGGATGACCTGGCGGATGCGGCTGGAATCCCCGCGCAGCAGGGTGCTCATGTCGGGCTGGACGTCGCAGCCGAATTCGATGCCTTTGGACTGGGCGCGTTCGGCCATGAGTTCAGCGATGTCCTCGACCACGCCTCGCAGGTCGAAATCGATTTTTTCAAAGACGAGGCGTCCGGCCTCCATTTTGGAGAAATCGAGGATGTCGTTGATGATGTCGAGGAGGGCGTCGGCGCTGGATCGGACGGTCCGGGCAAAGTCGCGTTGTTGGGAATTGAGGGTGGTGTCGAGGAGCAGGCCGGTCATGCCGATGATGCCGTTGAGCGGCGTCCGGATCTCGTGGCTCATGGTCGCGAGGAATTCGGATTTGAGCCGCGCGGACTCGAGGGCGGCGTCGCGGGTGAGGGCCAGTTGTTCCTCGGCCTGCTTGAGTTCCGTGATGTCCTTGGAGACGCCGAAGGTGCCGATGGTCTCGCCCTCGGTGTTCAGGAGGGCCATCTTGGTGGTCAGCGCCCAGGTGGTTTCGCCATCGGTCCAGGTCTCCTTTTCGGTCTTGCCGATGATGGGCTTGCCGGTCTCGATGATCTTCTGCTCGTCCTCGAAGGCGGGTTGGGCGTGTTCCCTGGTGAAGAAGTCGAAGTCGGACTTGCCGATGGCCTCCTCGGGGTCGTCCAGGCCGAACTGGTCCGCCAAGGCGCGGCTGATCCGGATGAAATGGGAGTCCCGGTCCTTGAAATAGATGCGGTCCGGAATGGTGTCGAGCAGGGAGCGGAGGAGGTCCCGCTCGTAGTTCAATTGGTTTTCGGTGCGTTTCTTCTCGGTGACGTCCCAGAAGATGCCCTGAATGCCGGCAATGTTGCCGTCGCGGTCGTAGAGCGGGGTCTTGACGGTCTCGACGTAGATGGTGGGTTGTCCGGGTTCGCAGTGTTCCTCAATGGTCTGGAACGGTTTGCCTGCGGCCATCACCCGCCGGTCGTCCTCCTGGTATTTCTCGGCGAGTTCCCTGGGCGAGAAGTCAAAGTCGGTCTTGCCGAGCACTTCCTCAAGGGGTTTGCCCATCAGTTTGCAGAAGTTCTGGTTGGCGAAAGTGAAACGCTCGTTGAGGTCCTTGCGGAAGATGTTCTGGGGCAGGCTTTCCACGAGGGAGTGGTAGAGCAGTTCGGACTCGCGCAGTTTGTCGTCGGCGCGCCGGCGTTCGGTGATGTCGTGGAAAACGCTCAGCAGGAGTTGCTCGCGGTTTTCCATCTCGACGATCGCATTGGAGACCTCGACATCGAGGGTCTTGCCGTTCTGGAAGGTGAGCCTCAGTTCCTCCCGGTCGGCGAATTCGCGGCTGTTGAAGCGTTGGATGTGGCGTTGGACGCGGGTTTCCTGTTCGCCGTCGTCGGCGTAGGCGGTGGACAAGGA
>JAYPGD010000607.1:0-3152 GCA_038126655.1 Verrucomicrobiales bacterium
AGCCTGACGGAGTGAACGCCGTCAGGCTGCTCCTTATCGAAACAAAATAAAATCGAACGGGATGACGTCGGTTCTCCCGTCCGGACGACCTGGAAGAAAGCCAATCCAATCATGAAGAAACTCATTGCGTTGATGACCGCGGCCATTCTGCTGGCCGGAAATGCGTCGGCCGTGGACCCCAAGGTGGGCAATACGCGCGGCTACGGCGACAGCTTCCAATGGATCAAGCCCCTGGGCGCCCAGCGCGGATCCGAGGTCGAGGTGACCATCACCGGTTACCGCCTCGGCGACGCCAAGGAGATCATGTTCTACGAGCCGGGCATCGAGGTTCTCTCCATCACCGAGCCCAAGGATCGTTCGGTGAAGGCGAAGTTCCGCATTGCCAAGGACGCCCGCCTCGGCGAATACCGCTTCCGTCTGCGCACGGCCACCGGAATCAGCCAGGTGCGCACCTTCAATGTCGGCCCCTTCGCCAATGTGGACGAGAAGGAGCCCAACAACGAATTCGCCCAAGCCCAGGAGTTGAAGGGCAATGTCACGGTCGAGGGCCGCGTGGATTCCGAGGAGATCGACTATTACAAGGTGACCGCAAAGAAGGGCGAGCGCATCTCGGCCGAGGTTGAGGGCGTGCGCCTGAACATGACCCTCTTCGATCCCTACGTCGCCATTCAGAACATGGACGGCGAGATTCTTGCCGAATCCGACGATACGCCGCTGGCGCTGCAGGATCCGTCGGTGACGACGATCGCCCCGGCTGACGGGACCTACATCGTGCAGCTCCGCGAGGCGGACTATGGCGGCGGGCGTGACCGGTCCTCCCGCGCGCACCGCGGCAGCGTCCCGCGCCCGGTGGCCGTGTTCCCCGCGGGCGGCAAGGCCGGCTCGACCGTCAAGGTGAAGTTCATCGGCGACGCCTCGGGCGACTTCGAACAGGAATTCAAGCTTCCGGCCGCTCCCGATGAGGATTACGGCGTGGCCGCTGTGCAGGGCGGCGTCAGTTCCCCCTTTCCGAACGCCTTCCGCGTCTCGCCCTTCGACGACGTGATCGAGGCCGAGCCGAACAACGATTTCGCCCAGGCGACCAAGACCGACAAGCCGGTTCCCGCGGCCTTCAACGGCATCATCTCCGAACCGGGCGACATCGACTGCTTCAGCTTCACGGCCAAGAAGGGGCAGAGCTTCCATGTCCGCGTTCACAGCCAGTTGATCCGCTCCGACCTGGACCCGGTCCTGAACATCTACAACAGCAAGGGCGGCCGCGTGACCGGCAATGACGACGCCTCCGGCATCCAGGACAGCTACGTGCGGTTCAACGTCCCGGCCGATGGCGAGTACATCATCCGGATCAACGACCACCTGAGCCGCGGTCGCGCCGACTTCACCTATCGCGTGGAGTTGACCCCCTACCAGCCGAGCTACGCCATGAGCATCCCGCATGTCGCGCGCCGCGATTCGCAGTCGCTTCAGGCGATGGTGATCCCGAAGGGCAACCGCTTCGCCACCATGATGACCGCGACTCGCCAGAACGGCCTGCGCGGCGACCTGCAGTTCAACATCGCGGACCTGCCGAGGGGCGTGAAGCTGGTGTCCGACATCATGCCCGGCAACCTGAGCACCTTCCCGTTGATCTTTGAGGCGGCGGCGGATGCCCCGGTCGGCGGCAAGTTCGTCTCCCCCGAGGTCAAGCTGATGAAGGACGGCAAGCCGACCGACATCGCCGAGGGCGGTCTGGCGCAGAAGATCGATCTTGTCCACGCCAGCCCGAACTCCACGGTCTACAAGGTCAAGACGCTCGACAAACTGGCCGTGGCGGTCGGCGAGGAGGCTCCCTTCAGCATCTCCCTCACCCAGCCCAAGGTGCCGATCGTGCAATACGGCATCCAGTACCTGGAGATCGACGTGAAGAAGAAGGAAGGTTGGGATGGCGACATCTACTGCTTCTTCCCCTTCCGGCCGCCCGGAGTCTCCGCCAGTTCCTACATCAAGATCCCCAAGGGGCAGAACAAGGGCAAATACCGGGTCGACGCCCGTTACAATGCTCAGGTCCGTTCCTGGAAGGTCTGCGTGCAGGCCCGCACCGCCATCTCCGGCGGCGAGCTTTGGACCTCCTCCGACTTCATCGATTTTGAAATCGTCCCGCGTCTGGTGCTTGGCAAATTCCAGACCACCTCCACCGAGCAGGGCAAGGAGATTGAATTCAAGTGCAAGCTGGACCACAAGGTCCCCTTTGAGGGCAAGGCCAAGCTCACCCTCCACAGCCTGCCCGCCTACTGCACGGCCGAACCGGTCGAAATCACCAAGGACACCAAGGAGGCGGTCTTCACCATCAAGACCAGCGAGAAGACCCCGACCGGCGTCCGCAAGACCATCTATTGGCGCATGACCGCCGACAAGAACGGCGAGCCCATGGATTTCATCTGCGCGACCAGCGGGCGCTTCATCGTGACCAAGCCCAAGCCCGCCGAGGAGAAGGCGGCTGAGAAGAAGGACGACAAGAAAAAGGTCGCCCTCGCCAAGTAAGCGCAGGCTGGCGACGACCTGTTTACCTCAAACATGACCATCGACTTCATGAACACCATGAGATCCAAAGCCCTGATTGGCGGACTTTGCCTGGCGCTGACGGTCGGCGCCCAGGCGCGCAATGCCGCGCTGACCGACCTCAATGTCTATCCGCCCGACGCCAACCTCACCACTTCCCGCGACCGGCAGTCTATCGTCGTACAGGCGGTTTACGCCGACGGCATCACGGAGGATGTCTCCGCCAAGGCGAAATACACCATCGCGGACCCCAAGCTGGTGAAGTTTGAGAGCCAAACGTTGTATCCGACCGCCGACGGCAAGACCGAGGTGGCGATCGAATTCGGCGGGCAGAAGCTCAAGCTTCCGGTGAGCGTCGCCAAGGCGAAGGAGGACCGGCCGATCAGCTTCAAGCTCGACGTCATGCCGGTGTTCATGAAGGCGACCTGCAACTCCGGACCCTGCCACGGCTCCTCCCGCGGCAAGGACGGCTTCCGCCTCTCCCTGTTCGGCTTCGATCCGGATGGCGACTACGACCGCCTGACCCGGGAATTCATCGGTCGCCGCATCAATCTCGCCCTGCCGGAGGACAGCCTCATGCTGACCAAGTCCATCGGCGCGGTGCAGCACACGGG
>JAYPGD010000608.1:0-3145 GCA_038126655.1 Verrucomicrobiales bacterium
GGGGGGGGGGGGGGGGGGGGGGGGGGGGGGGGGGGGGGGGGGGGGGGTTGGGGGGCGGGGGGGCGGGGGGTGATTCTTGGGACGTCAACAGTTCAGGGACACTTTGGACGGTGAGGCGGCCTCATGATTCACTTGGGCTCTGAGCGTTCATCACGCGACACGCGCAACGCGTCACGAATCCGGGTCCTTCTTCTCCGGTTCGATGATCTCCGCCTCTTCGCCCGGCGGTTCGAGCGCGACGACTTCGCCGGGGGTGAGACCGGACAACACTTCGGCGAATTTGTAATCCGACACGCCGATGTCGACGGACCGGCGCTCGAAGGCGTCGCCCTTGACGACGAAGACATGCCGCCCTTCGCGTTCCGTGAAGACGGCGGCCAGCGGCACGGCGACCGCATCCTCGGCCGACGCGACCGGAATGGAGATCTTGGCCGTCATGCCGGGTTGAATGCGGGGGTCGACGTCGGTCAACAGGATGCGCGCCTCGAATCCCTTGATGCCGTTGCGGATGGTGGCCTGCGGCGCGATGCGCTCGACCTTGCCGTTGACCTTGAGCCCGATCACGGCCTCGACCTGGACCTCGACCCGCATGTCCTTGGTCAGCCGCGTGATGTCCGCCTGATTGACATGGGCGTTGATGATCATCTCGTTGAGGTTGGCGATGGTCAGCACCTCGGTGCCGCTGTTGAAGCCGCCGGATCCCGAGACCGCCTGTCCGACCGACACCGGCCGCGTCAGGACCGTGCAGTCGAAGGGCGCGATGATGCGCGTCTTGCTCAGCCGGTCCTTGGTGAGGTCGAGGCTTCGGTTCGCCTTCTCGACGAGATTCTTGGCCAGTTCAAAATCGGTCTGCGCCTGCTCGGCGGTCTTCTTGAGGCGGTCCTTGGCGAGTTCCAGATCGCGCTCCGCGGAGGTGATGGCATTCTTCGCGAGTTCGTAATTGGTCTTCGCGGTCTGGTGGACCTCCCTGGAAACAAGTTCGTCTTTGAACAGCTTCTCGTTCCGTTGAAAGTCCTCATGGGCCTTTTCGGATTCCAGCTTGGAGCGAATCAGCCGGGTCTGGGCGGACTCGACCGCGATTTCCAGGTTGGCGACATCAAGGTCCTGCCGGGCTTTCTCGAGTTGGAGCTTGGCGCTGGCGATCTCGGTCTCGCGCGTGGCCAGCTCGATCTGAAGCTCCTCGTCATCGAGTGAGAAGAGCAACTCGCCCTGTTTCACGCTGTCGCCGATATCGACCGGCAATTCCGAGATCTTGCCCGGAACCTCGGGGCGGACGGACACCTGCTCGGCCGGGGTGATCTCGCCGGCGACGCTGATGGAAAAGCTGATCTTGGTCTTTTCAACCGTCGCCGTGGTCTGGCGCTCCCTGGCCTCGGCCTTGCCCTTGGCCGGCTTGTCGGCGTCGCCGCCCCAGAACTTGACCGCCAGGAAGACGACGGCGACGACCACGATGATGGAAACGGCGTTTTTCATGTGTAAAACGGGAAAACCTACGGATTCAACGAATGCCGCGATTCAGGACAACGCCGCGATCTGTTCGGAGATCAACCGCAGTTCCCCGTCGAAGCGCGGATCGTCCGGCGTTTCGAGGGTGTTCTGAAGCGCGCCGGCGATCTCTTCGGCAACGTCGCTCCCATTGTCGCCCTCCGAGCGCCTTGCCCGGAATTCATTGAGCGCTTCAAGCAAGGCCGCGTCCGCGAGCTGAACCGTCCGACGCTGCTCGTCGATCTGGGCGTCGACGTCATCGGAAAGATCCTCACCAGCCTTGGCGCCCGCCTCCTCGAACGCCTGGCGCACGTGGTCCTGCAGGCCGCGCGAATGGGATAGAATGTGATCGAAGAGGGCGTCGATCTCCTCGCCGACGCCTTCAAAGCGATCCCGCGCCCGCTGCTTGACCGCGTCTTCGACCGTCTTGCGCAGGGTGGGCAGACCATGGACGGCCTTCAGCCTTCCGATGGTCCTGCAATGATGGAAGCGGTCGTTGAGGGCGTTGGCGATCGCTTGGATCGACTTTTCCAGAGCGCTGTCCATACGGGCGGATCGAAAGTGTCGCTGACGCGGCTCAGGCGTTCCAGCCGTGGGCGTCGCGAACCTTGATCATCGCGTCTAGGATGGTGTTCCAGGTGTCCGGCGTCTCGAGCACGGCGTTGGGGAACATGCAGCCGTCCCAGCAGATGTGCTTGATGCCGCGGTCGGGCGCGTCCTTGAGCCAGTAGCCGGCGCACTTGACGATGTCGAGCTTGCCGTTGGGGTCGTCGGCGCGGCAGTGCTTGCCGGTCTTGTCGTGGGAGCCGGCGCCATGGACCTCGCCGTCATTCTGGGCGACATGGAAATCGATCGTCCACGGGCGGAGCTTGTCGGTCATCTGCTCGTAGGCCGCGTAGAATTCCTCCTCGCTATAGCCCTCCTGGAGCAGGGCGTGCTCGGGGGCGTTGTAGCCCATGAGGTAGAGGTAGGTGTGGGCCATGTCGGCCTGGAAGCCGAGCGTCTCGGGCATGCCGACGCCTTCGAGCACGTCCAGCATGTCCTTCCAGCTGTGCATGCCGGCCCAGCAGATCTCGCCCTCGGCGGCCAGTCGCTCGCCGTTGTCGGCGGCGATCTTGGCGGCCTCCTTGAAGGTCTCCACGATCCTAGCGGTGTTGGCCTGGGGATCCTCCTTCCACTGGTTGACGCCGAACTCGGCGGAGTCGATGCGGATGACGCCGCTCTTGCGGGCGCCGTGCTCGTTGAAGATCTTGGCCACGCGGCAGGCCATCGTGACCGCGCTGAGGAACTTCTCGCGCGCCGCCTCGTCGCCCATCGCGGAATCGCCCACGGTGCCGGGCCAGACCGGCGCGACCAGGGAGCCGATGTCGAAACCCTTGCCGGCGATCAGGTCGGCAATGCCCTTCAACTCGTCGTCGCTGGCCTCCGGGTTGGTGTGGGGGAGGAAGAGAAAGTAATCGATGCCGTCGAACTTCTGACCGTTGACCTCGGCCGCGGCGGTGAGATCGAGCATGCGCTCCAGGCTGATCGGCGGCTCCTGGCCTTCTTCATCTCCTTTGCCGACCAGGCCGGGCCACATCGCGTTGTGAAGTTTCGGGGCTGAATTGCTCATGATTGTCCGTGGTTTTCTCGTTCGTTCTCAGGGTTCAAATTCGCGGGG
>JAYPGD010000609.1:0-1650 GCA_038126655.1 Verrucomicrobiales bacterium
GTCAACCCGATGCCCAGGACGGTCAGGGTCGCGTCGTCGCCGGAAACCCGAAGATAGGGCCCGGCCGGCACATCGATCATGACGCTTGCGCCCTCCACCGGAACGGTCTGCATGTAGGCGGAGGAAGTGTCATTGAGCGCCACCTGGAAGGTTCCGCTCAGGGCGAGGCCCCCGGCGTTCAGGCTGACAGAGCCTTCGGCCTCCCCAACCACGCCGTCGGGCGTGAAGACCAAAGCGCCGCTGACCCCGGAAACCGAAAGGAGATCGCTGGTTCCGTCGTCAAAGGCGAAGGAACCGCCGCTCAGCGCCGTCGTGACCACTTCGTCGCCGCTGTCGGGCGATCCCGGCGTCGGGTCGTGACGTTCGAACACAAAACTGCCCGTCAAGCTCGCCTGAGGGTCCGTCAACGAGAGTTCCAGGGAGCCGGAAACCCGCAGGAAGTCCCCGGCCGGCAAATTGACGGTCACGCCGTCGATATCGGATATCGCGTCGTCGGTGGTGTTGAAGGCAAGGCTGGCCGAGGCGCCCGTGAGGCTGAGATTCGCGTGATCCGGACCGTCGGTCAGCGTCAGGGAGGCCGTGCCGGCCACGCCGTCGTCGTTGTAGAGGAACGTTCCGCTGCCGTTCTCGAAGAGGGCGACCCGCTTCTTGGTGGCGCCGGCTCCGGTCGAAAGCTCCAGGGACACTCCGCTTGCCTGGACCAAAATGCCGGACGGCGCCTTGCGGAATGAGAAGGTCCCGCTCAAGGACTGGCCGCCAATCATCAACGATCCCGAAACCGCCAGACGGAAATCCGGATCCGGCTCGCCGAAGAGCTCGGTAAGATTGAGTGTCAACGCGCGGCTCCCGGAGTAGTCCAATGCCGGAAAGGCGGGCGTGGATGCCAGGTCAAACGACACATCGGCGGCCCCGCCGGGCGTCAGGTTGAAGGCGTCTCCGACCGAAATGCTCCCGCCTGCAATATCCGCCAACGTGGCGCCTTCAATGCGCCCCGAGGTCAGGATACTGGCGTCGGCCGCCGCCATGACCGAGGCTTCCAGCATCAAGGAACCGCCGGAAATAGCGATATTCGAGGTCCCGCCCGACTCGGTCAGGTCGAGGTCCGATCCCGCGGCCAGCGTCGTATCCGCGCCCAGCTTGCCCTCCAATTTGTCCAACTCAACGTAAAAGACCCCGTCGTAACCGAACCGGAAATCGAGATTCACTTCAGCCGTGAAATTCACCATGGGCGCAGACCCAAACACCGCATCGAAAAGGGCCCCGGAACCCAGGTTCAAGGTGACGCTTTGGGTCCGACTGATGGTTAGAGACACGTCCCAAGACATGGGATCGGCGGCCATGGCGCCATAGTTGCCCAAGACCCCGTTCACGGTGACATCGAACAAACCGAGGGTCATTCCGTCCCACCCTTCGATGGTGGCGGTCACCTGAGCCTGGGTGGGCAAACCGGCGAGGAGCGTGGCCAGCGGGCTTTGCAAGGCGTCGTTGATGGCCGTTCCGGTGTCCACCAAGGCGCCCAACGAGTTGCCCACGAGCGGCAGGTTGTCCGCAAACTGATCGATGCCGTCCAAGGCGTCGCCGATCTGCTCCAGGTGAGCCAGGCCGGTTTGAAGCGCGGTCTCCGCTGCAGGCGTAACACTGTGCACGGAA
>JAYPGD010000609.1:1660-3129 GCA_038126655.1 Verrucomicrobiales bacterium
CGGAAACGACTTCCAAAGTGAGTTTCTTGGTGGCGTCGTTGTAGACCGGCTTAAAGGCGATGCCATTGTTGGCGGCGATGGCGGAACCTTTCCAAAGCGAGAATTCCCCCGTTCGGGAGCCGCCCCAAGTCAGGATCTCAAAGCTGTCGCCCATCGATGGGGTGAAGCCGTTGATGAGTTGAATTTCGAGCAGGCCGTCCAGGGATACGTCGTTGGTCACCTGAATCTGGTCGTGCCCCGAGGGATCGACCCCGGGACCGTCCGTGCCGCCAATCTCGATCACCGTCATCCCATCCGCATTCTGGGTGAAATCGGTGAGCATCATGATGCCCGGCGAGTTGCCCGGCTTGACCGCCCCGGAATTGACCACGCGCCCCGCCACCTCGCCCACGCCGGCGAGGACGTCCCCCGTCTGCAGAACCAAAGTTTCCGGCTCGGATCCGTCCGCCGGAACCAATTCGGCATTGTCGACATCAAGCAGGTCGAACGACTCGGAGTCCGAGGTCAGGTCATGCGGGGATGCGGGAAAGTCTTCATGCAACTCGGCCTCCATTACTCCTGCCGAGGCGCTGGGATCAGTTTCCGTCAGGATTTCGGACAAAAGAGACGGGTCGGCAGAGAGGAGGAGACGAGGCTCAAGAGCTTCCAAGGTGAAATCATCGCCATGATTCACCGCAAATCCCAAATTCTGATCCTGCTCCATCACCGGTGGAAACTACTTTCGATTGTCTAGGCAACGGCCACCCATCGCCGTCAGTGGTGGGAGAATTCCAATTGACCCAATTGTCCCAACCAACAGATTTCGTTGGGTAGCAGACCGCGGCACGGAAGTCAATCTTCCATGTGATTCAAGTCCCGTTTTATTGCAAGAACGATCCCGGGGTCTCGTTCTCCTGACGCCAGGCTGCCACGAATCCGCCCCATCACTGATACCGGAACTGAACGGTGGCGGTGGTGTCGGCGTCGCTGACCGCGCGGATCCAATACGCGCTGTATCCTTTTGGAAATTCATGACTTAGAGGCTGGCCAGCCGTCAGATTGAATTTCCGATAAGGGATCCACAGTCCTGTTCCATCCACATCCACCTCCAGCAAGATACCGGCGTCCGACGCGGACGTCAGTTCGACCTCCTTCCGATCGTAGCCGGTCATCAGATAGGGATCGGACGGCTGACCGGCTTGAATAAGGGTTTCCTTCCAGCGTCCGCCCTGGCCGCGCGGCTTGCCCAGTTTCCACAGATCATCCACGACGCCGACCCAAACCGCCGCCTTGCCGTCCGCGCTCCGAAAGATATGGTCGCTCTCGGTCTCCCCGTCGATGCCCGTGAAAAAAAGGAGGCCGTTGCGGGAACAGAAGTAGTGCACGAACAGGTCGTGCGTCGAGATCGGGCGAATCTTGGCCAGACCCTGCGCATTGCGCGCCGGAAGTTCGTAGAACGAGCCGTGCACATTCAACAAGTCCCGCTCCGT
>JAYPGD010000610.1:0-3102 GCA_038126655.1 Verrucomicrobiales bacterium
CCTCTGGGCCGTCGGCGACAAGCGGAAGGCGACCTACGCAGACTTCATCGCCCGGCGCGCCCCGCTGAAGTACGAGACCCGCGGCAACATCCCCAACTACGAGAGACGCCCCGCCCCCCTGAAATACCAACTGCCCCTCTCTCCCGAGGACAGCCTCGACCATACCCGCGTCCCGGTCGGTTGGCGGATGGAGCTCTTCGCCAGCGAGCCGATGATCGTGAATCCCATCTACCTGCAGTGGGACGAACGCGGCCGGCTCTGGGTCGCCGAATCCAAGGATTACCCGAATGAGATGACCCGCGACCGCAAGGGCAACGACTCCATCAAGATCCTCGAAGACACCGACAAGGACGGAAAGGCTGACAAGGTCACGGTCTTCGCCGACGGCCTGAACATCCCCACCTCCTTCACCTTCTCCCGCGGCGGCGTCATCGTCGCCCACGCGCCCGACTTCCTCTTTCTCAAGGACACAAACGGAGACGACAAGTCCGACGTCCGCCAGCTGCTCTTCAGCGGTTGGGGCGACGGCGACACCCACGCCGGCCCGTCCAATCTCCGCTACGGCTTCGACAACCAGATCTGGGGCACGGTCGGCTATTCGCGCTTCCGCGGTTCGCTCGGCGGCGAGACGCACGACTTCGGCATGGGCCCCTTCCGCTTCAAGCCGGACGCCTCCTCCATCGAATTCATCGGCCAGTTCAACAACAACACCTGGGGCCTCGGCTTCATGTCCAACGGCGATGTCTTCGGCTCCACCGCCAACAACAATCCCTCCTTCTTCTGCGGCATCCCCCAGTCCGCCTACGGCGCCAAGAAACGCATGAGCGCCAAGATGATCGCCGACTCGCCCACCTTTCATCCCATCACCCCGAACATCCGCCAGGTGGATGTCTTTGGCGGCTACACCGCCGCGGCCGGCCACGCCTTCGCCACCTCCGACAACTTCCCCGAAAGCTGGCGCGACCGCATGGCCTTCGTCGCCGGACCGACCGGCAACCTCCTCGGCATATATCGCATCGACAAGGACGGCTCCGGCTACAAGGCGAAGAACGCCTACAGCTTCCTCGCCAGCGCGGATGAATGGTTCTCCCCCATCCTCGCCGAGGTCGGCCCGGAAGGAAACCTCTGGGTCGCGGACTGGTACAACTTCATCATCCAACACAACCCCACGCCCAATCCCGGCCGCGGCGGCTACGCGGCCAAAACCGGCAAGGGCAACGCCCACATCAATCCCAACCGCGACCGCCAACACGGCCGCATCTATCGCGTCATCCGGGACGGCGCGCCCGAATCGAAAATCGATTCCCTCGCCAACGCGAAACCCGCGCAACTCGTCGCCGCGCTCAAGAACGACAATCTCTTCTGGCGTTCCACCGCGCAGCGCCTGCTGGTCGATGGCGGCGTGAAGGACGCCGCGCCCGCCCTGAAGGAACTCGCCGCCACTCAAGGTCCCGCCGCCATCCACGCCCTCTGGTCCCTGCACGGCCTCGGCCAACTCGACGAGAAGACCCATCGCGCCGCCCTGTTGAACCCCGACGCCGCCGTCCGCCGCAACGCCGTCAAGGCCCTGGGCATCGACGGCAAATCCTTCCAGATGTTCTTCGACAGCGCCGTCCTGGCGGACAAGGACCTCCACGTCCGGCGCGAAGCCTTTGTCAAATTGGCCAAACTGCCCGACAGCGAAGCGCGCGCCCGCACAGCCAGCCTGTTGCTGAAACAGCAGGAGAACGCCGAGGACGAATGGCTCTCCCTCGCCCTCCGCGCCTGCGGCGGAACCGTCGCCTCCGTCGCCGGCTTCAAGGCCGGCCCCAACCTCATCCCGAACGCCTCCTTCGAAAAGGCCGCCGGCGGCCTCCCCGACGACTGGCGCCGCATGCGCTACTCCGGCCCCCGCGACGGCCTCGAAATCGCCCCGGAGACCAATCCCGAGCACGTTCGCACCGGAGGCCGCTCCATCCGCATCAAATCCACCAGCGGCCACGACGCCAGCCTCACCACGACAGTCGAACTCAAGTCCAACACCGAGTATCGCCTCTCCGCCTGGGTCAAGACCGCCGGCGTCACCGGCGCCCGCGGCGCCCAGCTCAACATCCATCAACTCCAGCGCACCGGCGCAACCCAGGGCATCCAGGGCGACAGCGACTGGACCGGCATCCAGTCCCGCTTCAACTCCGGCGCCGCCGGCGGACGCGTCGCGCTCAACGCCCTCTTCGGCGGCTGGGGCCAGTCCAAGGGCACGGCTTGGTTCGACGACCTTGAACTCGTGGAACTGATCCCCATCGAGTCCAAACAGGGCGACAAGCCCATCGTCGCCGACGCCGGCCGCGGCCGGAAGATCTTCATGGAACACCCCACGGCCGCCTGCAACCGCTGCCACGCCCTCGAGGGCAAGGGCGGCTTTGTCGGCCCCTGGCTGGACGGCATCGCCAACCGCAAGGACCGCGACTACCTCTACAAGAGCCTCGTCGAGCCCGCCGCCGAACTCGCCGAAGGCTTCGAGAAACTCGTCGCCTCCCCCATGCCGCCGATGAACATCGTCCTCTCCGACCAGGAACTCGCCGACGTCATGGCCTTCCTCCTGACCCTCAAGAAGGACATCGATCCCAAGATCTACGAAAAGGCCAAGGCTGCGGCCGCGGAAGACTCGTTTGAATGAGGGCCAAGCATGGATTCCCCCTCACGCGCGAACAGCAACGGAAGCGGCGCCTTTCCCCGCACGCGCTGGACGCTGATTCTGCAGGCGGGCAGCCCGAATGAAACGACGGCGCGGAACGCCCTGGAGGAAATCTGCCGGGCTTACTGGTATCCGATCTACAGTTTCCTGCGCCGTTCCGGCCGCAAACCGGAGGACGCCGAGGACCTGACCCAGGGGTTTTTCGCGGAGCTGCTCGCCGGCGAGATGCTCGCGGCGACTTCAAGCGAAAAGGGGCGCCTGCGCAGCTTCCTGCTGGCCGCGCTCAAATTCGCGAACATCGCCGGGCCGGCGCGCTAAAACGCGGCGGCGGGACGACCCTGCTCTCAATCGACCACGACGATGCCGAGGAGCGGTTTGTGAACGCCGGTCCAAAAGTGCGGCGCCGGGCGGGCGAAAAGTGCGGCGCT
>JAYPGD010000611.1:0-3095 GCA_038126655.1 Verrucomicrobiales bacterium
GCTCTACCTCGTGGACGCCGAGGGTCGGAAGGAACCGGTGCGCATCACCCACAAGGACGGCTTCGACGGCCTGCCCGTCTTCTCCCCCGACGGCGAGACCCTCTGCTGGACCGCAACACGCACTGCGAACAAGAAATCGCAGCTCTTCATGGCGAAATGGAATCATACGGCGGCAATCGAAGCCCTCGGTCTTGCATCAGAACGGAAACATGCCCGGGCAACCACTCCGAAAACGTCGTCATCCATCAGCGAAGCCGATCTCAAGGCGCACGTGGGATACCTGGCCTCCGACGAACTGGAAGGACGTGAAACCGGGACGCCCGGCGCGCACAAGGCGGCGGAATACATCGCCAACCAGCTCAAGCTTGCGGGCGTCGAATCCTTCGGCGACGAGGAGGACAGCTATTACGACGAGTTTGAGTTCAATTCAGGGGCCGAGGTCATCCAGAGCGGAAACCATCTGTCCGTCGTCCGCAAGGATCCGAAAGGCAACGTCGGAACGGACTGGAAGGTCGACGAGGATTTTCGTCCGCTCGCCTTCTCGGCCAATGGCGAAGTTCGCGGGGAACTTGTCTTCGGCGGCTACGGCCTCGCCATGCCTCAGGAAGGCGGAGGATTGACCGATCCCTACAGCGGCCTCAACGTCAGCAACAAGGTCGTCCTCGTGCTGCGGTATACGCCGGAGGATGTTGAACCGAAGCGCAAGGCGGAACTCAATCGCTACGCCGCGCTTTACTACAAGGCCAAGGTCGCCCAGCAACGCGGCGCGAAAGCCGTGCTCTTTGTTTCCGGCCCCAACTCGCCCAACTCCGGCAGGCTGATTGCGCTCTCCGGCGATTCCAGCCTCGGCGGCATGATCGCCGCCTCCATCACTTCGAAGGTCGCCCAGGAACTCCTCAAGAACGGCGGCAAGTCGCTCAAGGAACTCCAGACTGCGCTGGACCAGGAAGATCCGCACGCGCCCAGCGGCATCGAGATCCCCGGCGTCACTGTCCGGATCAAGACCGCCATCCGGCGCACCCGCAAGACCGGGAAGAACGTCCTCGGCATCCTCCTCCCCGGCGGCGGCGATCCGCACGCCGAATACGTCCTCCTCGGCGCGCACTACGATCACCTCGGCTACGGACGCGAAGACGGCTCCCGCTCCGGCAAGGATGAATTCGGCCAGATCCACAATGGCGCCGATGACAACGCCTCCGGCTGCGCCACCCTCCTCGAACTTGCCGCCGAACTGGTCGAACAGCGAAACAAGAACCCCAAGGCCTTCACTCGCGGCGTCATCTTCGGCTTCTGGTCCGGCGAGGAAATGGGGCTCCTCGGCTCCGCCCGCTATGCCGACAATCCCCACATTCCGCACCAGTTTGTCTCGGCCTATCTCAACTTTGACATGGTCGGCCGCATGCGCTACAACCGGTTGATCCTCCAGGGCATCGGCTCATCCTCCGGTTGGAAACGCCTGATTGAGAAGGCCAACGTGGTCGGCGGCTTCGACCTCAAACTCCAGGACGATCCTTACCTGCCAACCGACGCCACCTCCTTTTACCCGAAGAAAGTGCCCGTGCTCGCCTTCTTCACCGGCTCGCACGATGACTATCACCGCCCCACCGATGATGCCGATACATTGAATTACGAAGGCGTCGAGCGTGTGACCAGGTTCGCGCGCACGATCGTCCGCGACCTCGTCAAACCGGGCGCGCGCCCGGAGTGGGCCAAGGTGGACCGCAGCAGCAAGGCCAGCGTCAGTGGCTTGCGGGTCTATCTCGGAACGATCCCGGACTACGCGGCCGAGGTGGAAGGCGTGAAGCTGTCCGGCGTCCGCGGCGGCGCGCCGGCGGACAAGGCCGGCATGAAGGGAGGCGACATCGTCGTCGAATTCGCCGGCATCCCGGTCAAGAACATCGACGACTACATGGTCGCCTTCAATGCGGTCAAAGTGGACAAACCCGTCGACATCGTCGTCCTCCGCGACGGAAAGAAGGTGAAACTGACGATCATTCCCGAGGGGCGGAAATAAGCCCCCCGCGCGGAACCAAGTTCCGCGCTCTGACACGGAGGCTCCGTTCTTTGGAGTCCGCGCCGTCTGTGATTCCAGAGGCGAAGAATCAGCGAGTCTCCACGGCAACACCTACCAGCCCATTCGGCCATTTTGCAGGAGCTCCCTGGCGGCTTGTATATAACCATTGGACAGGATCGCTGTAGCGGGATTGTCCCATGTGCCCAGGGGATAACCCCATGCATCCATCCGAACATACTCTACCTCTGTATCCTTCTTCTTCGCCTCCATCGCCTTGGCGCTGGCTGTCAAGCGATATAGGGCCTGGGGCGGTTCGATTCGTTTGTCTGCGGCTGACGCCAGAGCCAGCCAAAGCTTCTTCAGATTGCGAAACGAAGATATGTTGGCCTGGGAATACCGCCTAAGCGGATCCAGCCGCAGAATATTCAGCACGGCGGTTTCGCGAAGGTCCACAGAAACCCGCGTCCGTTCCGCGGCCCCGGCGATCTCCACCCAGGCATTCAGATAGTCCGGATCCAATTCGACAGCGCGCTCATAGTGACGGACCGCTTCCCCCGCTTTGCCTTGATTGTCACGCAGGTAGCCCAGCAGATAGTGAACCTGCGGCTTGTCCGGCGTCTCGCGGGCCAGTTTCTCAAAGACCTTCTCCGCGATTCCCTGCGCGCGTTCACCGTCAAATGCTCCCTCGCACCCAAAGCAATGACTCTCCACCCTCCCGAAACTGTCAGGCATCAATTCGTAGGCTTTCCGGTAGTGCGCCTCCGCCTCTTCGTGCCTACCCATGGAAGCCATTTGAACAGCAAGTCGGGATTGGATACAGTAGGCGTCGGCAAAATGGTTCAGCGATTCCCGATACATCACGACCGCCCGCTTATGCAGGCCGGCGGAATAAAATCGATCCGCGCGCTCAGACTGCCGAATCGCCCGCACCGCTCCGCGCAACACTTCCGCCTCAGCGGCATCGCCACGCGCATCTCTGATATCAGCCAACACAGCGTAAGCGCGCATGCGATCGCCGACGCCCTGGTCCCCGTCGGAAGGATCAATGGAGATCGCCTGACGCGCGGTTTCCTCCGCCTCC
>JAYPGD010000612.1:0-3091 GCA_038126655.1 Verrucomicrobiales bacterium
GCGTGGCTTGTCACGACGAAGTTCCGGCTTTGCGGAACGTAGGCGGATGCGGGGTGCGGGGTGCGTGGCAAATGGCAGATAACTGATTACCGCTTACTGAACACTGATTACTGATTACCGCTTACTGATTACTCAATTTCGAAAATGACCTCGATTTCGACGGCGATGTTGCCGGGGAGGGAGCCCATGCCCACGGCGCTGCGGGCGCCGACGCCGGCTTCCTCGCCGAACACGTCGCGATAGAGTTCGCTGCAGCCGTTGATCACGGCGGGGTGCTGGCCGAAGTCCGGCGTGGCGTTGACCATGCCGAGCATTTTGACGACGCGCTTGATGCGATCGAGACTGCCGAGTTCCTGCTTCATGGTGGCGAGCAGCGCGAGGCCGGTCTGTTTGGCGGCGGCCTGACCGGCCTCGACATCGAGATCGTCGCCCAGCCTGCCGGTCAGGTAGGTCTCGTCCGATTGGTAGGGGCCATGGCCGGAGATGTAGGCAAGGTTGCCGGTGACGACGACGGGGTGATAGACCCCGCCTCGAGGCGGCGCGGGCGGCAATTCGAGATTCAGTTCGGCGAGTCGGGCGTCGATGCTCATGGTGTCGGGAATTCCTGCGGGTTGAACAAACTGGTTTTCGGCGGACGTTGATAAGGCCCGCGGTCGGTGGTGGCAACGCAAATTGCCTTGTTCCGCCCAGGCGGTTCCGCCGGAGCCCCGGCGCAGGGCCTCCGGAATGGCCGGGGGCGGAAAATGACGTCGGACCCGCGTCCAGGACGGGAATTTGCGGTCGATTGTCGTCCGTCGCACATTCGCTGACGTGGACTCTTGTCACATCCGGATTGCGATTCTAGCGTGTCGGGATCGCCATGAATGACGAAATTCGAGAGAGCCATCGCACGCTTGAGCTGAAGGAGGGGGCGTCTCCTGAGGCGATCAAGGAGGCGTATCGATCGCTGGTCAAGGTCTGGCATCCGGATCGGTTCGGTGATGACGAGAAGCTGAGGCGGCGGGCTGACGAGAAGTTGAAGCAGATCAATCGCGCCTACGATCTGCTCAAGGATTACCGTCCTCCGGACTCCAGAGGAAAGCAGTCCGATGCCCGGCGCGCGTCCGGGGCGGCGACCGCCGGGGCCGGGGCGCGGAAAAAGCCGGCGGCCCGCGGCGTTCACGTTCCGCATGCGAAGTTGCAGCGGGCTCCCAACATGACGCACGCCCGGTTGGGGTGTCTCCTCGTGGGCGGCGTTTCGGCTGTGGTGCTGATCCTGATTCTCATCGGGCTTTTCTACGATGATTCGTTGTCCGGACGGAGGACGGTCGCCTTGACACCCTCGTCTCCGGGGGAGGATGCCGCAGAGGGAGCGCCGGAGGAGGCGGGCGACGAGGGTCGGGGAATGGATGGATCGGAGCCTGAGCGCGAAGAGCGCGAAGAGCGCGAGGGGAAGGCGGTCGCGACGGTCGCGCTCGAGGCGGACCTTGCCGCGGCGGAAGCGCGGGCTCGACAGGCGGCCCGAGCGAGCGTGGTCGAATCGGCGGGGAGAAACGCTGTGGAGCCTGACAAGGAACCCCTGGAATTCCGGACGGAGGCGGGGGACCAAAGTTTTCTGTCGCAGCAGTTTTACAAGAACGGGATGGGCCACCTGAACTTGCGGGGCGGATCGCGGGAGGACGCCAAGGCCGTCGATTGGTTTCGTCGGGCGTCCCAGCGCGGCCATGCTGGCGCGCAACGCATGTTGGCCGGGTTGCTGCTCGAGGGGAGGGGCGTCGAGATCGACCGGGACAGGGCGTTGTTCTGGATCCTGGTCGCCGCCGGGCAGGCGGACGGCGAGGCGAAGCGGGAGATCCCCCGGTTCGAGGAAGGCGTGGACGCGTCGCGTCGCGCGACGGCGCGCACGCTGGCGGCCGCCGAGTTGCGCCGACTGCGGGAATAGGTTCCAGCGGCGGCGAGAACCGTTGCAAAACAGGCTGGTCAGCCCGGGTTCGGAGGGGTAAACAATGGCCATGCAAATCAAGTCAATTGTGTCCATGTGTGTCTTGACGGCGTTGGTTGCGGGATGCGCGCCCAAGGGCGACGACGCCGCTCCCGAAGTTCTGGCGGCTTTTCGCACTGCGGATGGAAAATGGGGTTTCCAAAAGGGCGGCAAGACCGTCATTGAGGCGAAATACGACAATGTCCAGCCGTTCAAGAATGGCGTCGCCCGGATCAAGGTGGGCGACAAGTTCGGATACATTGACGAATCGGGGAAGACGCTCATCGAGCCGAAGTATGAGGAGGCCGGTCGATTCAGCGAGGGGGTGGCGCCGGTGAAGCTGGACGACAAGTTCGGCTTTGTGGACCGGACGGGCAAGGTCGTCCTGGAGGCGAAGTATGAACGGGCGGATGAGTTCGGGGGCGGCTATGCCATCGTGGAGTTGGAGGGGAAGCAGGGTTATATCGACAAGGATGGCGTGTTCAAGGAGGGGGAGGCCCCGGGGAGCGGTGAAGGCGAGGGCAATCTCGACATGGGTGAGGATACGGACGATGAAGGGGGCAACTGAGCGACCATGAAGCCTTTGCGGCGGCGGGCGGGGTTGTTCCGATTCGCGCCGTCAACCGACATCCAGACTGAACCAAGCGACCTGAAGCAGATATCATGAAGAACGATCCCATCCAACAATACAAACAGCTCCGGCAGGCATTGATCGAGGAGCGCGACCAGATCCGGGCGCGCCTTGCTGAGATTGAGGCCGCGCTGGAGGACGCCCCGGCTCCCAAGACTCCCGCCAAGGCCGCCGCGCCGCGCGCCCGACGCGCCAGGGCATCCCGTGGCGGCAATGAGTTCTCGCTGAAGGACGCCGTGATCCAGGTCTTGTCTCAGAGGCCGATGAAGCGAAAGGAGATTCTGGAGGCGGTCAAGAAAATCGGATACACCTTCGCTTCCAAGAACCCCCTGAACTCCCTGGGCGTGGTCCTCTACGGGAAGTCGCCCAAATTCAACAACGACAAGGGCGTCTTCAGTCTCGGCCGCGGCGTGAAAGCGAAGGCAGCGCCCAAAGCCGAGGCCAAGACCAAAGCCAAGGCCAAGACCAAAGCCAAGGCCAAGACCAAGGCCAAGGCCAAG
>JAYPGD010000613.1:0-3079 GCA_038126655.1 Verrucomicrobiales bacterium
GTCAATGAGTCTGCGGCGGTCGGCGTCGACGCCGACAAACCCCTGGCAGACTTCGACGCGGACGTCGTGTCCGTTCCCAGCCGCGGCGTCGCGGCTGAGTCTGGCGGTCTCCTCGGCTCCGGCGAGGCTGCCGCAGTAGTTGGCGACGACGTCGTGGCCGGTCCGCGCGAGTTCGATGGCGATGCCGCGGCCGATGCCGCGGGAGGCGCCCGTGATCAGCGCGACCGGATTTGGGGTTGGGGTCTCGGACATATCGGAGGCGGGAGTTTAGAGGAAGGGATATAAGATGAAAATCCTGAATGAGGCTGTTGCTTTGACTCGGGGGCTGTGACGGCGTAGCGTCCCGCGCGATGGATCCGGTCGCGTTCAATCTGGGCTCGTTGAGCATACATTGGTATGGCGTCTTCATGGCGTCGGCCGTGATGTTGGGCATGTGGACGGCGAGTCGGCGAGGGTTGCGGGAGAACGTTCACCCGGACGCGGTCTACGATCTGTCGCCGTGGATCATTGTCGGCGCGATTGTGGGGGCGCGGTCGTTATTTGTGGTCACATATTGGAAGGAGCAGTTCGCCGGCGAGCCGATCCTGAGCATCTTCGCGATCCGGACGGGGTTTGTCTTCTATGGTGGGCTGATTGCGGCGTCGGCGGCGGTGATTGTCTTCTGCCGGGTGAAGAGGCTGCCGCTTTGGAAGATGGGCGACATCCTGGCGCCGAGCGTGGCCCTGGGGCATGCGCTCGGGCGGATTGGCTGCCTGTTCACCGGTTGTTGCCATGGCAAGGAATGTTCGCTGCCCTGGGGCATTGAATACCCGGCGCACTATCCCGAATTGCACGGCAGGACGATCCACCCTACGCAGATCTATGAATCGTTGTTGAACTTCGCGTTGTATGCGGGGCTGGCCTGGTTGTATCGGCGCAAGAAGTTCGACGGGCATGTCTTTGCGACCTACCTGATCGCCTACGCGATCCTGCGGTCGTTTGTGGAGATGTTCCGCGGCGACTACGATCATCGGTATATTGCCGGGTTCATCACGCCGGCGCATCTGGTCAGCGTCTTGATCCTGACAGCGGGCATTGTGTTGTTCGTCAAGCTGCCGCGGAAGATCGAGGCGATGGCGCCGGGAATGGCGGCCGGACCGGAAAAGGATCAATAATCCCGCGGCATGGAGGAGCGTCGCGAAACGATTGTGATCGAGGCGTCCCGGCCCGACATGCGGCTGGATGCGTGGTTGTGCGAGAGGTATCCGGCGGTTTCGCGCGGCAACCTGCAGCGTTTGATCAAGGAGGGGGAGATCCTGGTCGATGACCGGCGGGTCAAGCCGACGCATCGACCGGTGGCCGGAGAGACCGTCTCCATTCATTTTCCGCCGCCGAAGAAGCTCAATGTCAAGGCGGTGGAGATTCCCTTGGACATTCTCCATGAGGACGAGGATCTCATCGTGATCAACAAGCAGGCGGGGCTGATCGTGCATGCCGCGTCCGGCGAGGAGGAGGACACCCTGGTGAACGCGTTGCTGCATCACTGCGAGGGGGAATTGAGCGGCATCGGCGGCGTGGCCCGGCCGGGCATCGTGCATCGTCTGGACAAGGACACCAGCGGCTGCATGGTCTGCGCCAAGAACGATGCGGCGCACCTGGCCCTGGGGAGGCAGTTTCACGACCGGGAAGTGGAGAAATTCTATCAAGCCGTCGCCTGCGGGGCGGTGACGTCGGCCGCGGGCGAGATTGACGCCCCGATCATGCGGCATCCGAATCACCGGCAGGTGATGACGGCGACCCGGGGTGGAGGCAAGCCGGCGCGGACCTCGTATCGCGTCCTGCGGCGCTTGCGGGGGGCGACCTGGGTGGAGGCGCAACTACACACGGGTCGCACGCATCAGATACGCGTGCATTTCAAGCACATCGGCTTTCCGTTGGTCGGCGACCCGATCTACTCCAAGAAGCAGAACAGGAAGCTGCTGGAGGAGACCGGCTTTTCGACGCATCGGCAGATGCTGCACTCGGCGTCATTGACGTTGACGCATCCGGGGCATGGGGAATGGATGACCTTCAAGGCCCCCCTGCCGGAGGATTTTGAAGAGGCCCTGGCGGCGTTGGAGCCGACGGGAGGGGAGTGAAAGCGGGCGATGTCATGGCGCGCGGGGCGCCCCCGCCTCATTCAGGCAGCAGGTCCATGGGGCGGGTGAAGAAGTCCTCCTCGGAGCCGTGTTTTTGGATGAATGCCTGAAGTTGCGCGGTCGTGCCGGTGAGGATGGTCCGGTCCTTGACGCGGGTGTGAGGGATGGCGTCGGGATCGGCGGCGAGACGCTCATCCAGCCATTTCGCGTTCATGAAGCCCATCAGCAGGGTGGGGCCGACGCTTCGGATGACGATCAGGGTATGGGTTGGCAGGATGTGGGCGTGGTAGATGTCCGGCGCCTCCAGGTCGCCGATAGTCTCCTTGTTCGGGAAGAGGTCCAGCAGCGTGAGGTCCCCCAGTTTGAACAGATGGGCGTCGAAATGGCCGGCCAACCCGTTATTGTCGGTGTAGATCAGGGTGTAGGCCTTGGCTCCGTTCTTCCTGAATTCCCAGGAATCCGGGGCATTGTCGGCGCTCCATTTGCCGGTCAGGGCCGGATCGAAGGTCAGTTGGCTCGGCTTGTAATAAGGGTGCAGGGCCGGCACGCAGGCTGTGATGATTGCCAACGCGCCCGCCAACAGCGCGATCCACGCGTGTTTCGTCTTCATGGGGGAGACCATTCAACGCCGGCCCCTCAGGCGCAAGTTGCTTGTGGCAAGAAAGGA
Source organism: Verrucomicrobiales bacterium (assembly GCA_038126655.1). GTDB lineage: Bacteria > Verrucomicrobiota > Verrucomicrobiia > Limisphaerales > JAYPEY01 > JAYPEY01. The sequence continues at coordinate 2,785 of JAYPGD010000613.1, forward strand.
ATGGACAAAAAGGGGGCCCTCCCGGAAGTATGCCCGCGCGCTGGTTGGGAAACGACGGTTTTTCCCGGCATGACGCAAATTGAACAAGTACGCATAATGGGTGGTGGCGCTGGTGTGCGACCGTTGCTACCTTCCCAATACCAATCCAACAAAGATCCAATGAAAAAATACACGACAGCGGCAATTTGCATGGCATCCCTCATGTTTGTGGGGTGTGGAGGCGACGATGCTCCCGAGGGAGAGACCGTAACGGAAGAGATCATTCAGGCGGATTTGAACGAGAACTTTGACGAGG
>JAYPGD010000614.1:0-2287 GCA_038126655.1 Verrucomicrobiales bacterium
GCTCGAGAGATTCCAACGGCGGCCCATCATATTCCCGGAAGCCATACCGCTTCGAAACCCTGCGCCAGGCGTCAAAGATGTAATTGCGCGCGTCCGCGCTCCACGCGTCCTTGTCAGGGAGCGGTTCAGGATAGAAATCGCGAAAGCCTGGGAGTCTGTCCATGGGTTACAACTGAAGAAAAAGAAATCTGAAACGGTGGGAAACGCGAACGCAACCCGCCCGATTCAAGCGGAACAACGCATCGAGAAACCGGAAGCTGTCGATCGGCTCACCCCGGAGAGCCCTCCCCTGGGGCCGAGTCTTCAGGAGGGGGAGTTTGCTGCGCGCTGCGCATGACCGCCTCCCGCATTTCCTTCCCAGGCTTGAACTTGACGACGGCGCGGGGCGGAATGGGCACATCCTTCTCCGGGGCATTGGGATTGCGGCCAATCCGCGCCTTGCGGGTCTTGACCTCAAAAACGCCAAAATTACGGAGTTCGACGGTTTCACGCTTGGTGAGCGATTCAGAAATATAATCCAGCGTCTTCTGGATCACTTTCAGCACGTCCTGCTGCACCAGCCCGGTCTCATTGCTGATTCGCACAACCAAGTCACGCTTTGTCATCAGGTCAGGGGGCTGAAGGTTATCGGGGGGTTGAAACTGTCTCGGTATAACCCCTTGAACCATAACGGTCAAGGGCATCCGCAACATTTTTTAACCCCTCGAAACCGCTGTTGCGGATCCCTCCAGCCTGCCAAAACCGCCCGGTTCAGCCGTCGATCACGTTGATCTCGACCGGCTCCACGCTGATGCCCAGCTTCTCCAACCACTTCACCGACTTCCGGATCTCGGCGCGCTCCCCATCCATTTCGAGACAGGTGATGCCGATCTCATCAGTCACGCTGACCTGTCGGATGTTGGTGACAATCTCGAACTTCTGCCCCAACTCCCAAATCACCGGGCGCTGGATCAGCTTGGACGGATACATCAGCCAAAAGCGCTGACCCGCCATGCGCTGATCAGGCTCCTTGGAGGCGGTCGCCTTGGCCTTCCGCGCAGGCGCCTTGCCTTTCGCGGCCTTATTTACCGGAGCGGCCTTCTTCTTGGTCCTGGCAGCCATGACGCCTCTCAACCTCCTGCGATCGCAGGGATGATGCTGATCTCGTCGCCGTCCTTGAGCGCCGTGTCCTTGTTCTCGAGAAAGCGGATGTCCTCCTCATTGACATAGACATTGACGAACCGACGAACCTCGCCGGCCTCATCAACCAGCCGTTCCTCGATGCCGGGATATTTCGCCTGCAGGGCCGCGATGGCGGCGCCGATCGTGTCCGCTTCAAGTTCGATGGAATCCTCTCCGTTGGTGAGCTTCTGGAGAGGCGTGGGAATGCCGACTGTAACTTTTGCCATAAACTGTCTGGTTTGAATGAATCAGGCCTTTGCCGTCGATTTTGTCTCGTCGTCGAGCATCGCCTCGAATTCGCGAAGGCGCGGTCCGATGGTGGTCGCCTCGCCCGCGTGATCGATCACCGCATCGAGAGTCTTCAAGCCGTTGCCGGTGACGCAAAGGACGGCTGAATCATCCGCGGGAATCTTGCCCGAAGCAATGAGTTTCTTGGCCACGCCGACCGTCACGCCGCCCGCGGTTTCGGCGAAGATCCCCTCGCATTCAGCCAGGAGGCGGATGCCCTCGCGGATTTCCTCGTCCGTGACGTCTTCGCCATGCCCCCCGGTTTGTTTCATGCAGCGAAGGGCGTAGAAGCCGTCGGCCGGCGTGCCGATGGCCAAAGATTTCGCGATGGTGTCAGGCTTGACCGGCTTGAAGAAGTCGAGACCGGCCTTCTGCGCCTTGGAGATGGGCGAGCAACCCGTCGCCTGCGCGCCATGAACGGAATAGTTTCCGCCATCGACAAAGCCCAGTTTCTCCATCTCCTGGTAGCTCTTGTGGATCTTCGTCAGCAGCGACCCCGACGCCATGGGGACAACGGTGTGCTGCGGAATCTTCCACCCGAATTGCTCCAGGATCTCAAAGCCCATGCTCTTGGAGCCCTCCGCGTAATAAGGGCGCATGTTGACATTGACGAAGGCCCAGGGAAATTTGCCGGCAATCTCCGCGCACAGCCGGTTCACTTCGTCGTAATGTCCCGTGATCTTGATGACCTTCGGGTTGTAGATCAGCGAGTTGACCACCTTCCCCTGCTCCAGGTCGTGCGGTATGAAAACATAGGCCTTCAACCCGGCCGCGGCCGCATTCGCGGCGACGGAAGTAGCCAGATTCCCGGTCGAGGCGCAGGACACCGTCTCAAAAC
>JAYPGD010000614.1:2297-3066 GCA_038126655.1 Verrucomicrobiales bacterium
GAAGGACAGGGTCGGGTAATTGACCGTATCGTTCTTGATCCACAGCTCGCGAATGCCCAGGCGCTTGGCCAGTCGGTCCGCCTTCACCAGCGGCGTGAAGCCGACCTGCTGACCCACTGTCGGATCGCCGGCGACCGGCAGCAACTCGCGGTAACGCCACATGGTCTGCGGGCGCGATTCAATCGCCTTCTTGGTCATCGACTTCTTGATGCGCTCGTAGTCGTAGACCACCTCAAGCGGACCAAAGTCATATTCACACACATGTGTCGCCTCGAGCGGATATTCCCGCCCGCACTCGCGACACTTGAGCGCCTTCATGAAACCGTTCTTGTCTGCCATATTCTTTCTGTCGTTGTTGCCAAACCGCGTCTGCCTGAGCCGTGTTGCGTATTGCGTGTTTCATCCGGGCAACAAAAAGGCCCCGACTCAACAGGCGATGAGAAGGGGCCAAAGGCCAATGACGCTGCTTCTCATCTTTTCCCGACCGAAGTCAGGCTGGATTTGGCACCTGGGCGTTGAACTTTGCGCCGCTCAACCGGTTGCCGTGACGTCGCCGGGCCAGTCCCTCAGTCACTCTCAATGAGACTCCGTTGTATCGTTTGATATCAACGAATGCGGATATATTGATTTCAAACATGAAACTGTCAACCGGATTTTTTTTTAAAACCCGGCGTTTGTTTACAACAACTGGCAGAGCAATTGCTCTGGACAATCTTGTGAAACTGGAAATCGCAGAATACAGCTGGACGAAATTCGAACCTGAGATCAA
>JAYPGD010000615.1:0-3065 GCA_038126655.1 Verrucomicrobiales bacterium
GTCTTGATCACCGCCAACTCCGGATCCGGCATGGTCGTCGGAGCCGGAGCCTCGGAAGCCTCGGCCAGAATCTCATCACTCCCCTCCACCACCCGTTGCGACACAGGTTGCGGCTGTTCGCCGCACCCTGCCGCCAAGAGAAGCGCCCCGGCGATCAGCGCCATCACGTTCAAAGCTTTCATGGTTGTGATATGTGCCACGACGCAAAGCCAAAGTCACGCTTCAATCGGCGCGGACTCGCCCCGGGGACAGGATGTAGCGTCACCTGTGTCAGGCGATGGAGTCGCAATGGGCTCGCAGAGCCCACGCTACAGAAAGCAGGTTCTCGACCTTCGGGCCTCTATCCGGAATTGGGCGCTTGGGCGCCTTATGATTCCGGCGCAAGCCCCCGCCTCCCGCATCAGTCGCCCAACGCCTCGATGGCCGCCCTGGCGCGGGCCAGCTTGGTCTCCCAGTCGGCCTTGCGTTGCACATGCTCGTCGAGGATCTCCTTCGGGGCGCGCTCGGTGAAGTTCTTGTTCGCCAACTTCTTCTCCACTTTGGCGATCTCCGCCTCAATCTTCTGCAACTCCTTCTCCAGGCGCGAACGCTCCGCGGCAAAGTCCTCGATCAGGCCCTCCAACGGCAGATACAATTCGCCCAATGGCGAACCAATGTGCGCGTAGCCCTTGCCGCTAGCGAAATTCGGATTCACTTCCAGCGACTCGGCGTTCAACAGGATCTGCAACACCGCCGCCTCAGCTTCGGGAAACTCGGCGTTCGGCTTGAAGATGAAGGGAATCTTCTGGTTCGACGGCACATTGAATTCGCGCCGCAGGTTGCGTCCCTGCCGCACCAGTTCGTGCTTCGCCTCGACCACCTGCTCATCGCTCTCATCCAGACCGTAGTGCGCGGCAAACTCCTCGTCGAAGGCCTTCGGCCAGTTGGCGAACATGATCGTCTGACCGCCCTGCCCCTCCGGCAGGTCGCCGTTGAAACCCATCCCCTGCCAGAGCTCCTCGGAGATGAATGGCAGGAAGGGATGAAACAGGCGGATCGCGTTCGACAGGATGAAGTCGATCACCGCCAGCTTGTTGGCCTTGAGCTTCTCATCGTTCCCATACAACGCCGACTTGCAGCTCTCCACATACCAGTCGCAATATTCCGTCCAGAAGAAGCGATAGAGGGTCTGCGTCACGCCGGTGAAGCGATATTGCGCGAAGTCCGCGTCGATCTCGTCGATGGCCTTGCCGAGGCGGATGAGAATCCACTTGTCGTCGCTGGTCAGCAGCTTGGGATCGATCTCGCCCTCGCTCTCGCCGCCCTGCATCTGCCGGAAGCGGCAGGCGTTCCAGAGCTTGTTGCAGAAGTTGCGGCCGAGCTCCACATCCTTCTCGTCGAACAACACATCCAGCCCCAGCGGCGCGCTGCGCATGGTGCCGAAGCGCAGGGCGTCCGCCCCATACTTGGCGATCAGATCCAGCGGATCGGGCGAATTGCCCAGCGACTTGGACATCTTGCGCCCCTTCTTGTCGCGGATGATGCCGGTGAAATAGACATTCTGAAACGGCAGGTCACCCATGTATTCGTAGCCGGCCATGATCATGCGGGCCACCCAGAAGAAGATGATGTCCGGCCCGGTCACCAGGTCGGTGGTCGGATAAAAACGCTTCAAGGTCGATGTTTCCTCCGGCCAGCCCATGGTCGCAAACGGCCAGAGCCAGGAGCTTGCCCAAGTGTCGAGCACATCGGGATCGCGCTCCCAGTTCTCCTCGTCCGCGGGCGGCTCAATGTCGCAGTGAATCTCGCCGCTTTCCTTGTGATACCACACCGGAATCTGATGCCCCCACCAGAGCTGACGGCTGATGCACCAATCCTGGATGCCGGTCATCCAGTGATCGTAGGTCTTGATCCAGCGGTCCGGGTAGAACTTCATCCGCCCCTCGGTCACGCACCTATGGGACGCCTCGACGCTGGGATACTTGAGAAACCACTGCTCGCTCAAGCGCGGCTCGATGGGCACACCCGCCCGCTCGCTGAAGCCAACGTTGTTCTGATATTGCTCCTCTTTCTCGAGGACGCCCATTTCATCGAGCAATTCCGCTGCGCGTTTGCGGGCTTTGAGACGATCCATCCCCTTCAGGGCCTCGCCGCCGAAATCGTTCACCGTCCCGTCAGGATTCAGCACGTCGATGACTTCCAGGTCGTGGCGTTCGCCAATCTCAAAGTCGGCCTTGTCATGCGCCGGGGTCACCTTGAGCACGCCGGTGCCGAATTCCTTGTCGATGTGCTCGTCGGCCACGATCGGAATCTTCGCCTGATTCTCGCTTGGCAACGGGCGGATCGCGTGCTTGCCGATGAGATGCTTGTAACGCTCGTCGGTCGGATTCACCGCAATGGCCGTGTCGCCGGGGATGGTCTCCGGACGCGTGGTGGCAATGGAAAGAAATGTCCCCGGCTCCTCGGCAACCTCCACCTTGAAGTAGTACAGAAAACTGTTCTGCGGCTTCGGAATCACCTCTTCATCGGACAGCGCGGTCAACGAAACGGGGCACCAGTTCACCATGCGCTTGCCGCGATAGATCAGCCCCTTCTTGTAAAGGTCCACGAACACGCGCTGCACGCACCTCGTGTATTCCTCGTCCATGGTGAAGCGTTCGCGCGACCAATCGCAGGAGCAGCCCAACTTCTGCAACTGCTTGATGATGATGCCTCCGTGTTCCTCCTTCCACGCCCAGACGCGTTCAAGGAACTTGTCGCGACCGAGATCGTGGCGGGAGAGCTTCTCATTCTTCTTCAACTCCCGCTCCACCTTGGCCTGCGTGGCGATGCCCGCGTGGTCCGTGCCGGGAAGCCACAGGACCTCCTTGCCATCCATGCGCGCCTTGCGGGCGAGGATGTCCTGGATGGTGTTGTTCAGCACATGCCCCATGTGGAGCATGCCGGTGACATTCGGCGGCGGAATGACAATGGAATACGCCGGCTTGGGCGACTCCGGATCGGCCTCGAAACACTTCTGCTCCTGCCAGAATTCATACCACTTGTCCTCCACGGACTGCGGCTCATACGCTTTGGGAATCTCGGAC
>JAYPGD010000616.1:0-3062 GCA_038126655.1 Verrucomicrobiales bacterium
ACTCGCGAGAAACTCGAGTCCTGCGTCCCCGACGGTTCCCGGGTGATCCGGGTCATGCCCAATACTCCCGCCCTGGTCGGCGAGTCCGCCAGCGGTTTCGCCGTCGGGGGCAGCGCGACCGAAGACGACGCGGCCCTGGTGGAGCGGTTGCTCTCCTCTGTGGGCGTGGCATTCCAGGTGAAGGAGAACCTCCTGGACGCCGTCACCGGGCTCAGCGGGAGCGGACCGGCCTATGTCTACCTGATGATCGAGGCGATGAGCGATGGCGGCGTGGCGGCCGGACTGCCGCGGGATGTCGCCACCCGACTCGCGGCGCAGACGCTGCTCGGCGGCGCAAAGATGGTCCTCGAAACAGGTCTGCATCCCGGCGCGCTCAAGGACATGGTCACCAGCCCGGGCGGAACCACCATCGACGGCGTCCACGAACTAGAGAAGGCCGGCCTCCGCTCAGCCCTGATGAACGCGGTCCGCGCCGCGGCCCGCAAATCCCGACGCCTGGGCAAGCGGGCGCAATCGAGGGAGCGTTCGTGAGAATCGTTCGCTCGCTTTGTAGTTCTCGTTGAGCGCCCGGCGCGCCACGATCTGCCCATGGACATGAAATTCCCCGCCCCCTCCGAGAAACAGGCTCGCGTGCTGTGGTTCGCGGCGACCAGCGTCGCCGGAGCCATCGTGCTGGTCCTGCTGGGGCTGGTCTGCTGGGGCCTCGCCTGGACGGTCAGCCAACTGGCCTCCGTCCTCCTTCCCCTCGCCGTGGCCGGCATCCTTGCCTACCTGATCGATCCGGTGGTCGACTGGGTGGAGAGGAAGGCCGCCATCCCGCGAACCCGGGCGATCCTGTTGGTGATGTTCGCCGCGGTCGTGCTTTCACTTTCCGTTCTCACCTCCTTCATCCCCACCCTGGTCGTCGAGGTTGACGGTCTCTTCGACCGGATCACCGAGACCCATTACGCCGGCAACTCCCCCAACCTCGACTCCGACGACGCAGCCCCGACGGCGCCGCAACCGCCGCCCTTGACGGATGACGCGCCTCCGCCAGCGCAGGCCGCCCCGATCCAGGGCGCTCAGGAGGCCGACCCCATTGCAGCGCTCCCCGCCTCCTCCACCTTTCTCGAAGACGCCAAGCATCGCTTTGGCGACTGGCTCAAGACCACGCCTTTCGGCGACAAGGCCGCCGAGTCCTGGGAGTCAGGCCTTGCCGATACGGTGGAGGAGTGGATCACCTCCAGCCTCCCGGTGGTCTTCGGATGGTTCCAGGAACAGGTTGCCAGAATTGCATCGTGGGGCGGCCTCATGATCGGCATGGCCATGGTCCCCGTCTACCTGTTCTACTTCCTGCTGGAAAAACGGGGCATCCGCAGCAATTGGACCGACTACCTCCCCGTTCGCGAGTCGCGCATCAAGGAGGAGGTTGTGTTCGTGCTGCAAGAGATCAACGAACGCCTGATCGTCTTCTTCCGCGGACAGGTTCTGGTTTCGATGTGCGTGGGGGCCCTGTTGATCATTGGCTACAAGTTGATCGGTCTGCCCTATGCCTTTCTCCTGGGCGCGCTGGCCGGCATTCTGGGAATTGTCCCCTACCTCGGCGTCATGTTGAGCATCGTGCCCGCGCTGGTGATCTGCATCATCCAGTTCGGCGACTGGTTGCATCCGGGGTTGCTGGTCCTCCTCTTCGTCGCCGTGCAGGCCGCCGAGGGACTCTTCATCTCACCCAAGATCATCGGCGACCGCGTCGGCCTGCATCCGCTGACAATCATCCTCGCCGTCATGATCGGCACCACGTTGCTGGGTGGGATCATCGGCGGCATCCTGGCCATTCCGTTGACCGCCGCCCTGCGCACACTCATGTTCCGCTACGTCTGGACACGTCGCGATCTCTCCCACAATGGCGGCCCGCCCGGAACGCCGGAGGCGCTTGAGGCGCTTGAGGCGGCGACTGATTGACCGGAGCGCTCGTGATTGCTTTCAATTCCATCGTTCACGTTCGATCCGCTTCTACTCGCATGAGTCGACCTTTCACGGAATATTTCCCCACGGATGGCAAAGCCGACCCACGGATGAGGAATCGTCATTTGGGGGCCGGTTTTGCCATCCGTGGGGGCTATTTCAATTCGTGGACACGTAAGAAAACCGCCGCCTGCCACAATCCGCTGGCAACCGCGGACAATTCCCCTCAAGAAACTGAAGTCTGATCCATGCCATTCATTCTCGAAAGCCGTCGTCGCAAGAACAAGACGCTGAACAAGCGTTACCCCGAGGCGACGATCATTGACCTCACCTCCCGCGCGCACAAGCCGTGGGTCAAGTTCAGCCCCTTCTACCTCCACGGCGGCATTCCCGTGCCCAACACCCCCGGCGTCACGGCCATGAGCGTCGAAGGCGTCTGGCAGGGGCTGAAGGTGTTCAAGAAGGAAGGCATCGACCTCTCCAGGTTCGAACTCAAGCAGATGCGCGGCGTGAAGCGCACGACGAAGACCCATGGCCCGGTATTGGGGCATCAAGCCGGCGTCCGCGATGAAACCCTTCTCAACTATGTCGCCGCCCGCAAACAGATCTACCTGCCGACCTACAAGTGGGTTTTGAACAACAAACTCCAACCGGAATTGGAGGAATTGGGGAAGCTCTCCGCGGAAGGCGATGTCGTATTGCTGGATTACGAAACCAACGCCGACATCAACAACGTGAACCATCCCCTATCACATGCGAGTCTGGTGATCAAATGGATCGAAGGGAATTGGCCGGCGTAGAAAACTCACGCACACTGGATCTTGGACGGCAAACCACACATTCCCCCTCCCAAAATTTCTCAACCTTTCACCCGCTGTGTCACCCCGGAAATCATCAACAGCGGCACGATGTTGGTGACCGTGGATTCCGGATCATCGTTCTCCTGCTCTGCAACGACGGCGATTGTCGATTTCGGCGGCAGCAGGATGAAATCCCGATGCGGCACGTCAAACGATCGTCCGTCCGCCACATGAAGCGTGAACGGAACCCCCTCATCAATACTCTTCCTCAGTTCTGCATGATTCATGTCTTCAATCTATTCCCCCATACGCCTGTCA
>JAYPGD010000617.1:0-3032 GCA_038126655.1 Verrucomicrobiales bacterium
GAGCAGGAGGCTGGCGTCATCCACACGCTGATCACCCAGGGCGTGATCGCCCAGCAGAATGTCCTGCAGGCCAAGGCGGCGTCGTTCGGCGCGGAGATGATCGACCTGGAGAACTTCACGATCGAGGACTCCGTCATCCAGGCCTGTCCGCGCAACGTCGTCAAACAGTACAACGTTGTTCCGGTCTTCGTTTCCGGGGGCTCCATCACGGTCGCCATGAGTGATCCGTCCAATCTGGATGTGATCGACGGCCTGCACCATGTGCTCCACAAGGACATTGAGATTCGGGTTGCGAGCGAGGAGGCCATCCAGGCCGCCATCAACCAGCATTACGGCAGCGCGGAAAAGGACGAATTCCAGAAGATGGTCGCTGATGTCACGCAGGATGCATTGACCGACATCCAGGGCGTGTCGATGGGGGATGACGACGAGGACGTGGATTCCGACGCCCCGATCATCCGTCTGGCCAACAGTCTGGTGGGCGAGGCGTTCAAGATGCGGGCCTCGGACATCCATCTGGAGCCGCTGGAGCGGCGATTCCGCGTCCGCTACCGCATTGACGGCGTGTTGCAGGAGGTCAAGGGGCCTCCGAAGAAGCTGCAGGGCGCCGTGATCAGCCGCCTGAAGATCCAGTCGGGCATGGATATTGCAGAGCGACGAATCCCGCAGGACGGCCGTATTCAGATGACGGTCGCGGGCAAGTCCATTGACCTTCGTGTCAATTGTCTGCCGACGAATCATGGCGAGAGCATCGTCATGCGTATTCTGGACAAAACGGGCCTGAAGCTGGGGCTGGGTGAATTGGGCTTCCTGACCGACGATCAGCAGACCTTCGAGCGCCTGATCGGTCTGCCGGACGGGATTCTCCTGGTGACGGGCCCCACCGGCTCGGGCAAAACGACCACGCTTTACTCCTGTCTGAACTATATCAATCGTCCCGACCGCAAGATCATCACGGTGGAGGATCCGGTGGAATATGTCCTTTCCGGCATCAATCAGGTGCAGACCCACGCCGCCGTGGGCTTGACCTTCGCCGCCGCGCTGCGAGCCATGCTCCGCCAGGCGCCGAACGTGATCATGCTTGGTGAGATTCGTGACTTGGAAACCGCGTCGATCGCCATCAATGCATCGCTTACGGGTCACCTTGTGTTTTCCACGCTGCACACGAATGACGCCCCAGGCGCCGTGTCCCGTCTGGTGGATATCGGGGTGAAGCCCTTCTTGGTCGCCTCATCCACCCGCGCCATGATGGCTCAGCGTCTGGTGCGAAAGATCTGCAAGAAATGCGCGGCCCCCCATGTCTATGAGGACGGTCCGTTGAAGGCGATCGGCATCGACCCTGCGGCCGTGACTGACGACGCCAATTTCACGAAGGGCGAGGGTTGCGCGGATTGCAACCGGACCGGGCACCGCGGCCGTTTCGGCATTTTCGAAATCTTCGTGGTGGACGATGAGGCCCGCAAGCTGATCTACGACAAGGTGCCCAACTCCGTGCTGCGCGCGCGCGCGTTGGAAATGGGAATGCGCTCCCTGCGCGACGACGGCGCTCGCAAGGTGGTGGCTGGAATGACCACCCCAGAGGAAGTGATCCGGGCCACGGTGGCCGACGACGAAGAGGAGGGCGGTCACTGAACGACGGCCGGCCGCGCTCCATTGATACCAACAGACCCAAACGACCAACCAACCAACCGACGAAAAGGAGCAGATTAGATTATGGGCTCATACGCGATGGCCGATTTGTTGCAGTTGATGGTGGATACCGGATCCGCCGACCTTCACATTCGTGTCGGCATCCCGCCGGCCATCCGCATGCACGGATTGCTGGAACGGGTCGATGGTCCGCCTTGCGCGCCCGAGGACACCGAGGAATTGATGTCCAGTATCGCTTCCGACGATAATATTCAGGAGGTTCGCGAGAATGGCGGTTCGGACTTTGGTTTCTCCTTTAGCGATAAAGCTCGTTTTCGAGTCAGTGTTTTCAAGGAGAAAGGTAATTTTGCGCTCGTTTTGCGTCAGATTCCGACTGATCTGTTGACGGTTGACCAGATTGGGCTGCCGCCGTTGACGATCAAGAACCTGTTGGACAAGCCGCGCGGCATGATTCTGGTGACGGGGCCCACCGGGTCCGGGAAATCGACGACTCTGGCGTCGATGATCAACATCATGAACGAGACCTCGGACGAGGCGCACATCATTACGATTGAGGATCCGATCGAGTTCTATCACAACCACAAGCGCGCGGTGATCACCCAACGCGAGGTGAAGGTGGATGTGCCCACCTTCGCGGAGGCGTTGCGACGCGCGCTGCGTCAGGATCCGGACGTGATTCTGGTGGGTGAGCTGCGCGACCTTGAAACCATTGAGGCGGCGGTTGCCGCGGCGGAAACGGGCCACTTGGTGTTTGGCACGCTGCATACCACCGGGGCGGCGAAGACCATCGACCGAATCGTGAACGCGTTCCCGATGAATCAGCAGGAGACGATCCGCATTCAGTTGTCGACGGTTTTGCAGGCGGTGATTTCGCAGATTCTGCTGAAGCGTTCGGACAAGAAGGGGCGTGTCGCCTGTTTTGAGATCATGATCAACACGCCGTCGATCGCGGCCCTGATCCGCGACAACAAGACCTTCCGCATCAACTCGGACATCCAGACGGGCGCGAAATTCGGCATGGTGACCCTGGATGGCATGCTTCAGAAGTATTATGACGAGGGCAAGATTTCCCGGGAGGACGCCCTGACCAAGTGCCAGGATCCCATCACCCAGGCGCAGAAAATTCAGGAAATCGATGATCGCAAGGCCGCGGAGGAAGCCATGGAAGGCGGCGGCGAGGCCGCCCCGGCCGCGGAGGAATAATTCCAAGTATTCCGATCGAACCGAACACCCATCCCGCATATGGCTGAAACAATCTCCAATCCGCTGCTCTCGCTAGTCAAGGAGCTCGGGATGCTTGACGACCTTCAGTTGGAGGAGGTGCAGGAGGAGGTCTCCCGCAGCGGCAAGCCGGTCTCCCAGGTGTTGGCGTCGTTGGAGCT
>JAYPGD010000618.1:0-3021 GCA_038126655.1 Verrucomicrobiales bacterium
GCTTCCAACCGCCCTTGTTCACATCGAAGCCCTGATTCTCGGGCCAGTATTCCGCCGACGGCCCAAGGTGCCACTTGCCGGCGAAGTAGGTCCGGTAGCCACCGGCCCTCAGAGCCTCCGCCAGCGTCACCTCGGACAAGGACATCCGGTCGTTCAGCGGCGCGCAGTTGAACCTCCCGCCGCGACGGCCGGAAAAGAAGTTGGTGGCGTCCACCCGCGAGGGATGCCGCCCCGTCATGATGCTGTAGCGGGTCGGGCTGCAGACAGGATTCGCGGCGTAGCCGTTGGTGAAGCGCATCCCCTCCGCCGCCAGACGATCGATGTTCGGCGTCTCGTAGAACGTGTCCGGGTTGTAGGCCCCGATGTCCATGTAGCCCAGGTCGTCGATCAGGAAGAAGACAATGTTGGGCTTGGCGGCGGCGGAAGCTGAAACGCAAAGCGCGGCGAAATGAAGACAGAAGAATGTCCGAACGAATCTGCTCATGCGAGGAACCTACCGGAGCGGGCAACCAAAGTGAATGAACATTCTCGACAGCGGCGCGAACGGAGCGCGCTCATTCCGCGCTCCGTCTCACCCGTTGAACTGCCGGTCCCCGGCGTCCCCAAGGCCCGGCACGATGTAACCAACGTCGTTCAGCCTCTTGTCGATCGCCGCGGTGAAGATCGGCAGGTCGGGAAAATGTTGACGCACATTGCGGATGCCTTCGGGCGCCGCCAGCAGATTGATCATGCGCAACCGCTTCGCCTTGCGTTCCCGCAACAGATTCAGCGCCGCGATCGAACTGCCGCCCGTCGCCAGCATCGGATCCATCAGGATCACGTCATAGGCCCTCAGATCGTCAGGCACATTGGAGTAGTAGGAAACCGGATCCAGCGAAACCTCGTCCCGCTTCAGGCCGATGAACCCCACCTGCGCCTCCGGGAGAATCTGCAACACCGGATCCAGCATCCCCAGGCCGGCCCGAAGAATCGGCGCCAGCAACACCTCGCGCTTGAGCGCCCGCGCCTTGCACGACTCCAGCGGCGTCTCCACCGTCACCGGCCGCGTCGCCAGATCCCGCGTCGCCTCGTAGCCGAGAAACATCGCGACATCCGCCAGGGCCCGACGAAACGCGCCGCGGTCCGTGTTCTTGTCCCGCAACCGCGCCAGATTGCGCTGCGCCAACGGATGCTTGACGACCGTCACGTTCTCCATGGCCGCCTCCAATCAGTAGGCCATCCCGGCCGGAAGAAAGTAGGCCTGCCCGGCCCGAAGCTTCGGCAGGTCGACGCCCAGGTCCACCTTCACCGTCGTCTCCGCCTCGCTCTGGCCCAGCAGGCGGAAAAAATTCCCAAAGTTGATCAGTCGGCGATAGGCCACCAGCGTCGCGCCGGAGGTCCCTGCGATCTGCTCGGTCCGCGAAACCGCGTCGTCAAAGTCGCCCAATTCGTCAATGAATCCGTGCTCGTAGGCCTGCTTGCCGCTGAGCAGGCGTCCGTCGGCATAGTCCTCCCATTTCCCGGTCAGGGCGCGCCCCTCCTCGCCATTCCGATCCGCGGCGGCGGCCCGCCCCTCGCTGACGATCGACTTGAAACGGCCGAAGGTCTCATCGATGAAATCCTGAACAATCTTCCGTTCCTCCGGAGAGATATCGCCCGGTCGCTTGGTCGAACTGAGCATGTCCTTCATCTTGCCGCTCTTGAAGGTCAACGGCTCGACCCCGACCTTGTCCATCAGGCCGCGGAAGTTGAAGCCCTGCATGATCACCCCGATGCTGCCCGTCATCGTCAGTTCATTGGCGACGATCCAACGACACGGCGCGCTCACATAATACCCGCCCGAAGCCGCCATCCCCTCCATCACGCAAACCACCGGCTTGCCCGAGTCTTCTTGGAATTCCTTGATCAGCTTGTAGATGTCGTCGGACGCCAGCACTTCGCCTCCGGGCGAATCCACCCGCAACAAGACCGCTTTGACCTCCAAATCATCATTCGCGCGCTCCAGCATCGACTCGATGTAATCCACCATCGACTTGCCCGTCCCGTCGTAGCTGTAGCCGGAGATCACGCCTTCCACATCGACCACGGCAATCTTGTCCGACGAGGGTCCCTCCTCCAACACGACCTCCTGCAGGTTGTCGTTGTGCGCGCCCAACGCCGGCTTGCCGCCCGGCGAGAACATCGCGCCCAGCATGGCCAGATTGAAAAAGGCGCTGACGCCCAACGCCATGATCAAGAAGAACGCGAACCAAATCCACCCGCGCCCCGTGGACCTCGGCGGCGGCGGGAAGGGCGGAGCCGCCGCAACCCGCACGCTGGTCGCCCGCGGCGCCGGCCGCCCCTGCGACGTCATCGGCGGCGGCTGCGAAGGACTGTTTGGACGCGGCGCGGTCGGATTGCCATTCGCATCCTTCGGAAACTCGTAATCTTCCATGCCCGCAAGCTACCCCATCCAGTCCGCCAACCGCAAGCGTCCTTGGACCAACGTTCCAACCATCCGCCATCCGCCATCCGCCATCCCACTTTGTCGCGAATGGATAACTGCTTTTGATTGCGGCGCGCATTGACCGGGATAAGCTGGTCACAATGACGGAGCAGAAGCGGGGATTTACACTGGTGGAACTGTTGGTCGTCATCGGCATCATCGGGATTGTGATGAGCCTGTTGATGACGGTGGTTGTCAAGGTCAAGGGCGCGGGCAAGCGGGCGCAATGCATCAACAACCTACGCCAATGGGGCGTGGCCACCCAACTGTTTGCGGACGACAACGACGACTTCCTGCCGCCCGACGGCGCGCCCAACGGCGCCTCCAAACGATCAGGCTGGTATGTCGACCTGCCCAAGGAATTGGACCTGCCCCCGTACCACGAGATGTCCTGGCGCACCAACGCCAACAACGACCCCGGCAAGTCCCTGTGGATCTGCCCGGAGAACGAGCGGCGCAGCAACGGCCACAACCTCTTTCACTACTCGGTCAACCGTCACGTCAACGGATCGGGAACCGGCAATCAGGCCAACCTGACCTCGCTCGAAGCCTGGGAC
>JAYPGD010000619.1:0-2994 GCA_038126655.1 Verrucomicrobiales bacterium
CGTATTTGTGCGTGTGACATTGTGCGCAGCCAATGGTCAGCCCCATCCACACCGCCCCGGTCGTGTTCACACGGTCGATCACCGACTCGACGCGAAATTGCTCGTGATCCGTCCCCCCCTCCTGCGCGATCAGCGTGTTGCGATGGAACCCGGTGGCGACAAGTTGGTCGGTGGTCGGATCCGGCAACAGATCGCCCGCAATCTGCTCGATGGAGAACCGGTCGAAAGGCATGTCGTCATTGATCGCGCGAATGACCCAGTCCCGATACGGCCACATGGTGCGGGGATTGTCGAAGGTGTAGCCGTGCGAATCGGCGAAGCGCGCCTGATCCAGCCAATGCCTGCCCCAGCGCTCGCCGTAGTGCGGGTTGTCCAACAAGGAATCCACCACGCGTTTGAAGGCGTCCGGCGAATCGTCCTTCAAGAAGGCCTCCACCTCGTTCGGACTGGGCGGCAGGCCGATCAGATCCAGATAGATCCGCCGGATCAGCGTCGTCTTCCGCGCCGCTGGCGATGGCGTCAGCCCCTCCTGCTCCAGGCGGGCCAGAATGAAGTTGTCGATCGGATTCCGCACGTTGGCCACGTTCTCGATCGCGGGCGGATCCGTTCGTTTCAGGGGCAGGAAGGCCCAATGATCCGATTCGGTCCGGGCCGTCAGCCGATCCGCCGGATACGCGGCGCCGGAATCAATCCAGCGTCTGAGCAGGGCGACGGATTCCTCCGGCAACGGCGGGCCCTTCGGAGGCATTCGCTTGTCCGGCCCCTCGGAACCAAGAATCATCCGGATCATGAGGCTTTCGCCGCCATGCTCCGGATTGAGCGCCGGACCGCCATCCCCTCCAGTCAAGGCTCCGAGACGATTGTCCAGCCGCAACCCGGCCTTCTGCTTCGATGCTCCATGACACTCCCAGCAATGCCTGTCCAGCAGCGGCTGGATCTCTCGCTCAAAATCCGGTTCCCCCGCCGAGTGAACCGGTCGCGGCATGACGAGGATCGACGCCGCAAGGACAAGAAACGAAACTGTCTTCAATCGGTCGCGCATGATTGCTTGATCGCCGCATTCTCAGGACTGACCGTTGGATTGCAACGGAAATTGCGGCTCAGGCAAGGCGATCGGTCCGGCTTAACGCGACCGTGATCCAGCCCGGTCAGCGACGATCCGCTGGTAGGCCTCCGGTTGAACGGACTCAAGCTGCTCGACCGTCACGCCGGCCCAGCCGTCCAAGGACAGGAGTCGCTCCAAGAGGACCGCGCAGCCCACCGCGTCGAAAAGGGCGTCGTGCGGCTCCCGGTCGGGACACAGACTCCGCGTCCGTTCCATCAGGTTCAATCGCTCCAGCAAGTCGCCCAAGGCGTGCGACTCCAATCGCGGATAGGCCACGCGCGCCAGCTTCAGGGTGTCGATCCACGGCCCCGGCCGGTGCATGGGCGCCGCGGCGCAGACAATGTTCTTCTCGACAGATATGTTGTGCGCGGCCAGGGCGCAGCCGGACCACCACGGCTCCAACGCCCCCCACATCTCCCCCATGGCCGGCGCCGCCGCGATCTCCTCGCGCAACCGGTGATGATTGCCCGGGGCCTTGGGGTTGAACGGCCTGTCCCCGACCCGGAGCAGGCTTTCAAACCGCCGCGTTGGATCGAGCCTGCCGCCAACCATTCGAACCATGCCGATCTGCCAGGGCTCGGATGGCAGGTCGGCCACCACTCCGGTGGTTTCGAAATCGATGACCGTGATGTCCGCCTCAGCCGCGATCACGACGTCGCTTCCGACTCTCCCGTCACGCCGCCAATCCGCACCTCGCCCTCGACGATCGCAACGTCATAACACTTCAGAGTCGAGCTTGGCGGCGCATCCACGGGCGCCCCATTACGAAGATCGAAGGACCATCCGTGCATCGGACAGGTCACGCGGCAGTCGTCCACGCTGCCGCTCGCCAAGGGAGCCCAGGCGTGCGGGCAATCGTTCTGCACGGCAAAGACGCCCTCTTCCGTGTGAAAAACGGCGACCGACCGGCCGGCGACCTCAACGATTCTACTGTGCCCGACGGGAAACGCTTCGAGCTGTGCGACAACTGCATGACTCATGGACTTGGTTATTGTTCCGGCTTCGGTTATGAAAGCAAGCCCTCAACGGAACCCGCCCGCGAGCCATGCCGAAAAAAAAGAAATTCAAACTGCTGTCCTGGAACGTCAACGGCGTCCGCGCCTCCCTTGAAAAGGGGCTCATGGACCTGCTGACGACCACCGACGCCGACGTCGTCTGCCTGCAGGAATGCAAGGTCCTGCCCGAGCAGATCCCGCACGTCGAGTTCCCCGGCCATTTTCAGATTCATTGGAACCCCGCGGAAAAGAAGGGTTACTCCGGCACCGCCATCTTCACCCGCACGGAACCGCTCAAGGTCGCCCGCGGCATGAACCAACCGGAGCACGACACCGAGGGCCGGGTCATCTCCGCCGAGTTCGACGACTTCCATGTCGTCAATGTCTACACGCCCAATTCCCAGAATGAGTTGCGCCGACTCGACTACCGCACCAACCAATGGGACGTGGCCTTCCGCAAGCACGTCGCCAAACTGGCAAGGAAGAAGCCCGTCATTTTCTGCGGCGATCTCAATGTCGCGCACAAGGAGATCGACCTGAAGAACCCCAAGTCCAATCAACGCAACGCCGGCTTCACCATCGAGGAGCGCGACCGTTTCACTGAACTGCTCGACGCGGGCTTCATCGACACTTTTCGCGAGTTTGAAAAGGGGCCGGACCATTACTCCTGGTGGAGCTACCGCGCCGGAGCCCGCG
The DNA here is from genome assembly GCA_038126655.1 of Verrucomicrobiales bacterium. Lineage (GTDB taxonomy): Bacteria > Verrucomicrobiota > Verrucomicrobiia > Limisphaerales > JAYPEY01 > JAYPEY01. Next base: position 2,797 of record JAYPGD010000619.1, read on the forward strand.
CCCGGAACGTCGGCTGGCGCATTGATTACTGCTGCATTTCCGAGAGCCTCCGCCCCCGCTTGAAGGAGGCCTTCATCCTGCCCGAACAAATGGGCTCCGATCATTGCCCCGTTGGCCTGACCCTCGGCTGAATCCAATTCGTTAACTCACTCCATGACCTACGAAATCCACCCCGACGAGGATCCCGACCTCGAGCTT
>JAYPGD010000620.1:0-2987 GCA_038126655.1 Verrucomicrobiales bacterium
CCCTTGGGGTAGCCCATGGCTTCCGTGCGGAAATAGAGGCCGTGTTTCGGTTCGGCCGTGTAGGCGATCTTCACCCGGGCCTTGCGGTTGGGCGGAATCGGTTTCCTGAAAGTGACGACAATCTTGTCGAGCGTGGTCTGCCAGGCTTGGATCTCGTGGTCGGACTCGACCTTGGAGACGTCGAGGTCGACGGCGTCGAGGCTCAGTTCGCGCAACGGTTTGGCGATGGGGGCGAAGTCGATCGTGGCCGTCGCCGCGAGGGAGCGTCGTTGGAAGTCCGGGGTGACGTCGAGTTTGAGATTCAGGGTGTCGACCAGACGATCGGGCGCGAAGTTGCGCTGCAGCGGATCGGGATTTGCGAGGAACCGGTGATGGAGGTGGCCATGGGCGCAGGTGAAGGTCTGGCCGGCCTCATTGGCCGGCAGGGTCGGGCAGGCGAGGAAAAGGGCGGCGGCGAAAGCGGAAAGGGTCGCGAAATTTCGGTTCATGGCAGGGATGTCTGTGCGGCGGCTAGAATCCTCGGTTTGTCCGGGGCGTCAACGACTTTTGCCAAGACGAAGGGGGGGCTCAGACCCCCAATTCCTCCATCAGTTCGCGATAGCGCGCCTCGATGCCGTCCGCGCCTTCAGTTTCGAGGTCCCTGAGGTAGTCGTCGAAAAGCGCCGTGAACGATTCGTAGGCCGCCTCGCCGTTGCCGTCGGCCTGTTCCAACAGAAGCGAGACCCAGTTCCTGGCTTCGTCCCTGACGCGATATCGCAGGCAGACCCACCAGGTGAAGGCGGACAGGACGGAGGTGTCGTCCGGGCAGGAGCGACCCATTTCGTAGCCATGGATGAAGGTCTGCAGCAGTTCGATCGAGTGACCGGAGTGGCCGGGGCCGGCGAGATAGAATCCGGGTTTTTGAAGGACCGCATGCAGGACGTTCTGGAAGGTGTCGAGCGGCGCCCGCTCGACCGGGCCGGATTCGAAGACATCGTCTTTCATGACGGCATTGTGCGCCGATCCGCATGTGGAATCCACCGCGTTTTCCGATTGAGCGGTTTCGTGGTCGGGCATTAGGTTTCCGGCCATGAACATCGCAACAGAAGCTCCGTCACTGGGTGGCAGAATTCGAACGATCGCCGCGACGGCCGTGTTGGCGGCGGCGGTTCTGTGGTGGAGCGGTTGTCGGACGACAGGCGGCTCCGATTGGGACAAGCGCATCGGCGAGGCCACGTTTGCCGATGCGGTCAGCGAGCTTGGTCAGCCGGAACGTTCGGTCGAATTGAGCGACGGCAGCCTGGTGGCGCAGTGGCTTCATCGAAAGGGGGAGGACCGCCTGGCCCACAAGATCCTCTACGGCGGAGGTCCATCCGATCTGAAGGACGAGCCGCGTATGTCGGACAAATACCTGAACATGACCTTTGACCAAGGACGCAAACTCACCGCCTGGCGGTGGTCATACAAGTAGATTTTCTTATTGTGCCGTTCTGGCTCAAGGCGTAAAACCTTGCGTCAGCGCATGAACGTCAACACCGGCATATGGGACAAGGTCACCCAAGCCATCATTGTCATCACGGTCCTCGTGATGTTGGGCGGTGTGGCGGTCTGGTATCTTCCCCTCATTCAGCAGAACAAGCGGATGCGTCGGGAATTGAGCGGTCTGGATCACGAAATCGCCCGTCAGGCCGCGGTCGCCGAACGGTCCAAGATTGAGATTGAGGCGATTCAGACGGATCCCCGGACGATCGAACGTCTGGCGCGGGAGCGTTTGGGTTACGCCAAGCCCGGAGAGACGGTGATCCGCTTTCAGAACGTCGAGGCGGAGAAGGACTGAACTTCCCGTCGGAGCCGAAAAGAAAACGCCGGGGTGTGGCCCGGCGTTTGGCGTGTTGAGCGTCAGCGGGCTCAGACCGTCAGGATTTCTTTCTCCTTCACTTCCAGGTGACGGTCGATGGCGCCGGTGAACTTGTCGGTCAGTTTCTGGATCTCCTTTTCGCCGAGTGACTGGTCATCCTCGGTGATGTCGCCGCTCTTCTGCTCCTTCTTGAGCTGGTCGATCGCCTCGCGGCGGACGTGGCGGACGGCGACGCGGCCTTCCTCGGCCATCTTCTTGGCCAGTTTGACAAACTCGTTGCGCCGTTCCTCGCTGAGTTCCGGAATGACGATGCGGATGATCTTGCCATCGACGGCGGGGTTCAAACCGATGTTGGCGGCCTGGATTCCCTTCTCGATCGCGCCGAGCGTGCTGGCATCCCAGGGTTGGACCACGATCATGCGCGGTTCGGGCGTGGTGATGCCGGCGACCTCCTTGAGGCGCATCGGCGAGCCGTAGGCATCGACGGTGACATTCTCCACGAGGGCGGGGGACGCCTTGCCGGTGCGCACGCTGGCGAACTCGTGCTGCACGTGCTCCTCGCTCTTCTGCATCTTCTCCTCGGCTTCCAAAAGTATTTCGTCAACAGGCATGGCTTTTCCTTAGCAAATGGATCAGGGGTTGTGAAGAGGCAAGCGTCAGGCGGTCACCAGGGTGCCGACCTTCTGGCCGAGGACGACGCGTTTGATGTTGTGGGGTTGGGACAGGTTGAAGACGACAATCGGCATGTTGTTGTCGAGGCACATTGAGAATGCGGTGGCGTCCATGACCTTGAGCTGTTTCTGCAGGGCGTCGATGTAGCGGATCTTGGTGAAGCGTTTGGCGTCCTTGTGTTTCATCGGGTCCTTGTCGTAGATGCCGTCGACCTTGGTCGCCTTGAGAATGATGTCCGCGCCGATCTCGTTGGCCCGCAGCGCGGCGGTGGTGTCGGTGGACATGTAGGGGTTGCCCGTGCCGCCGCCGAAGATGACGACGCGGCCCTTTTCCAGGTGGCGCATGGCGCGGCGGCGGATGAAGGGTTCGGCCACGGCGGAGATGTGCAGGGCGCTCTGTACGCGGGTCGGCACGTCCTCCTTCTCCAGGGCGTCCTGCAGCGCCAGCGCGTTGATCACGGTGGCCAGCATGCCCATGT
>JAYPGD010000621.1:0-1912 GCA_038126655.1 Verrucomicrobiales bacterium
GACAAACGTTGTCAGCGCCATGCCCGTCTGCTACACAAGCGCGTGTCAAACGCCGTTGCCAATCGACAGAACAACCATGTCCACCGACGAAAAACACCGACACTACTGGCGGACGAACGTCAAGGTCCTCTCGGCCTTGCTGTGCGTCTGGTTCCTGTTTTCCTGCGTGCTGCCCATCTTCCTGGTCGAGGAGTTGAACGAGGTGACCTTTGCGGGCTTCAAACTGGGGTTTTGGATCGCGCAACAGGGATCGATCGTCGTCTTCATTTTCCTGATTCTGGGCTACGCGGTCATCATGCGGAAGGTGGACGCCGCGCATGGCGTGGATGAGCACGGGAAGCTGATTAGCGCGAAGGCGGACGACGCCGGGGCGGGTGCGGGGAGTTCGGAAAGCGGGGAAGGAGGGCGGTCATGAGTCAGGCTGTCTGGAATTGGATCTTTGTTCTGGCGAGTTTCGGACTCTATATCGGCATTGCGATCTGGAGCCGGGTGCGAAGCACCAAGGGATTTTATGTGGCTGACCAGGGAGTGCCGACGGTCTTGAACGGCATGGCGACCGGAGCGGACTGGATGAGCGCCGCATCGTTCATGGGCATGGCGGGATTGCTTTCGGTCATGGGGTACACGGGGTCGATGTATCTGATTGGCTGGACTGGCGGGTATGTGCTGCTGGCCATGTTGCTGGCGCCGTATCTCCGTAAGTTTGGCAAGTTCACGGTGCCGGATTTTATTGGCGACCGATATTATTCGGGCGCGGCGCGCGGGGTGGCGGTGTTTTGCGCGATTTTTGTCTCCTTCACCTATGTCTGCGGTCAGATGCGCGGCGTGGGCATTGTGTTTGCCAACCTGCTGGGCTGGAAAATCATGCCGGGCGTGTTGGTGGGCATGGGAATCGTGTTCTTTTACGCGACGCTTGGCGGCATGAAGGGCATCACCTACACGCAGGTGGCGCAATACTGCGTCTTGATCTGCGCCTTCGTGATTCCGGCGGTCGGGATTTCCTTCCAGATGACCGGCAATCCGATTCCGCAATTTGGTTTTGGCTCGCAGATCAATAATGGCGACAACGCGGGGCTCTACCTGTTGCAGGCGCTGGATCAGATACACGCGGACCTGGGATTGCCGGAGTATACGGGGGCTTTTGTGGCCGGAAAGAAATCCATGAAGGACGTCTTTGCGATCACCTTCGCCCTGATGGTGGGCACGGCCGGACTGCCTCACGTGATCATCCGGTTCTACACGGTGAAGACAGTGCAGGCCGCCCGGTGGAGCGCGTTCTGGGCGTTGTTGTTCATCGGCATCCTGTACACCACCGCCCCTGCGGTCGGAGCCTTCGCCCGGGTGAACCTGCTGCAAACCACCCACAACAAGGCCTATTCCGATGCGCCGGACTGGTTCAAGAAGTGGGAGAATTCCGGGTTGATCGCCTGGGCAGACAAGAACAACGACGGTCTCATCCAATTCGGCGGAGGCGCTCCTTTCGCGGGCAAGCCCACGTTTGCGGAGGGGGACGAGCGAGGCTCTCACGGACAGCGGATTGTCACCAACGTGCTTTCTGACAACGACAGTGAACTCTACGTGGACCGCGACATCATGGTGCTGGCCAATCCAGAGATTGCGAAGCTGCCAGCGTGGGTGGTGGCCCTGGTCGCGGCCGGCGGACTGGCGGCGGCGCTTTCCACGGCGGCCGGGCTGCTGCTGGTGATTTCCTCCTCTGTTTCGCATGACCTCATGAAGCGCATGCTCAAACCGGACATGTCGGAGACGGAAGAACTGCGCTACGCTCGGATCGCCGCGGCGGTGGCGGTCGTCATCGCCGGTTACTTCGGCATCAATCCACCGGATTACGTGGCGGCCTTGGTGGCCTTTGCCTTCGGTCTGGCGGCGGCCAGTTTCTTCCCGGCGATTATTC
>JAYPGD010000621.1:1922-2986 GCA_038126655.1 Verrucomicrobiales bacterium
GGATCTTCAGCAAGCGGACCTCGAAGGAGGCCGCCATCGCCGGAATGCTGACGGGCATCCTGTTCACAGCGGGTTACATCATCTACTTCAAGTTCGTCAATACCGCTGCCAACACGGCGGAGAACTGGCTGTTCGAGATCAGTCCGGAGGGCATCGGGACGGTGGGCATGGTCCTGAACTTCGCGGTGACCCTGGTTGTGACCCGCTTTACCGCCCCGCCGCCGGAGGCCATCCAGGACGAGGTGGAGCGATTGCGGTATCCGAGCGAGGATTGACGGGCGAATCGCGAGGCGTCGAAGGCGTCCGGTCCCAACCGCGAGAGGAGGGGGCGACAGGCGCGGCGACTTGTCGCTTTGGGCGAATTTGATCTGATTTTCTTTGCGAATGGCGCCGGCGCTGCTTACGATCCGGATTCGCCATGGCTGGTAAAATCGTCATCGTCGATACGGAGGGACCGCATTCCTCGGATACGTTGGAGCGGATACGGGAGGCGTTGCCGGACCGCGAGGTGTCGTGCGTCTCGAGTGAGACGGCGTCAGCGGAGGAGATCTGCGCCCTTGCCCCCGATATCATCCTGATCGACGTCCCGTCCTGACGCAGTTGGGGGTGATCGCGCCGGACTGCCTGGCTCCGGGCGTGGGCGGCGATCGCATCGCCTGCGCCAATCTCAGGTTCCGGTTGATTTTCGGTCATTCTCCGGACGCTGTCCTGCTGGTGGATTCGTCGGGGGAGATTCTGGAGGTCAACCAGACCGCCTGCAACCTGCTGGGGTTGTTGCGGAAAGACCTGCTTGGGGTGGGGATGGCGGCCCTTGTGGGAGAGTCGGAGAAGGACGGGGTCATGGCCGGTTTCGGGGAGTTGCTCGACGGGGAGAGCGACGCGATTGATGAGTTTCAGTTTGAATCGAGCGAGGCCTCGATGGCCTTGGAGATCACCGCAGGGTGCCGGGTGAAGGGAGCGGGAGGCCGGATGTCGATTCTGCTGCATATCCGCGACGCGTCACGCGCGCCGCGCCACCTCCCGTCCCTCGCAATGCATGACCACCTCCCAGGCAAATCCCTTCA
>JAYPGD010000622.1:0-2978 GCA_038126655.1 Verrucomicrobiales bacterium
AAGTTCCCGTTTCCACTCATCGAGGGCTATGGCCTCAGTGAAGCGAGTCCGGTGGTAAGTTTCAATCCCCTGCGTGGACCGTGGGTGGCGGGGTCGATCGGCAGGCCGGTTCCGGATGTCGAGGTGTCCGTCCGTAATGAGGCTGGCGAGGAACTGCCGGACGGGGAAATCGGCGAGATCTGCGTCCGCGGCGGCAATGTGATGACGGATTACTGGAATCGACCGGAGGAGACGGAGAAGTGCATCCGCGACGGTTGGCTCTACACGGGCGACATCGGTTACCGACGCGAGGACGGCTTTGCCTTCATCACTGACCGCAAGAAGGACATGCTTCTGGTCAACGGGATCAATGTCTATCCCCGGGAGATCGAGGAGGTCATCTACCAGTTTCCCGGGATCAAGGAGGCGGCGGTCATCGGCAAGCGGGATGCCCGCAAGGGCGAGATGCCCGTGGCCTTCGTCGCGGCGAACGAGGGCGTGGAGATTGATGAGAAGGAGTTGGCGCAGTTTCTGAAGGGGAAACTGGCGGACTACAAGATTCCCCGGAAGATCGTGAAGCTGGAGGCGCTGCCGCGAAATGCCACCGGGAAGATCCTGAAGACGGAACTGCGCGAGCGGGAGGTTTGAAGCGGCGGGACGCTTCGCTGCGCCGGGGAGGGGCGACGTGGAGCGGCGGCCCGTTCTATTCAGCGGTTGTCCCGGCGTGGGCGATGTTGACCGGGCCGGCCCGATTGGGGCCGAGGAAAAAGCCGAGGGCGGAGTTCTGCTTCTGGAGGATCACACCTCGAATCGCGGCTGACCGCCCCGTCAACGGATGAATGAACGATCCACTGATGAGTCCGGTCGAGGCATCCAGGCTGACGCGACATTTCAGCGGGGTGGTTTGGGCGAACTTGAGGCGGTTTCCGTCGCGGGCGAAGGAGTTGACGAAGGTCTTGTCGCGAAATCCGTCTCCCGCCAGGGCGATATACCCGGAACGCAGAAGCGAGGCGTCCCTTGCCGCGGCGGGGGAGAAGCGCGAACCGATGACGGAGAGTTCGGCGGTGAAGCCCCGGGCCAAGCGCTCGTCATCCTCCACTGCCGGGTGGATCCAGGTCAACTGGCCGAACAGGTCGCCGAACTCCTGTTCCTTGAACCGGATCCAGCCGACGACGCAGCCCTGGTCCTGGTGTGCGCGGGCGTAGAAGGACCAGACGCCCTTCTTCGACAGGTGGGCCCGCTGCTCGATCTTCGTCCCGTCGCCGAGTTGACCCTCGAACCGGGCCTCGCCGTCGTCGCTCACGACGAGCGTCCCGAAGCCGTTGCCGAAAAACTCCGCGGCGTTGTCGGCGGAGCCGGCGAGGGCGAGCGTGTAGCGGCCGGCTTCCGGGGCCTTGCTTGTCCGGCCGTCGTGGACGTGCCGATCCGCCAGGATCTCAGAGGTGGCGCGTCCGTTGGAAACCACGCCGTGGAGGACATCGGGGTCCTTGTCGGCGTCGATCCACATCCGCAGGTTGATCGGTTTCTGGCGGCGGCGGGATATCTGCGCGGCGGCGGAGCCCTTTTCGTCGAAGGAGCCGCGGATGCCATGGGCGCGGCCGGCGTAATGAAATTCGCCCCGGTAGCTGCCATCCTTGCCGACCGCCACGCTGATGAATCCGGTCGAGTCGTGCGCCAGGAGGGCGGTCGGATGAATCAATCCGCTGAACGATCCGGCCAGGCGAGAGCCGGGCTCCGGGGCGGGGCGGGACGGCGGCGGCTTGGCGACGGTCGTTGGTTTCGTGGTTGTCGGGGCTGCGGGCTTTGGTTCGGTTTTCTTGGGTTCGGGCGTTCGCGCCTTGGGGTTGGTCGCCATTGTCGGGGAGGGCGTGGCCGGCGGCCGGGGCGTTGTTTGCCGGGGATTCACGGTCACGACAATGGCCGGGGACTGGGCCCTGCGCCCCGAGGCAAATTCGGCCTTTGCTCGAAAGGTGTGCGAACCGGCGGCCGCGTCCTTCTGGATCCAGACAAACGGAGCCTCCTCGACCCCGCCCAACCGCTCGGAACCGCGGAAGAAGTCCACGCGCTGCACGGGGTCCGCCTTGTCGGCTCCCGAAGCGAACAGCCGGACGATGGCCGGTTCCCGGAGTTCGATCTGCGAATCCAGATGCGTCAGTTGAAGCGTGGCGGCGGCGGGCCGTTCGGCGGAGAGATTGCCGGCGTGTTGGGCGTCGCCGCGGAACATCGGCCACGCACTGTCCGCCAGTCCCAGGGAGGAGCACTTCACGGCGTGGAGCTTCTTGTCCCAGGAGCCGAAGTAGACCACGCCGTTGGCGTCGATGACCGGGGAGGCGGTGATGGGGCCGCCGACCTTGAGGCTCCATTTCTGGCCGCCATTGGGACCGATCGCATGAAAGGTGTCGTCGTAGGAACCGACGTAGATCACGCCGTCCTTGCCGACGGCGGGTGACGAGCGCACCTGGCCGCCAGTGAGATGCGTCCAGCGGAGATTTCCCTCCGGACTGACGGCGTGGAGCTTTCCGTCATCGGAACCGACCAGCACGAGCTCGTTCAGGCCGATCGCCGGCGAGGAGCGGATCGCGTTGCCGGTGGCGTATTCCCAGGCTTTCGTTCCATCCGGATTGATCGCGTAGAGCTTGCCGTCGAAGGAACCAAAGAAGATCCGGCCGTCGGCTCCCAATGCGGGCGAGGAGTTGATCTTGTCGCCGGCGGCAAAGGTCCATTTCCTGGAGCCATCGGGGGAGAGGGCGTAGAGGTTGCGATCCTGACAGCCGAAGCAGATGGTCCCATCCGGAGTGACGAGCGGCGAGGAGACGAGGTTTCCGCCGGCGTTGTATTCCCAGGACTTGGTTCCGCCCGGCGAGATGGCATAGAGGCGGTTGAACGCCGTGGCCACGTAGACGTCGCCGTCGTGGCCGAGCGCCGGCGTCGCGGCGATGGAGCTGCGCGGAGAAAGGAGCCACTTGATCCGGCCTTCGGGCGTCAGCGCGTAAAGCGTC
>JAYPGD010000623.1:0-2971 GCA_038126655.1 Verrucomicrobiales bacterium
GGAATGGGTGGGGTGTTGTTTCTTGCTGAGGTCGAGATTTGAAACCGGGACGGGAGTTTTGCGCCATTGATCGGGATTTGAGGAGTGAAAAATGGTTGAAGTCCCGGAAGCAAGCAGGGAAGTCGGCGGAACAACCGTCCGGAGGGTTTCCAATTTGAACCGCGCGCCGAACCCCGGTTGTGGAAGATGCCCGGTCTGGTGTGGGGCGATCGACCGGCCTGCGCTGCTCCTGCGGGGACGGATTCAGCGCGGACGTTGACGCGCTCAAACGTTGGCCGTGGATTCTGGCAAGGAATGGCCATGGCGCCATGGATTGTGGTGGCGGGGCTCGGAATCACAAAATTTTGCGTCATCAGGCAGTTTGATCTTCACCTGAAGGGAAATCGCCCTATGCTCCCGGGATGGCGCGCAACAACATGGCGGGCAACGCGGTTCCTCGACAGGGTTCCGGCGAGATTCGAGGGTTTCTCCTCATCGCCGGGGCTGTGATGCTGTTGGCCGCCTTGCTCAGTTTTGATCCCTACGACACGGCGTTTTCCCGGTATCCGGCCAATGAGGCGAAAAGCAACTGGATCGGACCGATGGGAGCGTATGTGGCGCACGCGCTCTACTTTGTTTTCGGACTTCCGGCCTTGATCCTGGCGGGGGTGATGGCGCTTTTCGGGGCGTCCTATTTCTGGGGGGCCTTGGAGCATGTTCGAGGTCGCTGGCCGTGGTTGATCGGGTTCATGGTCGCCTGCATGGGGCTGTTTCACCTCTACGAGCCGTTCTTCGATTTCGAGGATTCGATGGATATCACCAGTCCGGGCGGCTTGATTGGCGAGTATCTGAATGTCCTGTTGATCAAGCGGTTCCTGGGGCAGATCGGCGGCACGTTCGTGTTTGGCTGCCTCTACCTGATGAGCATCGTCTATGTCCTGGATATCGACGTGATGGTCCTGGCGCGCGAGTATCTGGATCGGCGACAGGAGGCGAAGCTGGCCCGGATGACCGAGGAGGAGAAGATCCAGCACAAGGTCGAGGCATTGGAGCGCGAGGCGCAGGAAATTGAGCGGAAGCTGAATCCGTTTGAGTCGCCGAAGGAGAAGCCGGCCCGGGGGAGGCGCGGAAGGAAGGCGGTCGATCCGGAGCCGGAGCCGGAAGCGGAGCCGGAAGCGGAGCCGGAAGCGGAGCCGGAAGCGACGGCCGGGGAAATGCCGGACATCGCGACGCCGTTGGGCGCGGATCTGCAGCCCGTGCCGGAGCCGACGGTGCGCGACCTGAGCGAGCGCGAACGACGCAAGGCGGACGAGGAACCCGAGATTCCCGAAGAGGCGGACGAGGAGATCGAGGAAGAGGACGAAGCATCCGCGGATGTGGATGCGGAAGCGGACGAGGTTGAGTCGGAGGAGCCGGACGCCGGGGACGAGGCCGGGAAAGAAAATGAGCATGAGGTCCAGGAGGGGGAGACGATCACCGCGCGCGAAGTAGGCGCCGCGACCACCGAGGAGCTTCTCGGGAAAGCCACGCTGGGCGACGGCAACCTGCCGGCGGACGAGGACGCGGCGACAGAAGGGGAGGCTGGCGACGAGGATTCGAAGGAGGCGGAAGCCTGGGAAGAAGCGGAAGAGCCGGAGGGAGACTCTGGCGACGACGAAGCCAAGGCGGAGGAACCGGCGGCAGAGGCGGCTTCCGTGGAAGCGGAGAAACCGCCGGCCCCGGCGGCGGCGCCAAGGAAGCCGACCTTGTCCTCGCTTCGCGGCCGGATGGTTCCCCGGAATCCGAAACGGATCGAGGTCGCCCAGACACCGAAGATCGCCAAGTACAAGCGGCCGGGTTCGGAGTTCATGTATGAGTCCGATGCGCCGGTGAAGCGGGGCGAGACCAAGGAGGAGTTGATGGCAAACGCCAAACTCATGCAGGACACGCTCAAGCAGTTCGGCATCGAGGTCTCGCTCGGAGACATCACCAAGGGGCCGACCATCACCCGTTATGAGCTGCACCCGGCGCCCGGCATCAAGCTGGAGAAGATCGCGGCGCTGAGCAACAACCTCACGGCCACGCTCAAGGCGGAGCGCATCAATATCCTGGCGCCCGTTCCGGGGAAGAGCTCCGTGGGCATCGAAGTGCCGAACCGGGTCAAGACCAAGGTGGTCATGCGCGACCTGCTGGAATCTCCGGAGTGGAAAAAGAGCAAGGCCCGGATTCCCCTGGCGTTGGGCAAGGATGTCTACGGCAAGCCGATCGTGGCCGACCTGGCGGACATGCCGCATCTGCTGATCGCCGGCAGCACGGGCTCCGGTAAGTCGGTCTGCATCAATTCCATCGTTGCGTCCCTGCTCACCAAGTTCGCGCCGGACGAGATGCGTTTCGTGATGATCGACCCGAAAGTGGTGGAACTGCAGCAATACAACGTCCTGCCGCACCTGGTCGTTCCGGTGGTGACCGATCCGAAGAAGGTGGTGATGGCGCTGCGCTGGGTCATCACCGAGATGGAGAAGCGCTACCAGATCTTCGCCAAGGTCGGCGTTCGCAATGTCCACTCCTTCAACAACCGGAACAAGGGCAAGAAAAAGAAGAAGAAGGAGGACCAATTCGAGCTCAAACTCGACGGCAAGGGGGAATCCGATGGATTCGCCGTGGAGCTCGATGAGGAGATGGTCGCCAGCGACGACGAGCAGATCCTGATTCCCGATCGGTTGAGCTATGTCACCGTCATCATCGACGAGTTGGCGGACCTGATGATCATGGCGCCCAAGGAGACGGAGGAGGCGATCGCGCGGATCACGCAGATGGCGCGCGCGGCCGGGATTCACTGCATCGTCGCCACCCAGCGGCCGAGCGTCGATGTCATCACCGGCCTCATCAAGGCGAACATCCCCTCGCGCATTGCGTTCCAGGTGGCGGCCAAGGTGGATTCCCGGACCATTCTCGACGCCATGGGCGCCGACAAGCTGCTGGGCAAGGGCGACATGCTCTACCTGCCGCCGGG
>JAYPGD010000624.1:0-2969 GCA_038126655.1 Verrucomicrobiales bacterium
CTGAGCGGATCGGGAAAGAGTTCGCTCGCGTTTGACACCCTGTTCGCCGAGGGGCAGCGGCGTTACGTCGAGACCTTCTCGCCCTACGCGCGACAGTTCTTCGACCGGATGGACAAGCCGCAGGTGGATTCGATTGAGGACATTCCACCCGCCATTGCCATCGAGCAGCGCAATGCGGTCAAGACCACGCGGTCGACAGTGGGGACCATGACCGAGATCTGCGACCGGGCGAAGATGTTGTGGTTTCATCTGGCCAGGCTTCATTGCCCCGGCTGCGGCAAACCGGTGGGCAAGGAGTCGCCGCGCGAGGTCTGGGACGCCGTGCGCAAAGCATCGCCTGAGAACGCCAATGCGTTGGTCGCCTTTGAGCTGCCCTTGTCCGGGAAACTCTCGCTGGATGAGTCGCTGTCGTTGATCCAGAAGCAGGGTTATCAGCGGCTGCTGGTCCCCGCGCGTGGTTCGGCGGCGCGCTCGACCAAGGCCTACGTCATGAATGACGGCGAGACGGAAAGTCCGGACGTCGTCATGCGACTGGAGGAAGCGAAGGAGGCGCTCTACTCGACCAGGCCGACCCGCGTGACCGTCGTGCAGGATCGCGTGAAGTTGACCGACCGCAATCGCGCGCGCTTCGTCGAGGCCTGCGAACAGGCCTACCACTTCGGCAAGGGCAACCTGAATGTGCGCGTTGATGACGCCGGGCCCAAGGCCTTTTCGAACCGGTTCCATTGCGCGGACTGCGACAAGGAATTCCGCGAACCTTCGCCTTCGCTGTTCAGTTTCAACAATCCCGTGGGCGCCTGCCCCGCCTGCAAGGGCTTCGGCCGCGTCATCGGCATCGACTACGGATTGGTCATGCCCGACCTCGGGCGCACCCTGGCCGAAGGCGTGGTGAAGCCCTGGGAGAGCGGCCACGGCGAGGAGAGTCAGCGGGACCTGATGAAGGCCTGTCGCATGGAGGGCGTGCCGACCGGCGTGCCTTTCCGCAGGTTGCCGAAAAAGACCCAACGCTGGGTGATCGACGGCGACAAGGATTACGGCGTCGACAACCAGCATCGCTGGCCGCGGGCCTGGTACGGCGTGAAGGGCTATTTCCGCTGGCTGGAATCCAAGAGCTACAAGATGCACATGCGGGTGTTTCTGTCACGGTGGCGCTCCTACACGCGTTGTCCCGATTGCGACGGCTCCCGTTTCAGGCCCGAGGCGCTTCAGTTCCTGCTGCCCCTCGCCAAGGGAAAGAGCGGCGGTTTGACGCTGCCCGAGTTCTACAACCTGCCCCTTCGCGACGCCTATGAACGCGTGGATTCACTGCGCCGCAGCGTGAAGTTCAAGTCATCCGACGCGTTGGGCGTGGTCTTTGGCGAGGTTCATTCGCGCTTGAAGTACCTGGTCGATGTCGGGCTTGGCTACCTGACACTGGACCGGCCGACGCGCTCGCTGTCCGGCGGCGAGACGGAGCGCGTGAATCTCACCGCCTGCCTTGGCGCGCGGTTGGTGAACACGCTGTTCGTGTTGGACGAACCCAGCGTCGGCCTGCATCCGCGCGACACCTCCCGGCTGGTCGGGATCCTTCAACAACTGCGCGACGCCGGAAACACAGTGGTGGTGGTCGAACACGAAGCGGCGGTCATCCAGGCCGCCGATCGCGTCGTGGATCTCGGGCCGGAACAGGGCGAAAAGGGCGGGGAGATCGTCTTCAACGGGACCCTGCCGCAGTTGTTGAAATCGAGAGAATCCCTGACCGGCGGGTACCTGAGCGGGAGGACGGCCATCGAGATCCCGAATCGGCGCAAGGTGACCGCCAAGTCGGCGACGCTCAGGCTGACCAACGCCACCCTGCACAATTTGCACGACGTTTCGATCGGGATTCCCTTGAACCGGTTTGTCTGCGTGAGCGGCGTGAGCGGTTCCGGCAAGACGACCCTCATCCGCGAGATCCTGCTGCCGGCGCTGCAGGAGAAACTCGGCTCCGAGGAAGGCGACGAGGCGGCCTCCCAGGCCTTCGACAGCGACGATCAACCGGCCGCGTTGAAGCGCGCTTCGCTCACCGGTTGGAAGAAACTCGGACGCGCCGTGTTGGTGGATCAGTCCTCGCTCGGCAAGACGCCGCGCTCCAATCCGGCGGTCTACATCGGCGCGTTTGATTTCATCCGCGAGTTGCTCGCACGCACGCCGCTGGCCCTGCAACGCGGCCTGAAGGCCGGCGCCTTCAGCTTCAATTCCGCGCAGGGCCAATGCGAACGTTGCCGGGGCATGGGTTTTGAGAAGATCGAGATGCAGTTCCTCAGCGACGTCTTCATCCGCTGCCCCGCCTGTGACGGACGTCGTTATCGCGGTCACGCGCTGGAGGTGAAGCTCGATGGCTCCCTGGGGCCGGAGGAGGGCGACCGACGCAGTTGGTCCGTCGCGGACTTTCTGGAGGCCACCGTCGATGACGCGGTCGCCTTCCTGAGCCGCGAGCCCTTCACCAACTCGCGCCACGCGCAGCGGGCCGTCGCGAGCCTCGGCTACCTGCAACAGGTCGGGCTCGGGTATCTGCGACTCGGTCAACCGATCAACACGCTTTCAGGCGGCGAGTGCCAGCGATTGAAGCTCGTCCGCCACCTCGCCGAATTTGCCAAGGCGCAGGCCAGGAAAGCCAAGCCCACCCTGTTCCTGTTTGACGAACCCACCACCGGGTTGCACTTCGACGACGTGCGCGTGCTGCTGGCCGTGTTTCAGAAGCTGGTCGATCTCGGGCATTCCCTCGTCGTGATCGAGCACAATCTCGATGTCCTCAAATGCGCGGACTGGTTGATCGATCTCGGCCCGGACGCGGGGGACAAGGGCGGCGAGGTGGCGGGCGTCGGAACGCCGGAGCAAGTGGCGAAGATCAAGGTGAGCCATACCGGCGCGGCGCTCAAGGATGGGCTGTAAGGGCCGACGGCCAGGGGAACGGCCCGATTGGGCAGCCAGGGCGGCGCGGCTGGCGC
>JAYPGD010000625.1:0-219 GCA_038126655.1 Verrucomicrobiales bacterium
CCCCGGAGGCGGATCCGGAATCACTGCTCGTGACTGGCGGCTACAATCAGCATCGGGAGCAACCTTGGCCGATCTTCTGGAGCGAGCATGCCGACGCGCGGCTTGCGACAGAGAGCCTTGCCCTGCTTCTGCCGCCCAAGACGTTGTGCCTGGAGTCGGTCTATGGCTACCCGCGCCTGCAGGAATATGTTGTCTGTATTAGTTTTCTGTTGCCCAAAG
>JAYPGD010000625.1:229-2935 GCA_038126655.1 Verrucomicrobiales bacterium
CAGGACGATCCGGTCAGTCGGCGGTTTCGGTTGCCCAAACCGGTCAGGCTCTCAGGGAGTTGGACCAGCCTGATTTCGCGCTGGGTGCCGACCGAGAGCGGTTCAGTGGGGTTTTCCATGCCGAACTACACGCATTGGATGCTGGATGCGTTGCCGCGGTTGGCGCTGTTGCGCGAACTTCCCGACGATTTTGGGATCATCGTGCCGGCGGACCTGCATGAGAATCAGATCGAGTGTCTCTCGCTGCTGGGCTTGTGGGAGCGGTGCCGCCCGACGAAGGAACGACATCTGCAGGTCGAGCGCTATTTCTTCAGTTCGCCGACAGCCATGTTGCAGGGGTACAATCCCTACGGCGTCGACTTCCTTCGCCGGGAGTTCATTCCGCGGCGGGACAAGACGTTCGTCGGCCCGAAGCGTTTTTTGCGAACCGTGGGTGGGAACTGATCGATCCGGTGCAACTGACTTTTGCCCAGCAGGTCAGCCTGTTTCATGGAGCGGAGGTCGTTTCAGGCATGTTTGGGAGCGCCTTCACGAACTTGTTGTTCTGCAGCCCGGGATGCAGGGCGCTGCCGATCATGCCGGCGCGCTTCGGTCTGGACGGTTTTTTGGATTGGATTGGGCAGGTCGTGGGATTCGACCATCGCCCCCTTGTGTTTGAGAACGACTACAGCTTCCGCTACGCGGTCGATCTCGATTTGGTGAAGAAGGCGGTTGAGGAAGCGGAGGCGGACGGTCAGGGGGGAGCGCTCCCCCGGTCGGCGCGGATGGCGGATGGCAGATGGCGGATGGGACGCACCCCGCACCCCGAATCCCCGCACCCCGAATCCCCGCACCCCGAATCCCCGCACCCCGAATCCCCTTCCTTCCGCAAAGCCGGAACCGCGGCGAAGGCAGGGCGGGATCCGACTTCGCCCTTGCGCGTCGGCTGGTTTGCATGAGACTTGGGCGTGCCCGCGAACGAGAACATCCGGAAGAAGGTCGGCGATCTGCCGCACAAGCCGGGCGTGTACCTGATGAAGGACCGCTTCGGCACGGTGATCTACGTGGGCAAGGCGCGGAGTCTCCGCAAGCGGGTCAGCCAGTATTTTCATCCTTCGCGCCGACATGGTTGGGATCTGAAGCTTGCGGCGTTGATCGAGGCGATCCAGGACTTCGACACGCATGTGGTGAAGAGCGACGCGGAGGCGGTGTTGTTGGAGGGGAAGCTGATCAAGGAGTTCAAGCCGCGCTACAACGTGAGCTTCCGAGACGATAAGCGCTTCCTGCTGTTGAAGATCAACCTGAACGACCCGATTCCGCGATTCACGCTGACGCGCATCCGGCAGGACGATGGGGCGCGCTACTTCGGCCCTTATGCAAGTTCGGGGGCGTTGCGAAGGACCCTGTCGCTGGCTCGCCGCAAGTTCAACCTTCGCGGTTGTCGGCCGTTGAATCCCACCGAACACGACTACAAACACTGCCTGCACGCGCACTTGAAGGACTGCACGGCTCCCTGCATCGGCAACGTCACGCGCGAGCAGTATCTGCTTCAGGTAAATGCCGCCTGCGATTTCCTGGACGGGCAGACCGAGGAGATGAAGGACCAGTTGGAGGCCGACATGAAGAAGGCGGCCGAGCGGTTGGATTTTGAAAAGGCGGCCGAACTGCGGGACCTGCTGGAGGATCTCAAGAAGACAACGAAGAAGACCAAGTCCTTTGAGCGGATTCCCTACAAGCTGCCCGTCGCCCTGGATCCGGACAAGGACCTGCTGGAGTTGGGCAAGGCGTTGAAACTGGATGCGCCTCCGGAACGCATCGAAGGCTACGACATTTCAAACATCAGCGGCACGCTGGCGGTGTCCTCGATGGTGAGTTTCAAGAACGGCCGGCCGGATCGGCAGAGCTATCGTCGGTTTCGCATCAAGACCGTGGAGGGTCAGGACGATTTTGCCTGCATGGCCGAGACGATCTATCGGCGCTACCGACGATTGCTGCAGGAGATCGAGAAGCGAAAGAAGGCGGAGGCGGAGGACGATTCGCAGTATCTGTTGCGGGGGGAAGAGCCGCCCGATGAGGGCCCGGAACGGGAGGTTGAGTTGAACCTCGGAATGAAGACGAAGTCGCCCAAGGCCGACAAGTCGCACGCGAAGCTGCCGGACCTGATCCTGATCGACGGCGGCAAGGGGCAGCTCAACGCGGCCTGCCAGCAGTTGGCGAAGCTGGGTCTGGGCAACATCCCGATCATTGGGCTGGCCAAGGAATTCGAGGAAATCTATTTCCCCGGCGTGAAGGCTCCGCTGCGGTTGGGGTTGGAATCCAACGCTCTGAAGATGTTGCAGCGGGTGAGGGACGAGTCACACCGTTTCGCCAACACCTACAACGCGCAGTTGCGGATCAAGAAGATCTCGGAAAGCCTGCTGGATGAATTTCCCGGCATTGGCGAGAACCGCAAGCAGGCGCTGTTGAAGAAATTCGGCTCGGTGCAGCGCCTGCGCACGGCGACCTTGGAGCAGATTTGCGAAGTGGAGGGGTTCCGTGAGAAGTCCGCCGCGGCGTTAAAGCGGTTTCTGGAAGCGCGGCAAGGGTAAAGGGCTTTGCCAATGGCGGATGGCAGATGGCAAAACTCGAGACCCAGTAATCAGTGGTCAGTAAGCGGTGGGTAGGATTTGCCAATTGCCATCCCCGCATCGAGCATCGAGCATCCGCCTACGTTCCGCAAAGCCGGAA
>JAYPGD010000626.1:0-2915 GCA_038126655.1 Verrucomicrobiales bacterium
CACCAGTTCCATCCCGAAGCGGGTGTCCGGCTTGTCGATGCCGTAGCGGTTCATGACCTCTTCAAAGCTCAGGCGCTTGAACGGCGTCGGAATATCCACGTCCAACGCGACCTTCCAGACGCGCTTCAGCAATCCCTCGATCAGGGCGTAGATGTCCTCGCGATCGATAAAGGACATCTCAATGTCCACCTGAGTGAATTCGGGCTGCCGATCCGCCCGCAGATCCTCGTCCCGGTAGCAGCGCGCCAGTTGGAAATACTTCTCCACGCCCGCGACCATCAGGATCTGCTTGTACTGCTGCGGCGACTGCGGCAGCGCGTAGAACTTGCCCGGATGCAGACGGCTCGGCGTCAAAAACTCGCGCGCGCCTTCCGGCGTGGACTTGAAGAGGGTCGGCGTCTCGATCTCCAGAAAGCCCTGTTCTTCCATGAACACCCGCGTCGCCGTGGCCACGCGCGAACGCAGACGCAAATTGCTGATCATCTCCGGACGACGCAGGTCCAGGTAGCGATGCCGCAGACGGTGGTCCTCATGCACCTTGGCCGCCGCCTCCGGATCGTCGATCTGGAAGGGCAGCACCTCGGCCGCATTCAGCATTTCAATGCCGTCCGCCAACACTTCGACCTCGCCGGTCGCGATCTTGGTGTTGGCCGTGTCGTCCGGACGCGCCCGGACCTTGCCTGTGACGCGGATCACGCTCTCGCTCCGCGCCGCTTCGGCCACCTTGAAGATGTCCTCCGGCAAATCCGAGGGATCAAAAACCGTCTGGGTCCGCCCCTCGCGGTCCCGGACATCGATGAAGATGACGCCCCCCAGGTCGCGGTTCGAATGCACCCAGCCTTCCAGGGTCACTTCCTGCCCGATGTGCTCCGGGCGCAATTCATAACAATGATGTGTTCGCTTCATTTGAAATCCATTCTTCCGGGACCGCGTCCAACAGCCCCAAATCCGCCTCTCGCCGGCGAAAAAGAGAACGCGGATGTTGCGCGAATCAGAAATGAATTCAATGAGAATCTTGCCGAAAACAGCCTTTCTTCCCGACATCCAATTAGATGATCGCTTGAATTCGGGCGCGCATTGAACCATCTGTATTCCATGGCCTGCGGATCATCATGCGGATGCAACAAACCTGAGGAACCGGAAAAAACGGAGCGCCCCAAAGACGCGCCGTCATTTCCATTTCATGCGGCCACGTATTCCCTCGTCGCCGCCTGCGCCGTTATTGCGCTGCTGCGCATTTCGGCTTCCCAATTCCGAAACGGTGAAGACGGCCGCCTCTTCGGCCTGATTGCCGAGGCCGGCGGCGGATTGGTCGCGATTGCGGGCCTGTTCTTCGCCGTCGTCGCCGTCGCCAACATCGGCCGCTGCGGAGCTGACGGTCTGCTCGGCAAAGGCGCGCTCGGCCTGATGCTCAATGGCGGCTTCATCCTGATCATCGCAAGCAACCTGGTCGCCGGTCGGGAACGTCGCGCGCCCGCTCCGAAGCCCCAAGCGCCCCCCGCGGAAGCGCCCCTTGGCATCGAATCCTCGCCCTGAGCGCCCCCCGCCTCAATCTCCGGGCGCAAACTCGAACCAGTTCAGGTTCATCATGTGGTTCGGCCCGTTGAAGGTGACGAACAATTCGAAGGGGCCGCCCGGATCCTTGATCGCCGAGGCAAAATCCTGATACGCCCCCCAGTCCTTCGTGCTCTCCACCTTCACCGCGCCCATAATCTCGCCGTCCCGCGCGCCCTTGCGGAACTCCACCACTCCGCCCCTGCCCCCGCTGCTCGCGCGGCAGACGACCTTGCCAATGCCCGACAAATCCACGCGCCCAAATCGCGCCCAGGCGTCGCTCATGGTCGAACCGAAGTTCTTCTGGTTCTTGCCGTCGCTGTTGCCGCCGATATTGACGCCGTGATGCTCCGCGGCGCTTTCCGCCTCGATCCGCGGACTGCGCAGGGTCACCTCGACCGAAGTCGTCAACGGGCCGACCGGATCGGCGCCCTTGTCCGTATAGGTCGCGGTCAGCGTGTAGTCGCTCGCCGCGTTCTCTTTGGGCGCCGGGCCGAGTTTGATCACGCCTTCCGCCAGCGAGTCCACCATGGCGCCGGCGACCGTCCCTTCCTTCTGCGCCAGCATCCAACCGACCATCTGCCGCGTCTCGGCGATCGTGTGCTGCGGATGCGGCAACATCGGGACCTCGCTCCAGACCGTGGCCGATCCCTCGATCACCCGTTTTGCCGCGCGATCCAGGGCCTCCGCATCGTCGCGGTAGCGTTCGGCAATCTCCAGGATCGGCGGGCCGACGATCTTGTGACTCATGGCGTGACAGTTGAAGCAGTCGCTGCCGCGCATGAGTTTCAGGCCGATGGGGTCGCGATCACTGGGACCGGTCCCGCCGCCCTGCCCGCCCCGCACGTCAATCTTGCCCATGAACTCGTCGTCCTCAAAATCGTAACCCGCCACCTTGAACTTCAACTCCCTGCCCCAATGAAAGAAACCGCCGAACTTCGGATATTGAAACTCCAACTGGGGCGGGCTGTTGCCCACCAACGTGGGAACCCGGGCCAACCCTTTCGCGCCCTGGGAATCAATCACCGTCAACTCCACGCTGTAGACGCCGTTCTCGTCAAAGCGCAACTCAGGATTCGGCTCCCTCGAAACCACCCCGCCGCCCGACTTGATCCGCCACTCGTAGCGCAGTCGGTCATCGGCGTCCTTGTCGAACGTGCCCTCGCTTGAAAACCTCGCCTTCAACGGCGCGCGACCAATGTTGCCGGCCGCCGCAACCTTGGCGACCGGGGAACGGTTGCCGCGATTGTAGTCGATGCGCAGAAGTCGCGAATCCTCGTTGAAACCCCAGGTGTCGCCATAGTCGATCACGTAAAGCTCGCCGATCTTGCCCAACTTCATGGCCACCGGTCGCTTGAGCG
>JAYPGD010000627.1:0-2913 GCA_038126655.1 Verrucomicrobiales bacterium
GTTCGGTAATCAGCAGGCAGTAGGTAGTGACCAGTAACCAGTGATCGGTGATTGGTAATTGGCGACCTCCGATTACCGATTACCGATCACTGATTACTGATTACTAATTACCGATCACTGATCACTGACGCCCCCTACTTCACCTCGCGGATCTTGATGTTGCGGAATCTCACGACATTGCCGTGGTCCTGCAGGCAGATGTGACCGGAGGTCGCCCTGCCAAACTTCGGAAACTTGTGGAACTTGCTCTTGGCGAGCTTCTCGCTCCAGTCCTTGGAGCCCTTCACGTAATCGCAGTAATAGGTGTGATTCATCCAGTGCACGCAACGCTCCGGCGTGATGAGGATGCGCATGTGGTTCCACTGCCCGGCCGGCTTGGTGGCGTCGACTTTGGCGGGGTAGAACTCATACAACCACCCGGCCAATTGCGGATCATGGCCTTGGACGTTGTCCTGGACCTGAATCTCCGGGCCGGTCTGCCAGGGACGCTTCTCCTCCTCGGTCACGTGATACATGATGCCGCTGTTGCCCCCCTCGGAGATGTTGTATTCCAGCGTCAGCTCAAATGCGCCGAACTGTTCCTTCGTAATCAGGTCGCCGGCGTTCTTCCGCGTCCACACAATGGAGCCATCCTGAACCTGCCAGCCGTCGCTGACGCCGTCTTTCTTGTAGTTGCGGAACCGGCTCATGTCCTTGCCGTTGAACAAGAGCTTCCACCCGGCCGCCTTCTCCGCGGCGGTCAGCGTGTTGGGTTTGGCGTCGCCGGCCTGAAGGGAGCCGACCAACTGAAAGGCAAGGGAAGCGACTGCGGCGAGAGTGAGGATTCGTCTGATCATGGCGCGATGGATGGGGTGAGGTTGAAAGAATCTTTTCCGGACGGAGGAATCTACCCACGCACGAACCGCCGAAGCAAGCGCTTCAGAGCGTCCGATCACAAGAACCCTCGCCCGCCGGAGACCGCGTCGCCCCGCCCAAAGACGGGGCGCTTCCCTTTTCAGACAGGCCCTAGGCGGATTTCGCCTGCGCCTTTGCGGCCACGCCGGCCCTTTGCTCCTCGGTCAATTCGGCCTCCCCGAGCTCGTCCAACAACGCCGTCTCCGCCGCGTCCTTGCTCATGAACCAGCGGCAGATGAAATACCAGACGGCGGGGATGGCGCCGGCAACAACGGCGATGACAAGGTCGACTGTCGAAATCATATTTGCAGGGGATCGGGTTGAAATTGCATTCCGCACAACCTAATCGCCCTGCCGCCGCCGACCGCACTTCGCTTGCCCCGATAACATCCAATATTGCCGTCGCTGCAACACCCCGCCTCTTCAGGTCACAAAAAAGCCGCCCCATGAAAGGAGCGGCCGCGTAGTCCAGAAAATGCCCGTCTCAATCAGAGAAGGCCGTCGCCCTTGTCCGTGCCGTCCAACGTCTTGGAAATGGCAAGGTATCCCAGCGCGCAAACGCTGAAGGCAAGGAATGAAATAAGTGTTCCGGTAAGATCCATGGTCAATTCTTGTTGCTGTTGAGGCCAATAAATAGCAGGCCGCCGCCACAAGCCAATGGAAAACTTGTTGGTTCGCTCAATTCGCCTCTCCGACGCTCTTCGATTCCACCCGCACAAACGACAGGATTCCGATGACGGCGACCTGCGCCAGACCGATCGCCACATAGATCTGGGCCTCGTTCAACCAGCCATCAAGTTTCCCGGCGCACCAGGCGCCGCCGGTGTTGGAAAGGTTCATCATCGCCATATAGGCGGTGAATTGGGACGCCGCCACTGTCCGCCAGGAAACACCCATGAAAATTGCGAACAACGAGACCGCGAACACGCCATAGATCACCCCCTCGAGACACACCATCGTCTTGACCACCATCCGCGAATCCCACAGATCGGGCGCCAGTCCGAAGACCAGCCACACGCCTCCCAAGACCGCGGTGGCGATCATCGCCAATCGGCGCGCGCCCACCTTGTCGGCCAGAAAGCCGCCCAAAACCGAACCGCCCACCCCGAACCAGACGGCGACCGCGCCCTGAAACCCCGTGAACTCCTCCTGTTTCCAGTCGAGCTTCTGGATGGTGAGTGTGACAATCACAGTGGTCGAAACCGCCACCGCGCACTTCGAGGCCAGCGCCAGAATCGCGCAGACCCACGCCGACCTTGCCCCGAATGCCTTGGCCAGATTCATGAGCAGTTCGCCAGGCGAATGCGCGCGCTCGGATTCGACCGCGTCGCTGACGGCTCCCTTGGACCACGGAAACAGCTTCTCCCCCGGCCGTTCGCGCGCCAACAAAGGGATCAGCATGATCGCCAGAACCATGATCACCTGGACCGTGATGGCCGTCCTGAGCCCCGCGTCCGCCATGATTCCTCCGATGACGGCGCCGCCAATCGCCGAACCTCCGTAACTGCAGCCGTACATCAACCCATTGGCGCGCCCCCGTTCACGCGGTTCCAGGAGATCCACCGCCAACGCATCCACCGCGACATCCTGCACCGAGGCGAACACATTGATCAGACAAACAAGCCAGACAACCAACCGCACATTCTCCGACAGATCCGGCGCAAAGATCATCGCCGCCAAGGTCAACGCCATCGCCGTCTGCGCCGCCAGAATCCAGGGCCTTCGCCGCCCCATCGACGGTATCCCGTAGTGATCAATCAGCGGCCCCCACAGGAACTTGAAGGTCCAGGGAAGCGACGTCATCGCTATCACGGCTCCAATCTCCTCCGTCGACACGCCCCGATCCGCCAACCACGCCACCAGCGCAATCGTCACGAACCCAAAAGGTATCCCCTGCGCCACATACAACCCGCACAAGGCGCCCATGCGCAGCCAACGGTTCTCGGAAAGGGCGGGCATCATACGTGGTTCGTGGTTCGTGGTTCGTGGTTCGTGGTTCGTGGTTCGTGGTTCGTGATT
>JAYPGD010000628.1:0-2913 GCA_038126655.1 Verrucomicrobiales bacterium
AGCGCAGAAACTCCAGCAACGCCCCCGTCGGACAGCCAAACCGACAATAAGCCAGCGGCACAAACAACGAGGCGACCCGTCCTGCCACAGCGATCGCGATCGCCGAAGCGCCCGCCACCTTCCAGACGAAGGCGTCGAAGGGCTCGATTCCTGCGAGGTTGACAGACAGGCGCAACGCGGCCGCGACGACCACCCACCCAAGCAACAACGCGGGAATCCATTCCAGGAACATCCGCAATCGTTTCGGCAATCTGGCCCGCCACGGCAGCCGATTCTTCACCAAGTCCTGCGCCGCGCCGAAGGGGCACAACTGCCGGCAATACAAATTGCGTTTGGAAACCACTGGCGCGATCAGCGCCGCCGCGGTCAACAGGACCAACCCCGGCGCAAACCGCCACGCCACGCCGTTCTGCGCCCAACCGACAAGCAACGCCTGCGAGACCATGTCGCCGTTGATGAAGCCGAGGTAGCCGATCAACACGATCTGAAACGCGATTCGCGCCCGCTTCGATGCGCGAAACCGGGTGAATCCCACAACCAATCCCAACACAACCACGACTGTCGTCCCGATGTCCCGCGTCCGCGGCTTCCAAGCCTTGGCGCCAACTGTCGGCTCCGGCGCCGGTTCCAGCAACTTCCCCGCCGCCGCCTGCATTCCCTCCGCCATCGCCACACTGGTCATCGTCGCGCCGGACACGCCCTCGACCTGCGCGTCGAACAGATTCGTCGCGGCGAGTTGTTCCAGCGTCCAGCCATTGAAGCTGTTCAGGAAATACTCGTCCTCGGCCACGTAGCGCACGTAGGGCTGATTGTCGTAGGACTCGTTCAAGGCCAACCCCTTGATCGTCTTCCCATCCGGCTCCAAGGCGATCAACGCATCCGTCGGCCCTTGGTATCCCATCACCTTGTCCGAGTGCGGCGTCGTGCGCGCCAGCAGACCAATTGAGGCCCCGGAAGCATCCCGCGCTTCAAGCAGCCGCGTATCCGCGCCGTAGACAACCATGGCCGCGGCCTGCGGAAAGACATTCGTCGCCTTGGCGACATCCACCTCCGCCGGAAATCGTCCCGGCCGCTTCGTTCCTCCAAGTCGATGAACCACGCCCTCCACGATCGCCAGGCTGGTCAAGGTCGCGCCCGAAACCGCGTCCACTTCATCGAGTCTCGCCGCCTCCTCCGCAGTCAAGGCGTTGAAGGAATCGAGGAAAAACTCGTCGTCGGCCACCTGTTCCGCATGTTCCCTGGTATCGCCGCTGCTGAGCAGCCTGACGCCGACGATCCGGTCATCCGCGCCGAAGGCAATCAAGACATTGTTCGGCCCGGAGTAGCCGACGACGTGATCGCTCTTGGGCGAGGTTTGCACGACGTAGCCGAGTTCTTTGTCGTCGGCGCCGGAGACAACCTGCAACCCCGTGCCGTCCGGCTTCGAAATCGATTCAGCGGAGGCAAAGAATTCTCCGGCGGTTTCCAACGAAACGGGCGCAACGCCCTCGACCGAAACCGCCGCGCGAAACTGCGCATGTTGCCGGTGGATGAGGAAGACAATCAGCGCGAAAGTCCCGACACGAACGAGGTGGAGAGCAATCTTGCGAATCTGGCTGCCTTCAGAGCCTTGCATGACGGAGCGCCGAGCATCGCTCGGCCAACTGATTTGCCGTTTGACACCAAGCCGAGCAATGCTCGGCGCTCCACTCTCACTTCACCGGCAAGATCTGGACGGCGTCGGCGTGGAGATTGCCCCTCGGATCGGGCTTGCCGCCGATCACCACCGCCCCGGTCTTGCCGGCTTCAAAACGATACTCGCCCACGGAGATCCAACCGCCGTTGACCGGCGGCTTTTGCTTCATGTTCACGCGGGTGGTCTTTTCGCCGGCGGCGGAATGCACGGTGTTTGGCGCGGCGGCCGCGCGGTTCTCGTGGCTCTGGTAGGCCACGCGCACCTCGTAGGTCCCCGTCTTGTCCACCTTGAACTGGAAGCGCGCCTCGGATTCCGGGTTGCCCGAGTAGAGGTAGCTGTGCGCGATGAAGCCCTTCAACCCCGTGCCGGCCGTCCAATTCCCCTTTTTCTCCGCCTGTTTATCGTCGATGACCAGGCCCGGCAACTTTGCGGGATCGACGCCGGGCAACGGTCCGAAGGGACTGACCGGCAACAGCGTCTCGGGCATGATTGTCTCGCCGCCCAGGGACTCGCGGCGCGCCTGCCCGGGCAGTTCCAGCATGCCGAGCAGGGTCTTGAGATGTTTTTCGTAGACGCCGCGCGGCGTGGTGTCCTCCTTCGCGCAGATGGCGGCGGCCTTGCCGACCACCTCGCCCATCATGCCGCAGGTCTTCATCACCCGCACCGTTCCAAGGGCCTCGTGCGTCACACTGATGCAGCGGCCGGCCATGAAGAGGTTCGGGACGTTCTTGGAGTAAAAACAGCGATAGGGAACCGGATAGCCATAGGAACGGTCCACGCCCTTGCCGTGAACGGCGTAGGAAATGAAGGGGTTTTCAGGGAACTTCTTCGCGTACTGCTGTTTCGGGTAGTGCAGGTCAATGGACCAGGTGCTTGGCACACAGCCGTCCGGGAAGTCGCGCTTGGCCACGATGTCCTCCTCGGTCAGGACGACGTCGCCCATCAGGCGACGGGACTCACGCGGGCCGCCGATGTAGGCCGTCCAGGTCAGGATCGCGTCCTTGTGCTCCGCCGCTCCGTCGCCGTTCTTCATGGCGTTGAAGGCGCCGTAGACCGCCCGAAAATTCCAGTCGCGGATACCCTCGGCGTCGCCGATGGCGTCCTTGTCGAAGCCACTTTCCCAGAACCACTGCCCGTGATGGTCACGGGGATACGGGAAGTCCTTCATCTCGAGGTTGAGAGCCCAGGGAGTTTCGGGAAACGTCTCCGTCTTGCCGGTCTGGTCCAGGCCCACATGT
>JAYPGD010000629.1:0-2911 GCA_038126655.1 Verrucomicrobiales bacterium
GGAATCGCGAACGGGGAAATTCTTGTCACTCCACGAGCAACGCGGAGGCGTCGGCGGGTTTGCCGCGTTCCCAGTGGGAGCGGAGGTAGGCGACGATCTGGTCGTGCAACTCCTGGCAGCGGCCGTTCCAGCGGCGCGCGCCGACGAGCTGCTTCACGCAGCGGCGTATGCCCTTGAAGTGGAGGATCTGGGGGGACTCGCTGAGCTTTTCCTCCAGTTCCTCCTTCAGCCGGCTGAAGAACATCAGTTCGTAGCCCTTGCCGGATTCGAAGGCGATGCGGCCAAGGTCGGTCTGGATCACGCTGCCCGCCGCGGCGGGGCTGGCATCCTCGTCCGCATCCACCGAGAAGCCCATGCGCTTGAGCACCTTCTCCAGCGCGTTGGAGAATTCGTCGATCGTGACGTGCTGCCGACCGAGTTCCTCTTTGAAGTAATGAAGAACGGCCTCCGCCGCGTGGCGGACGATCTCCGGATCGATGGACTCCACCGCCTTGCCGATCAGCTCGACCGTCACTGTTTCAGCGGAGCAGGGGAAGGTCTCCCCGGTGGACATTTCAAATTCCAGGCAGTCGGATCGTAGCTGTATCATGCTTGACCTCCAGATTCTTGACCGCTTCCAGGAATTCGCCGGCGTCCTCAAAGCGTCGATATACGCTGGCAAAACGCACGTAGGCGACCTCGTCCACCGTTCGCAGCGCCTCCATCACATGGGTGCCGATCACGCCGCAGGAAACTTCGATTTCATATTGCTCGGTGATTTCGTTGACGATGCGCTCGGCGATCTCCTCGATGAGTTCGGCGGAGACCGGGCGCTTCTCGCAGGCGCTGCGGATGCCGGTCAACAGCTTCTCCTTGTTGAACTCCTCGCGACGCTCGTCCCGCTTGATGACCATCAACCCCTTGTGCTCGATCTGCTCGTAGGTGGTGAACCGATGCCCGCATTTCAGGCATTCACGTCGGCGCCGGATGGTCGCGCCCTCGCGCGACGAACGGGAATCGATGACCTTGTCATCCTGGCAGGCGCATTTTGGGCAACGCATTTCGAGTCGGAAGAGTAGATTGGCTGAACGAAATTAGTGGATTAGCACACAAAATGTAGTGGTGTCAACACCTGCAACATCAAAATAAGGTGTGTATCGATCCTGCGATGGATTGATTGCGTCGAGTTGAGGCGCCTTGGGGGGAATTGAATTGCCACGGGACGGTTTTGGAAGATGATGCGCGGGCGATTCAGCAGTCATTTTCAGGATTTAAATGAGCGAACAAAACTACGATCTGATTGTCATCGGCGGCGGTCCGGGGGGCTATGTGGCGTCGATACGCGCGGCCCAACTGGGGCTCAATGTGGCCTGCGTGGAGAAGGAGGCGGTCCTCGGGGGGACGTGTCTGCGGGTGGGGTGCATTCCCAGCAAGTCCTTGTTGGAGTCCAGCCACCATTACGAGACCGCGCGGCGTCACATGGCGGAGCATGGCGTGAGCGTCGGCGACGTGAGCATGGATGTGGCGGCCATGTTGAAACGCAAGGAGGGCATCGTCGCGGGTTTGGGCCGCGGCATCGATGGCCTGTTGAAGAAAAACAAGGTCGCCCGTGTTCTCGGGAGCGGGAGGTTGGCGGGCGATGGCCGGGTGATCGTTTCCGGCGCGGAGGGTGAAACCGCGCTGTCAGCCAGGCAAATTATCATTGCCACCGGCAGCAAGCCGGCCGCGTTGCCGGGTGTGGAACTGGACGGCGACAGGATCGGGACCAGCACGGAAGCCCTGGCTTACCCGGAGGTTCCGCAGCATCTGGTCGTCATCGGGGCCGGCGTCATCGGCTTGGAGTTGGGCTCGGTCTGGTCGCGCCTGGGTTCCAAGGTCACCGTGTTGGAGTATCTCGATCGCATCCTGCCCGGGACGGATTCGGAGATCGCGTTGGAGGCGAAGAAGATCTTCAACAAGCAGGGATTCGAGTTCCGCCTCGGCGCCAAGGTCACGTCGGCCGCGGCTTCCGGCAACGTCTGCCGGGTGGAGGCCGGGGACATGGACCCGATCGAGTGCGACCGGGTGTTGCTGGCCGTGGGGAGGACGCCGAACACCGATGGGCTGGGGTTGGAAAATGTCGGCATCCAGACGGATCGGCGCGGTTGCATCCCGGTGAACGATTCCTTTGCCACAAGCGCGCCGGGAATTCATGCGATCGGCGATGTGATTCCGGGGCCGATGCTCGCGCACAAGGCGGAGGAGGACGGCGTCGCCTGCGTCGAGAAGATTGTCACTGGAACGGGGCACGTGGACTACAATCTCGTGCCGGCCGTGTGCTACACGGATCCCGAAATCGCGTCCGTTGGCAGGACCGAGGACCAGTTGCAGGAGGCCGGCGTGGATTACCGCAAGGGCGTATTCCACTTTCGCGCGAACGGCAGGGCTCACATCGTGGGCCGGGCCGAAGGGCGGGTGAAGGTCCTTGCGGACGCGAAGAACGACCGCGCGTTGGGGGTGCACATTCTGGGGCCGAACGCGGGCGACCTGATCGCCGAGGCGGCGGTCGGCATGGCGTTCGGAGCCAGCGCCGAAGACCTGGCGCGGGCCTGCCATGCGCATCCGACCTTGTCCGAGGCCTTGAAGGAGGCCGCCCTTGCCGTGGACGGTCGCGCGATCCACTCCTGAGGCCGCCCCGGCGGAGGGGGGCATTCCCGGTTGGGTGGAGAAGTAGTCGGGGATCGGTAATTGGTAATCGGTAGTTGGTAATCGGTAGTTGGCCATCTGCCATTGCCAATTTGCCACCTCGTCTCCCGCCCCCCGCCCCCCGCACCATGCATCCGCCTACGTTCCGCAAAGCCGGAACTTCGTCGTGACAAGCCACGCGCCCCGCACCCAGCGCCCAGCGCCCAGAGCCCAGAGCCCAGAGCCCAGAGCCCAGAGCCCAGAGCCC
>JAYPGD010000630.1:0-2896 GCA_038126655.1 Verrucomicrobiales bacterium
GCCTTGCTGCGCATACGGGGCCGCCGTGACTTCCGTTTCCACCGCAAACTCCGCCGCCCCGAGTCCCTTCGCCATCACCGTGAAAAGACCATCGTGTGATGCCGGAAGAAAGGCTGTGTCAAGCCACAGCAGTCCAAGGCGCTTCGCGCGGCATTGGGGTTGACGTTCAGGCTGAGCGACCTTCAGAACTCACCCAACCGACCTCCGACCTCCGACCTCCGACCTCCGACCTCCGACCTCCGACCTCCGACCTCCGCCTCAAATCCCCAACGATCCCCACGCCTCCGCCACTGCCTGATGCTCCGCACCGCCAAACTGCGCGAATGGGGCGCGCGTTGGTCCGCAATCGATGCCATGCAGACGCATGACCGACTTGAACGCCGGCAACGCGCCCAAGGCCAACAACCGATCCACCATCGCAATGGACTTGGACTGCTTTGCGCGGGCCTCGTCCAGACGTCCCGCCTCAAAGTCAGCGATGATTCCCAGGTACAGCTTCGGCGCCAGGTTGTAGGTGCTGCCGATGAAGCCCTTGGCCCCCATCGCCAAGGCTGAGAGCATGATCTCATCCGTGCCGAAAAGAATGTCGAACTTCCCGTCTTTCAAGGTCAGGCATTGCCGAAAATCCATCAGGTCGCTGTGGGTGAATTTGACGCCGGCCAAGGAAGGAATCCGGTCCTCCGCAGCCGAAAGGAACTCATGCATCTTCTGCGCCACGCCGGTCATGCCCGGAATGTGGTAGTAATAGAACGGCAGTTCCGGCGCCGCGGCGGCCACCGAAGCGCACCAGTCCACCAGGGACTCCAATGTGCGCGGTTTGAAGAAGGTCGGCGGCATGGCCGAAATGCCGTCGGCTCTATGGGCCGCCGCGTGGCGAGCAAGTTCCTCCGCATCAGGCAGCGAGTTGTGGCCCACGTGCGCGATCACCTTGATCCTCCCGGCGCAGGCCTTCACCCAATGTTCCAGACACTGCTTCCGCTCCTCCGTGGTCAACAAAAGGCTCTCCCCCGTGGAACCGCAGACGAATACGCCCGCAACGCCGGATTCGACCAGGTAGTCCGCGAGTTGATCGATGACCGGCAGATTGAGACTGCTGTCTTCGTTCATGGGGGTGAAACCGGCAGCGACGAGTCCGTGAATCTTTTCGATTGGCATCGCGGTCTGGTAATCTAGTTTTCGCCCAAAGAAAAGCCTGTTCGACCATGAACCACCCATTTCCACTCTCCCTCCGCGCCGCGCTGGCGGCAACATTGCTGAGTTCCGCTGTCCTTCCCGCCGCGCCTCCGCCTTCGACCCAGGCGAAAGACTACTCCATCCCCACCATCGATCTCGCGCAGGAGACGCATCGTCAGGTCGTGGTCGACCGCGAAAAGGGCCAATACCTCGGCCACCCGACCACCCTCGTGCTCGAGGACGACAAGACCATGCTGATCGTCTACCCCAAGGGCCACGGCCGCGGCGGCATTGTCTACAAGCGCAGCACGGACGGCGGACTCACCTGGTCTGATCGACTCCCCACTCCCGCAAGCTGGGCCACCTCACGGGAAGTCCCCACGCTCCACCGCGTCATCGACAAGCAGGGCGTCAAGCGGATCATCATGTTCTCCGGCCTTTACCCGATCCGCATGTCCGTCAGCGAGGACGACGGCGGAACCTGGTCCGAATTGAAAGCCATCGGCGACTTTGGGGGCATCGTCACGATGGGGCACGTGGAACGACTGAAAAACGGCGACTACATGGCGCTGTTCCACGACGACGGCCGTTTCATCAAGGGCGCCAACAAGCGCGAAAACCCGCCCAAGTTCCTCGTCTACAAGACGCTTTCATTCGATGGCGGCCTCACCTGGAGCGAACCCGAGATCATCGCCTCCCACCCCGCCGCCCACCTCTGCGAACCCGGGCTCGTCCGTTCGCCCGATGGCAAACAAATGGCCGTCCTGCTCCGCGAGAACAGCCGCAAATACAATTCCTTCGTCATCTTCAGCGACGACGAAGGCCTGACCTGGTCCAAGCCCCGCGAACTCCCCGCCTCCCTCACCGGCGACCGTCACACCGGCCGCTACGCCAAGGACGGGCGACTCTTCATCTCCTTCCGCGACACCACCCACGTCAGCCCGACCAAGGGCGACTGGGTCGGCTGGGTCGGAACCTACGACGACATTGCCCGCGGCCGCGAAGGACAGTATCGCGTCCGCCTGATGGACAACCACAAGGGCGCCGACTGCGCCTACCCGCCGGTCGAGCGTCTGCCCGACGACACCTTCGTCACGACCACCTACGGGCATTGGGCCAAGGGCGAATCTCCCTACATCGTCAGCGTCCGTTTCAAGCTCAGCGAACTCGACCGCAAGGCGCGCCAACTCCCGGTTCACACCACCGTCTTCGAAGCCGGTGAAGGCGGCTACAACACCTTCCGCATCCCCTCCATCATCAAGAACAAGCGCGGGCATCTCCTTGCCTTCTGCGAAGGGCGCAAGGACAGCCGCAGCGACAAGGGCGACATCGATCTCGTCCTCAAGCGCAGCCGCGACAACGGCCGGACCTGGTCCGATCTCGAGGTCCTCTGGGACGACGACAAGAACACCTGCGGCAATCCCTGTCCCGTCTTGGACGAAACCACCGGAACGCTCTGGCTGCTGCTCACCCACAACCTCGGCAAGGACGCCGAGCGGGACATCATTCACCACAAGGCCAAAAGCACGCGCACCGTCTGGGTTTCCAAGAGCGAGGACGACGGCAAGACCTGGTCCGATCCGGTCGATGTCACGAAGACGACCAAGTGGCACAGCTGGGGCTGGTATGCGACCGGGCCGGGCGTCGGCATTCAGATCCAGCACGGCGAATATAAGGGCCGCCTGGTCATCCCCTGCGACCACAGCTACAACGACCCCGACGG
>JAYPGD010000631.1:0-2886 GCA_038126655.1 Verrucomicrobiales bacterium
ACGGGAAGCAGCCTGAGCCGGCGCTTCGGTGTCCTTTTCTATTGAGTCAACAGGTGCCTGTCGCCTGCATGAAGGCGTAACAGATCGTGGAGCCCACAAAGCGGAATCCGCGTTTCTTCAGGTCCCTGCTCATGGCGTCGGATTCGGGCGTGGAAGCGGGGATGTCCTTCAGGGTCTTCCAACGATTGCGAATCGTCTGTCCTCCGGTGAAGCCCCAGATGTATTCGTCGAAGCTTCGGAATTCCTTCAGAATTTTCAGGAAGGCCTGCGCATTGGATTTTGCGGATTCAACCTTGAGGCGGTTGCGCACGATTCCTGGATTCTGAAGCAGTTTCTCGATTCGGGCGGGGCGCCAGCGAGCCATCTTCTCCGGATCGAAGCCGTCGAACGCCATCCGATAGTTCTCGCGCTTGCGGAGAATCGTGATCCAGCTCAATCCCGCCTGCGCGCCTTCGAGGAGGAGGAATTCGAAAAGTCGTTGATCATCGTGCAGCGGGACGCCCCATTCCTCATCGTGATAAGCGACGAAGAGCGGGTCTGAGCCGCACCATTCACAGCGTTTCTTCATGCGGTCGATTGTCGGGGGCGCGCGGCGGGGATTCAAGTTGTTTGCGGTTTCCGGCAAACCGCGCGCGGACGGGCATTTCCTGAGATTGAAACAGGCTCCGCCAGTCCCTAAAGTCCCCTCGCATTTCATTTCACAACGTTGCAGTCCATAAACCACCCAGAATCTCATGGCGGAACCTGAAGAACTCATCAATCTGAATTGCATTCTCGGCGAGAACCCGCTCTGGAATCCCAACGACCAGTGCATCTACTGGGAGGATATCGAAGGCAAGAAGGTGCATCGGCTCGATCCCGCCACGAAACAGCACGTGGAGCTCTACGACGAATCGAAATCCGAGGACGGTCAGAAGGTGGGCGGCTTCACCTTTCAGGCGAATGGCGATCTGCTGCTTTTTCGCGAGCGCGACTTCGCCCTGTTGAAGCCGCATGGGGACGTGGTCGTGGTCGAGAAGTCGGTGGAGGAGGTCGCCCGCTGCCGGGAGAACGGTCTGGCTCGATTCAACGATGTCAGCGCGGATCCGCTGGGACGCGTATTGGCCGGCAGCATCGGCGAGGACGCGACCAAGGGCGGGCTTTATCTGGTGGATCTCGACGGTTCGGTCACGACGCTGTGGCAGGGGACGCAGATCTCCAACGGCATGGGCTTTGTCGGGCCGGACTGGGAGACAATGTATTGGACCGACTCCACACGCAGCACGATCTTCCGCTTTCCGTTCGATCCGAAGACCGGCGCGATCGGCGGCAGTCCCTACCATGACGACGGCTCCGTGAATGACGATTTTGTCTTCTATCGCGCTCCGGAGATCGAGGGCACGACCGACGGCATGACGGTGGACAAGGATGGGAATGTCTGGTCCGCGCGCTGGGACGGGAACGCGATTGTAAAGATCGGCCCTGACGGGAGCCGGGTTGAGGACGCGACGATTGAGATTCCGGTCCGCAATGTGACGTCGCTCTGTTTCGGCGGCGCGAACCTGGATGAGTTCTATGTCACCACGGCCCGGGTGAATCCGGACGAACAGGAGGTTTCCCTGGCGCGCGACGTGGACGGCGCGCTCTATCGGGTCCCCGCAGGGACGTCCGGGCCGGCGGAGTTCCAGTCTCGGATCCTGCTCGGTTGAACGGAGGCAGACTTCGAATCCATTGCCTGTGGCCTCCTCCAAGAACAGCGTCAAGCCGGTCGTCCGCGTCATAGATCTCTTCTGCGGACTGGGCGGCTTTCATCTGGCGGCGAAGGCCGCCGCGCGAAAGCATGGTGTGACGGCGAAGTGTGTCTATGCCAGCGATATCGACGCGCATTGTCGCGAGGCCTATGCCGCGAATTTCAAGATGCGGCCGGATGGCGACATCACCAAGGTCGAGGCGAAGGATGTCCCTGACCACGAACTGTTGTTGGCCGGGTTTCCCTGTCAGCCTTTCAGCATCATCGGGGGGCGAAAGGGTTTTGAGGACACGCGCGGAACGTTGTTCTTCGACATCGCGCGCATTCTGGAGGCCAAGCGTCCGGCGGCGTTCGTCCTGGAGAATGTGAAGATGCTCCGAGGCCACAATGGAGGACGCACCATTGCCCGCATCATGGAAACGTTGGATGAATTGGGCTACGTTGCCAGCTTTCGAATCCTCAACGCCCTGGATTTCGGACTGCCGCAGAAGCGTGAGCGGGTGTTCATTGTCGGGTTCAGGGACGCCTCCCGGTTTGAATGGCCGGACGGCGGCGTTCCCATGAAGCCGCTTTCGGAGATTCTGGAAGCCGATGTTCCCAGGAAGTTTTACGCGTCCGAACACATTCGCAGGAACCGGCTGGCCAAACACGACCCGACTCCGGAAACAACGATCTGGCATGAGAACAAGTCGGGGCATGTCAGCGCCTATCCTTATTCCTGCGCGTTGCGCGCCGGGGCCTCCTACAACTATCTCCTGGTGAACGGGGAACGCCGGTTGACGCCTCGCGAGATGCTGCGCCTGCAGGGATTTCCAGACAGCTACAAGGATGTCTGCAAGTGCATGGAGACCCGCAAGCAGGCGGGCAACAGCCTGCCCGTGCCCGTCGCAACAGCGATCCTGAAGAATGTCTTCGAAGCCGTTGGTTGGACCGGTCGGGATGGATAAGAGTCCCAAATTAAAGACGGTCGAGAAATACCGGCCGCCGTATCCGCTGAACGAATTCCCCGAAGACTTCGCGGCAAGACTGGGGGAGGAGTTGGTCTACCTGTTGGCAAGCCGCGGTTCACCTCGGTTGGCAGGCGAGGACTGGGAGGAGATCTTCGCCCGGATCGTCGGCGCGCAGTGGAAGCCTTCCAATGTCGGACTCGACGACAT
>JAYPGD010000632.1:0-2881 GCA_038126655.1 Verrucomicrobiales bacterium
GCAGCCTGAGCCGGCGCTTCGGTGTCCTTTTCTATTGAGTCAACAGGGAAGGCCTTGGAGGGGGGCGGCGGCAGCATGCAAACGGGGCGCGGAACTCGCCCTGCTCTGACATTCATTTGCACTTGCGCGCCGGCGCTGTGACTGCGTGGAAGCGGAGGCGTTCCTTGTCCGGAGACGGAATGAGGTTGTCGATCGCGATGCTGCCGCTCAAGCGTGCAGTCGCCCGAAGTAGACTTTCCTGTCGTAGGAGAACTCCACTTTTCCGGCGTCGTGGTGGGCGTCGAACAGGTCTTCCAGCGCGGACTTGAGTTCGGCGTGACCGGGGTCGCCTGGATTCGGGGTGTAGGAAGACGAGAAACAGCGGCCGAGCAATCCGGCGCAATCAAACTGCTAGATGTTGTCAAAAGTCCTGAGTCCGAAATCGGAATGTCCGAAGAAGCGGGTGAGCGTGTTTTCGTCGATGTTGCGGTGATCGACGGACGCGTAGTCGGTGGAGAACTGCTGCAGGAGTTCCTCGTAGCCTTGGAGGAATGGAGTCGTGTCCACGCGGCGTTCGTTCCAGATCAATACGATCCATCCGCCGGGGCGCAGGATGCGGCGGAATTCCAGCCGGCAAGGCGTCGCTGCGAACCAACGAAACGCCTGCGCCGCGGTGATAAGATCGATGGAGCCGGGCTCGAGCGCAGTCTGCTCCGCGGCGGCGGGGACGCTTACGAACCCCGGGAACTGCGCAAGCGAGGCTTCCGCCCGAGCGCGCATCGCCTCATTGGGCTCGACGCCGAAGACCTGGTTTCCGTGATCGATAAGAAGCCGCGTCAGGATGCCTGTGCCCGAGCCGATATCCGCGATGACGCTTGCGCGCGTCAGGCCGCATTCGTCGCGCAACGTCTCGAGGACCTGGGGCGGATAGGACGGGCGATAGCGGACGTAGTCCTCCATGCGATCGGTGAAACGGGTTGTGGAGTCGGCGGGCACGTTGCGACAGTCTGCCATCGAGATGGGTTCAATCAAGTTGCGGATGGAGCAGGACTTTGACCGGGCGGGCGATTAAGGAAGGGTGGTTGGGTGTCTCGTCATTTCGGCGGAAGGGGCGGCCGCCCGTTTTCAATCGCAAGCGTTTGGCCGGGCGTGATTTGAACTTTCCCGTTGATGAATTGCCGGGCCCTTCTCAGTCGCTGGGACCGGCCCGAGCGAGGCGTGAAAAATCGGCTCGAAAAAGGCGGGGGAGATCTCTACATTCGGGGTAATCCAGATTTTGATGAAAGCCATGAATCAAGTCACCCGACGGGAGGCGTTGAAGGCCGCGGGCTGCGGATTCGGTTATCTCGCCTTTGCCGGAATGGCGGGCCGAGAAGCCGATGCGGCTCCGGTGAATCCGCTGGCGGCGAAGCGACCGATGTTTGCGCCCAAGGCCAAGCGCGTGATCTTCATCTTCATGCAGGGCGGGCCCAGCCACGTCGATTCCTTCGATCCCAAGCCGCAGTTGGACAAGTATGACGGGCAGAAGGTCGAGTTTTACAACGCCCGCCATCGCGAGGTCCGTCAGGAGCCGGTGATGAAGGCGCTCTGGGATTTCAAGCAGCATGGGCAGTGCGGGCAGCCGGTCTCCGAGTTGTTTCCGCACATCGCGAAGCATGTGGACGATCTTTGTTTCATCAAGGGCATGCATACCGAAGGGGTGGCGCACGGTCCGGCGACACTGTTCCTGCATACCGGCGCGACCAACCTGATCCGGCCCTCGGTTGGCGCGTGGGTCAATTACGGTCTCGGCACGGAGAATGAGAGTCTGCCCGGTTTCATTTCAATCAATCCCACCGCCGCGAAGGGCGGCCCCCGCAATTACTCGAACGCCTTTCTCCCGGCGGTCTATCAAGGCACGACGATCGGACGCGCGGGGTTGCCGATGAAGGAGGCCGGCATCAAGCATCTGGCCAACGATTTCGCCACCGGTTCCCAGCAGCGGAAACAGTTTGAGTTTCTGCAGTCCTTGAACCGGCTCCAGGCGGACCGGCGCGAGCAGAATGCGGATGTGGAGGCCGCGATCAGCTCCTTTGAACTCGCCTATCGCATGCAGTCCACGGCTCCGGCGGTCATGAACCTGGATGACGAATCCGCGGCGACCAAGGCGATGTATGGCATCGACGAAAAGGCGACCGACAATTTCGGGCGGCAGTGCCTGATGGCGCGTCGGTTCGCGGAGCAGGGCGTGCGCTACATCCAGGTTTCCTATTCGGACAACAAGGCCACGCCGATGTGGGACCAGCACAGCAACATGCCCAAGCATGCGGATCACGCGTTGGCCACGGACAAGCCGGTCGCGGGCCTGCTGCAGGACCTCAAGCAGCGGGGGCTGTTGGAGGACACGTTGGTCTGGTGGGGCGGTGAATTCGGTCGCACGCCGTTCACCCAGAATAACAATGGCCGCGATCACAATCCGAAGGGGTTCTCGG
Organism: Verrucomicrobiales bacterium; assembly: GCA_038126655.1. GTDB lineage: Bacteria > Verrucomicrobiota > Verrucomicrobiia > Limisphaerales > JAYPEY01 > JAYPEY01. Next base: position 2,451 of record JAYPGD010000632.1, read on the forward strand.
TCTCTCTAGCGGGCGGCGGGGTGAAGCCCGGCTTTTCCCATGGCAACACGGATGAATGGGGACACGAGGCCGTCGAGAACAAGGTCCACATGCACGACCTGCACGCCACAATCCTCCACCTGCTGGGCGTCAATCATGAGAAGCTGACCTACCGCATCGGCGGCCGCGACTTCCGGTTGACCGACATCTACGGGCACGTGGTGAAGGACATCATTGCATAGGGGCGTGTCTGGCGCCGGCAGGATCGCCGTGAATTGAGCGGCAAACCGGTCGCATGGCGGAATGAGAGAGCGGCTTTCCAAACCAAATGCGGCGACCTCGGACGGCCCGGCATCTCCATGCTGCGGGGAGCGGTCCGGAAGGGACGACTTGGCGCGTTTCTTGGGAGGGCAAGACGGGGTCGGCGGGGGTCTCAGCGAACCGTTCCAACG
>JAYPGD010000633.1:0-2880 GCA_038126655.1 Verrucomicrobiales bacterium
AGCCGAAGAATCCCGCCGGTGTTCGAAATCGCCTCTTTTTCAACAGCCTGCTAGGCGCCTCAATCCGCCTTCTTCAACTCGGCCAGCATTTCGAGGAGGTTTTCCGTGAGGATGACGGAGGCGTCGACCTGGAAGCGGGAGACGCCGAGCCAGGATTCGTAGCCGCCGAGTTCGATCTGGTGCGGCGGCGGCAGGTAGCCGTAGCCGCCGTTGGCCAGTTCGATGAACATGGTGCGCTTGAAGGGGCTGCGATCCTTGATCTCCAGGCCGATCTCCACCAACACCTCGAAAGGCATGGTGACGATCGCCTGGTCGCCGATGCGGATGGCCTGGATCAGGACCTTCTCGTCCTCGGGGCGATCCGGGCCGGCGTGGAGCAGCGTGCGCTGGGAGACAGAGCTGGCGCGCTTGTTGACGGCGTTCCGCTCCTTGGCGGGCAGCGCCATGATCTTCTTCGCGGCTTCGACCTGATCGGGAGTGGGCGCTCGATATTCCAATGAAATCTCCCGCTGGCGCGTGGCGATCAAGGGATTTTCGTCGAAGCTCTCAATCTTCTTCACCGCGCGCCAGGCGGCGTCGGCGGCCTTGGTGGCCACGACGCGGATCTGTTCGAAGGGCGCGCGCGGGGCGCGTTTCTGGAGGAAGTCGATGTTGTTGATGTCGCCGCTGGAACCGTTGCTCATGAAGGCGACGAAGTTCTCTGGCGGGTTGGAGCCCCCCACCCGATGCGGCATGATGCGCGCGAACTCGCCGAAGTAATCCGCCGAGGCCATGCCCACGACCTTGCCATTCTCTTCAGTGACCCTGGGAACGCCGCCGACGTAGTGGAGCGCGTAGTTGGCGATGAGGCCGAGCGGTTTATTGCGGCGTTTCGCCTGGGCGTAGATCACGGCGATCTCCGGATCGACGGGACCGGCGGGGCGGACGATGTGTTGTCGCGGCGGGTTCATGCGGATCTTGTCGAATTGCCCGAGCGGATTCTTGTCCATCGTCCCCGGCTTCAGATGCCAACGGCGGTTGAGAACTTCGGATGGCTCTTCGTCGGATGCGAAACCGACGCGGGCGGGTTGAAGGGATTCGATGGCCTGGGTCAACGCCGCGACGATGCCGTCGAAGCGTTTCTTCTCGTAGGCGATGCGGCCGGGGGAGGTGTCGCCGCCCTTGGGCGCGGTGTGGGTGTGCGTGGCGCAGACGAGCATTTCCTCGGGTTTCCAGCCGGTGCGTTCAGCGACGATGGCCTTGGCCTTGTCGGATTGCTCCCGGCCGTAGCCGATGGCGTCGATCAGGGCGACCGCGGCGCGGCCCTCGCCATTGCGAAACGCCACGGCGCGGACGTGGAGGTCGTCATGGATGTATTTCGACGGCCCGCTGCGGAGCTGGAAGGGAAAGACATCGGGATTGATCTGAACGGCGGCCGTTCCGACGTGGAGGCCTTTGGGAGTCTGGGCAACCGCGGCGGTTGCAAGAACAAGAAGAAGGCAGAGGGCTAGGGCTCGTTTCATACAGGAGATCATTCAACCACGGATGAACGCAGATGCACACGGATTTGTTGGGCGTGATGAAATCGATGAAGGCGTCAGGAAGTCCGAAGGAAGCGTAAAGCCGGTGGTGCGAGACTCCGTCGAGCCCAAATTGAAGTCCTGAAAGGACGCAAGAATCTGCCGCTCCTTCAGAGCTTTGAAATGGGCTCGACGGAGTCTCGCCCCACCGGGTTTGGGAGCCGTCTGGAAAACTCCGGCCCGCGTCCGGGGCGGGAATCCGTATTGGCCCGTGGTAGCCGAACGTTGCCTTACCGAATCTCCGCGCCCAGCTTGTTCTTCAGGGTCTCGACGACCTTGGTGTGGGCTTTGTCGGCTTCCTTGTCCTTCAACGAACGCTCGGCGTGGCGGAAGGTCAGCGCGTAGGCGACGCTTTTCTTGCCTTCCGCAATGCCCTCGCCGCGATAGACGTCGAAGAGTTCCACGGATTCCAGGTTGTCGGGCTTGGCCTTCTTGACCGCGCGGGTGACGTCGTCGTGGGTGACGGTGTCATCGACCAGCATGGCGATGTCGCGGCGGATCTCGGGATGGACTGCCAGGTGTTTGAACGACTTGGCGGCGCGTCCGAGGGAGAGGATCTTGTCGAGGTTCAGTTCGGCGAGGAACACCGGGTCGCGCAGGTCGTAATCGCGCGCCAGCTTCGGATGCAGTTGCCCGATCTGACCGAGCGTCTGTTTGCCGAGTTGAATGGTGCCGGATTCGATGAAGAGCTTTGTCTCCTCCTCGCGGCGATTCCAGGAGAAGCCGCGCAGGCCGAGGCGTTCGAAGCATTCCTCCAAGGCGCCTTTCAGGTCGAACATGTCGAACTTGGCGTCGCGGTCGGCGCCCTGCCAGAAGGCGGCGTTGCGATTGCCGGTCAACGCGAGGGCGAGGCTGCGATGTTCGGAGACAGCTTCCTCGCCGGCGGTGAACACGCGTCCGATCTCGAACAGCGCCACATCGGCGTTCTTGTGATTCAGGTTGTGCTGCAGCACGTCGAGCAGACCGGGCAGGAGGCTGGGGCGGACGACGTTCATGTCCTGGCTCAGCGGGTAGAGCAGCGGCACGTAGTCGTCGGCGAGCAGTTGCGCCGAGGTCTCGGAAATCAATGTCTGCCCCTGCGCTTCGTTCAGGCCGAGGCCGGCGAGGATGCGGCGGCAATCGGCCAATTCGTCGTGCACGGCGTCGTAGGCGTTGGAGCCGGTCGCACCGCGCGGCGTGGTGGAAGGAATTCTGTCCACGCCATAGACGCGGCAGACCTCCTCGATCAGGTCGGTCTCGCGCTTGAGATCGACGCGGAAGGAAGGTATGCGGAAGGTCGCCGAGGTTTCACCGTCGCGGGCGGTGGTTTCGAGTTCCAGGC
>JAYPGD010000634.1:0-290 GCA_038126655.1 Verrucomicrobiales bacterium
GATACGTTGTGCTCACCGCGGGGCGGGGTTCCAGCGGCGGAGCGACCTTGTACCAAAGCGGTTTCCTGCCGACCTCCTACGCCGGCGTGTTGTTCCGCAATTCGGGGGAGCCGGTCTTGAATCTCCAGACTCCGGAGGGCATTCCGCAACATCTGCAGAGGGAGGGGCTGGAGGCCCTGCGCGATCTGAATGAATCCCGTTACCAGGAAGTGCGCGACCCGGAGATTGCCAGCCGCATTTCCAGCTACGAACTGGCGGCGCGCATGCAGTTGGCCGCGCCGGAGTTGATC
>JAYPGD010000634.1:300-2866 GCA_038126655.1 Verrucomicrobiales bacterium
GAGTTGATCGATCTCTCGGATGAAAACCCGAAGCTGCTCGAGCAATATGGCGTCGGCCGCGAGGACCCCAAGGGAAATTGGCGGGGTTCCCTGCCGCAGCAGAACACCATGGACACCTTCGCGCGGAATTGCGTGCTCGCGCGTCGACTGGTCGAACGCGGCGTGCGTTTCGTGAACATCATTCATGCCTCCTGGGATCAGCACAGCGGCCTCGACAAGGAAATCACCTTCAACGCGACGACCGTCGATCAGCCGATTGCGATGCTGATCAAGGATCTCAAACAGCGCGGCATGCTGGATGACACCATGGTGCTTTGGGGAAGCGAATTCGGCCGGACGCCGTTGGGCGAGAATCGCCGCGGGCGCAGCACCAACACCGGGCGGGATCATCATCCCTTTGCCTACACCACATTGATGGCCGGCGGCGGCATCCAGGGCGGACAGGTCTACGGCGAGACCGATGAGATCGGTTGGTATTCGGTGAAGGACAAGACCCACATCAATGACTACCACGCCACGATCCTCAATCGCTTCGGCCTCGATCACCTCAAATTGACGCATCGGTTCCAGGGGCGCGATTTCCGCCTGACGGATGTCGCCGGAGAGGTCATTCCGAAGTGGTGCGCCTGAGGGGGCGCATTGAAGACGAACGTCAAACGTTCAACTTCACTCCCTGAACGTCAAACCTCCGGACTTGCTCGTTGAGCGTTCGCCCTCAGGGGGCGGGCTTCTAGATGACGTCTTCCACCTCGGTGTACACAAAGGTCACCCCGCCGCTGGCGAACTTGGGGACGTCTTCCACTGCGGCCTTGCCTTCGGGCGTTTCGAGGATGGCTTCAATGTCCGCGCGCGAATCCGCAAAGAGATCGGCGATGTAGTAGTAGGGCGAGGGGCCGCCGTCGGGCGCGCCCAGAACCTTGCCGATGGTCCACTTCTTGAGTCCCTGCATGCGCTTGGCGAGGGGGACGTGGATTTCGTGGTAATACTTGTCGAAGGCTTCGGGATCTTCCGGGTGACCGTAGAGAACGAGGAGGCGTGTCATGCGGCATTGATAGCAAGCGGGCAGGAAGGGGTTCAACCATGGATGCGCTCGACCAGGCTCGTGGCAGGGATAGCGGGGATTCGAGGTAGGAGCGGCGGGGGTATATCAGAAGTCCGGGATGATCAATTCCGCAGTCGCCAACAGAATCACGCCGAAGGCGGCTACCCCGGAGAGTTGAAACCCGATTTCGCGCGGCGTTTTGAGCTGGCGCATATTGCGGTATACAATCGGGGCGAAGAACAGAAAGAGGAGGGCGGGAAAGACGCGGGGGATCAGATAGTGCGCCGCAAACAAGGCATCGTAGCGAGGATCCGATGCGCCAGGGTGGAGCGCGGCAGTCGAGAGCCAGCCGCTGATCAACGCGCAGAATATGCCGGCTCCGATTGCCAGGAAGAATGCCGTGGCAAGCGATCGGACCGCATTGCTCGAGGTCGTCGCTCCATAAAGGCTGAGCAGCGCCACATGGCAGGCCGGATAGAAAAATATGAGGAGCCTGTTTTCGGGGTGCTCGCCTGCGTCTGGATCGAAACCGTAAAACCCCAATGGGGCGAGTGACACCAATACGATGATGACCGCCGAGAGGAACGAGACGCCAAGCTTGATCAACCATTGCAAGCGGGCCGACACGGGAGCCGTCATCAGAGTTTCCCTTACGCCGGGAACGCGATCGCCGACAATCAGGGCGACGGATGCAATTCCCGGCATGATCCCGACTTGAATTGCGAGGTGGAGGAAGATGTCCCAGCCAAGAAGGTCGTCAGACTGTCTGAAGGCATGAGAGCAGAAGAATAGAAAAGACAGCGATGTTGAGACCAGAATAGTGGGCAGAACAAGTCTGGCGTCCTTGCGAAGCAGACAAAGGAGAGGTTGGTAAAGCCGTCTGTTTGACGCCAATTCCCGGGCCGCGGATCGATCGCCTCTCTGCGCTGGCGGAATAGCCAGGCGGATGGCCCGGGTCATGAAGGAGGGTGAGGCCTGCATGGTGATAAACTTCCGGAATCCAAGGGGAAACATCGCCACTCCGCAGATGGCATTGCTGGCACAGGTCAAGGCGACCGGTAGCTTCTCGTTTTAGAGTAAGATGCTTGTCATGACTGGAAACGGGCTGCCACAGGCCAGTGCAAACGCGGGCCAGGACTGGCGGCAGAGCAGCGCGGAAAGCGGACCGGCGCAGATGATCGCCGCGCACATCCAGACGAGATTCAGTCGAAAAGCGACCCAGCTTTCCCGCGAGTCGCAGACTGCGTTGGAGACGGCCGCAAAAGTGATCAGCAGAATCAGCCAGCACGCGCACGCAGAAACCCACTTCTCCCACCATAGGCGCTTGCGCGCGATTGGCTGCGCCAGGAACGACGCTCCGTCGTTGATCTGCAACTCCCGGACCAACGGCATGGCGCCGAGGTATCCCGAGCCGAACACCAACGCCATGACCACGACAAACTGCCCAAAGTCGGAATCGATCGGTTTCAACGCGCCCAGGCCCATGATCACTTTTTGTCCTTGTTCTGCGCGTTCAGTTTCTCG
>JAYPGD010000635.1:0-2847 GCA_038126655.1 Verrucomicrobiales bacterium
GCGTCATTGACATCCGGAACACCATCGTCCTCATGACCTCCAACGTCGGCGCCGAGACAAACAAGAAGGGCGCCAAGATCGGCTTCACCAACGCCTCCGAGGAAACCGACTACGCCTCCATGAAGGACGGCATCATGGACGAGGCTAAGAAGGCTTTCCGCCCCGAGTTCCTCAACCGTCTCGACGACGTCATCGTGTTCCACACCCTGAACAAGGACAACCTCGTCGAAATCCTCGACCTTGAGATCAACAAGGTCGTCGATCTGCTCGAACACCGGAACATCAAGCTGGAACTCAATGCCGCCGCCCGCGACTTCCTGGTCGAAAAGGGCCACAACCTCGATTACGGCGCGCGCCCCATGCGTCGCGCCGTGGAGAAACATCTCGAGGACCCGCTTGCCGAGGAACTGCTCAAGGGCAACCTGCACGACAACGGCACGGTCAAGGTCGGCTTCAAGAACGGGAAGCTGACATTCTCCCAGAAGGCCTCTCGAAAAAAATCCGTCTCCAAACAGGACTGATGCGCGGATTCCCGATCGGAAGCCGTAGACATTCATTCCATTCCGGGTCGGCCGCTGGGAGTGCCTTGCCCGCGGATTTGGCTTGCCCTCCCGACGACGGCGGCAAGAATCCGGCGCGAACCATGCGCCGCGAACCTCAGCCCAACCACCCTCGCCTCCGCCGATGACAAAATCCCTCTGGGTCATCCGAATCCTGTTCCTCGGCATGTGCGCCCTCACCGGCTACGCGGTCAGCCAGACCCCGGACATTGACATTCCAATCATCTCGCCGGAACACCCGCTGAGCGCCATCATCGTCGGATTTGGCTTTGGAACCATCCTGATCGCCATCGATGAAATGCTGAAGGGATTCTCCCTGCGCGCCTTTTCCGCCATGACCTTCGGGCTTCTCCTCGGAACTGCGATCGCCTGGCTCATCGACGGTTCCGGATTGTTCGACTACGTCGAGGACGAGAAGGTCCGCTGGATTGTCCGGCTCTGCCTCTTTGTCAGCTTCGGTTACATCGGCATGGTGCTGGCCATGCGCAGCAACAAGGAGGACATCTCCCTGATCATCCCCTACGTCCGCTTCTCCGCCCGTCATCAGCGGGACGACATCCTCCTCCTCGACACCAGCGCCATCATCGACGGCCGCGTCGCCGATCTCATTGAAACCCACTTCCTCGACGGCATCATCGTCGTCCCCCGTTTCGTCCTCCGAGAACTCCATGCCATCGCCGACTCCAACGATCCGCAACGCCGCGAACGCGGACGGCGCGGACTCGAGGCTCTTGGTCGCATCCAGAAGCAGGACGGCCACGAATTCCGGATTCATGAGGGCGATGTCGAAGACGAATCCGAAGTCGACGCCAAGCTCCTGCATCTCTCCCGAACAATGGGGGCGAAACTGTTCACCACGGACTACAATCTCGGCAAGCTCGCCGAAGTCCAGAACCTTTCCTGCGTCAACATCAACGAGCTGTCCAAGGCGTTAAAACCCGTCGTCCTGCCCGGCGAAATCCTCTCACTGAAGATCGTCCGCGAAGGCAAGGACAAGGGCCAGGGCGTCGGCTTCATGAACGACGGCACCATGGTCGTCGTCAACTGCGCCGCCGAACGCATCGGCGCCACCGTCGACGCCAGGATCACCAACCGGCTCCAAACCAACGCCGGCGTCATCTTTTTTGCGGACATCCACCACAACGGCAACGGCTCACACGCCGCGGAATCCTGATTCCGCCGCTCCGCCCGCCCCAACCAAGGACTCCCATGGGATTCACCACCATCCAAACCTCCTTCAACGACGTCGAGGCCAACCTCGTGAAATCCCGGCTGGAACTGGCCGGCTACCATCCTCACCTGAAGGATGAGAACGCCACGCTCTTGACCGCCACTCCGAACACCACCGGAGGCATTAAGATTCAGGTTCCCGACGAAGAAGCCGCCGACGCCGCGGCTTATCTCCAGGACGAAGCCGACGCAAACGCCGCCGCCTCCGACTCATGACCAATGCCCGCGCCAAGGCGCTCGCCAAACTCAGCAAACTCCTCCCCGCCACAGAGCTGCGTCTCGACGAGAAGACCCGCGAAGCCCACTCCGGTGACAAGTGGTTCGCCGCCAGCCTTCCCGACGCCGTCGCCCTCCCGCGCACGGAGAAATCCGTCGCCAAGATCGCGCGTTCGGCTTCGGAGAACCGGATCCCCCTGACCGCCCGCGGCTCCGGCCACGGATATGTCGGCAGCTGCGTTCCCGCCAAAGGCGGCATCTCCTTGTCCTTGGCCCGCATGAACCGGATCAAGGAGATCAACGGCGGCGATTTCGTCGGCGTGGTTCAGCCCGGCGTCATCACCAAGGAATTTCAGGACGCCGTAGAGGCCAAGGGCCTCTACTACCCGCCCGACCCCGCCAGCCGCGCCGACTGCAGCCTCGGCGGCAACATCGCCACCAACGCAGGCGGACCCCGTTGTCTCAAATACGGCGTCACCCGCGATTACGTCCTCGGCATGAATGTCGTTCTCGCCGATGGAACCCTCGTCAAACTCGGCGGACGCACCCACAAGAACAAGAGCGGCTTCGACCTCCACCGCCTCTTTGTCGGATCCGAAGGCATGCTCGGCATCGTCACAGAAGCCACACTGAAGCTCCTGCCCCTGCCCCCTTATCGCGCGGGACTCTCGGTCGGCTTCCCCGCGATGAAGAACGCCATCGGCGCGCTTCACGACACCCTGGGCCAAGGCTTCCTGCCCTGCGCGCTCGAACTCGCCGACGCCTTCACCCTGGCCGCCGCCGAAAAACGCACCGGCAGCAAACTCCTTTCCGGCAGCCGCGCCCATCTGATCGTGGAACT
>JAYPGD010000636.1:0-2846 GCA_038126655.1 Verrucomicrobiales bacterium
TGCCGATCGTCTGGCTGAAGGAGGCGAATCGCTGGATTCCCCGCAGCGCGTCGTTCATCCAGCCGCCGACCTCCCGACCGGATGCCGAAAGCGGGCGATGGAACGCCTCCTGTCTCATCTGCCACGCGACGCAGGAACAGCCGAGGTGGGAGAGCGCGGAGGTCATGGATACGCGCGTCGGTGAGTTCGGCATCGCCTGCGAGGCCTGTCACGGGCCGGGGGAGGAGCATGTCCGGCTCCACTCAAGCCCGTTGAACCGATATGCCGGGAGGCTGGTCGGGAAGAAGGAGGATCCGATGGTCCAGCCGGAGAAGCTCGCCGGGGATCGGGCGTCCGATGTTTGCGGGCAATGCCATTCGATCTCGACGGAGATCACGCCGCAGGAGCACGATCTCTGGAGGCGCCGCGGCAAGAGTTTTCGTCCGGGGGATGTGTTGGCGGAGACCATGATACCGGTGGCGTTGACGAACCGGGCCTTCGCGCATGTGTTGTTCGAGGGGAACGAGGAGAAGGAGTTGGGCTCCTACTGGAGCGACGGCATGGTCCGCGTGGCTGGTCGCGAATTCAACGGACTGCTGGAGACGCCCTGTCACCTGCATGGCGAGGGGGAGCGGAAGATGACCTGCTTTTCGTGTCATCAGCTGCATCCGGACAAGGATTCGGGCAGGGATCTGGCTGAATGGGCGGATGATCAGTTGAAGCCGGGCATGCGGGGGAACGCAGCCTGCCTGCAATGTCACCAGGATTACCGGACGGGGGTGGAGGGACACACGCGTCATGCGACGGACTCCGCGGGCAGCGTGTGTTACAATTGTCACATGCCGCACACGACCTATGGCCTGTTGAAGGCGACGCGAAGCCACCGGCTGGATTCGCCGTCGGTCGCCGCGAGCATTGCGACCGGGCGGCCGAACGCCTGCAATCAGTGCCACCTGGACAAGACCCTGGCCTGGACGGCGGAGCGGTTGGAGGAATGGTATGGCATCAAGGGTCCCGCGGTGACCGGTGAGGAGGTGGACATTCCCGCGTCGGCGCTCTGGGCCCTGCGGGGGGACGCCGGCCAACGCGCGCTGGCGGCGTGGTCCTTCGGGTGGGAGACCGCGCTCGAGATATCGGGCTCCGATTGGACGCCGCCGTTGTTGGCCATCCTGGCGGCCGACCCCTACGAGGCGGTCCGCTACATAGCCCTGCGATCCCTGAAGCGGACGCCGGGGTTCTCCGACTTCGAGGCGGATCATCTGCAACCGGAGGAGGAATTGGCCGCGGTCGCAGACCGGATCATGGAGAAGTGGCGGGAGCAGAACCCCGAGGCGATAGCGGACGACCGGTTGATTTTACGGCGGGATACGTTGACAAGGCTGCTGAATGGCCGAGACAATAGACCGGTGGTCATCTCCGAGTAAGCGGATGCGATGAATGTGGAAACCATCATGTTGATCTGGATCGCAGCGCTGGCATTTCTGCCGGCGTTGATGCGAATTCGTCGGTCCATGGGGCGGGGAGCCGGAGTTGCCATGATCGCCGTATGGATCGGCGGATCGACAGCGTTGGGCTACATTGCTTCCCTGAAGCGTCTGGAAACGGTCCCGGAATCGGCGGTGGTCAACCGCCCAATCGAGGTGGATTCCGAGGGGTTTGTGACCTCGAAGACCTGCCAGTCCTGCCACCCGGGCGAGTATCACACCTGGCATGCCTCCTATCATCGCAGCATGACCTTGCTGCCAAAGCCGGAGACCGTGCTGGGCGATTTTGACGGCGTGGAGACGAGTTTTAATGGACACGCCTACAAACTGGAGCGTCGGGGCGATGAATTCTGGGCGGAACTGGACGACCTGGATCCGGCTCCGCCGGGCGTCATGCGACCGCGCATTCAAAGGCGCATTGAGTTGGTGACCGGTTCCCACAATGTACAGGTTTACTGGTATGCGACCGGCGAGGGGCGCAAGCTGGCGATCCTGCCCATTGTCTGGCTGGTCCATGAGGGGCGTTGGTTTCCCCGCAATGCGTCGTTCCTCCAGCCGCCCGAAGCGGGAGCGTCCAATGAGTCCGGTCGTTGGAATGAGACCTGCGTGCGCTGCCATGCCACAAACGAGGATCCGCATGCCGTCAAGGGGACTGTCTACGACACGCGGGTCGGCGAATTCGGGATCTCCTGCGAAGCCTGTCATGGTCCGGGCGAGAAGCATATCCAGTGGCACAGCGATCCGGCCAACCGGTATCTGAAGCGGTTTTCCTCCGACACGGATTTCACGATTTCGAATCCGGGGAAATTCGGCGAGCCGAGGGGATCGGAGGTCTGCGGTCAGTGCCATTCCATCCACCTGGAGAGCAACAAGGTGGAATACGATCTCTGGAGCCGGTATGGGAAGAGTTATCGCCCCGGGGACGTGCTGTGGGATTCCATCACCCCGATCCTCACGACCAACTCCATGTTGATGAATTTGATGTACCGGGGGAATGAACTGGAAACTCGCGGCTCCTTTTGGAAGGACGGCATGGTGAGGGTGGCCGGGCGCGAATACAACGGCCTGCTGGAATCGCCTTGTTTTGTCGACGGACACGGTGACCGCAAGCTGGCCTGCTTCTCCTGCCATGAGATGCATCCCGATGAGAGTGATCCCCAACGGCTGAAGGCCTGGGCGGACGATCAGTTGAAGCCTGGCATGCGCGGCAACGAAGCCTGCCTGCAATGCCATGAGGCTTTTCGCGACCGCGTTGTGGAGCACACGCATCATCCTGCCGATTCGCCGGGAAGCGTCTGCTACAACTGCCACATGCCGCACTCGACCTACGGGCTGCTGAAGGCGGTGCGCAATCACCGGATCGAGTCGCCGTCGGTCCGGACG
>JAYPGD010000637.1:0-2838 GCA_038126655.1 Verrucomicrobiales bacterium
TCGGCGTAGGCCTGGTAGAGCTCGATGGTGGTGAACTCGGGGTTGTGCTTGGGCGAGATGCCCTCGTTGCGGAAGACGCGGCCGAGTTCGTAGACTTTTTCATGCACGCCGCTGACGATGAGCTCCTTGAGGTGCAGCTCGGTCGCGATGCGCATGTACATGTCCTGGTGGAGCTTGTTGTGATGGGTGATGAAGGGCTTGGCCTCGGCGCCGCCGGCCACGGCCTGCAGCACCGGAGTCTCCACCTCCAGCCAGCCGTTGTCGTTCAGATACTGGCGGACGCGCTGGATCATCTGGAAGCGGACGCGGAGTTTCTCGCGCGCCTCGCGGTTGGTCACGAGGTGCAGCACGCGGTTGCGGATCTGCTCCTCGGGGTCCTCGACGCCATGATGCTTGAGCTTCGGGCGCAAGGAGGTGGAGAGCGGGGTCAGCTCGATGGTCTTGATGGAGAGTTCGCCGCGGCGCGTGCGCGCGGGGTTGCCGCGGACGCCGACGATGTCGCCGGCCTTGAGGCTCTTCATGACCAGAAGTTGGTCGCCCTCCAGTTCCTTGATCTTCGGCGTGTAGAGCTGGATCTCGGCGTCGGGATCCTCGATGACGATGAACATCCCGTTGTTGCGTTTGGTGATGACGCGACCCGCGGTGACGATCTCATCCTCGGAGGTCTGCTCGTTCTCCAGGTCGTCGTAATCGGCGCGGATCGCCGCGATCGGGTGGGTCTTGTCGAAGGTGTGCGGATAGGGATCGATGCCCGCCTCGCGCAGGGCCTCGACATTGGCCAGCGCGTCGCCGCGGAATGACGACAGGTCGATCGCTTCCGGCGCGGGTTGCTGCTTCTTCTTTTTCTGCTGCGGTTGCGGCTGCTGGTCGGACATCGTTCAGGGGGTGTTGGTGTTGCGTTCGAGAAACTGGAGCAGGTTGGCCCGGATGGCCGCCGCGGTGCGGGGTACGCCGGCGCCCTTGGATTGAATCACGTGCGGGCAGTCGCCTTCGCCGCCCTTGGGCGCGCGGAGGTTGGAATAGATCTCGATCATGTTGGCGGTGCCGTCGAGTCCGCCCAGGGGCGAGTCCGGCGCGACTTCCTGGAAACCGACGGCGAGCCTGTCCGGCTTCTTGTTGTCGAGGGTGATCCCGGCCTCGCTGGAGAAACCCGCCACGTAGCGCAGGACATTGCCGTTGGCCTTGGCCGCGTCGATCTTGGCCTTCATGGCGTCGTCGAGTTCGGAGATCTTGTCGAGGAAGGCGTCCACGTCGGCGATGGCGGTGTATTCGTCGGGTATGAAAGGCGCCAGATCGAGGTCATCGCCGTCCACCTCGCAGCCGGCGGAACGCGCGAGGATGATCAGCTTGCGCATGACATCGAGGCCGTTGAGATCGTCCTGGGGGCGGGGTTCGGTGATGCCCTCGGCCTTGGCCTGGCGGACGATCTCGGAGAACGGCCGGCCGGCGTGGAGTTCGGAGGTGATGTAACCGAGCGTGCCCGAGAAGCAACCCTGGGCGCCGTAGACGGCCTCGCTGAGATCCTTGCACTCGATGAGGAAACGAACCGCGTCGCCGCCCGCCATGACCGTGCCGTTGAAGCCGTAGCGGCGGCGGTCGTTCACCAGTCGATGGAAGTCGGAAAGCTGGGAGAGGGCGAGCGGATTCTTGTTCACCGTAACCAGCTTGTCGCCGGAATCCAGCACGGCTTGGTGCATCTCGCGCCAGGCGGCGGTGTGTTCGTCGGAACCCGCGGAAGTGGCGTCGACGTAGACCACCTCGCCGGCGAGCCCCGTTTCGCGCACGGCTTCGATGACCTCGTCGTAACGTTCCTTCACCTGGTCGGGGCCGGCCTTGTAGCGGGTGAATCCGGGGAGACTTTGAAAGAGATTGCGGTCCGCGAGATCGGCGACGCTGTTCATGGGCTTGCCGTCGCCGACCAGCGTTTCAAAACCGCAGTGACAGACCGCGAAGCCCGCGGTATTGGCGACGCCGACGATGCGGGTCGGGTCCTCGTGGCCCCGGCCCACGCCGTCGAGTTCGACGATCTGGCGCACGAGTTCGCTTCCGACATTGCCGGTGTGGCCCAAAATGACGACTTCTTGAAATGACATGATTCGACCTCCGGGTGGTTTGGCCTCAGAGGAGCGGAGAAGCTAGAGGAGCCGGAAATGGGCGTCAACTCCCGGAAAACGCGCTCAATGCCCGGCTTTCCGTTCAGATCTTGTTGGTGATCCAGACGCAGCCATACGGCTCCAGTTCGATTGTCCCCTCAAAGTCGTCGAACCGGGCGCCGCCGATCAGGTCGGTCCATTGCTCGGTCGCGATGAGATTGAGTTCCACCAGCGGGATCGACTGCGGTTCGGGCGAGACATTGTGGATCGCAAAGACGCTCTGATCGCGATCCAGGCTTTCCCGCCAGAAGGCGAAAACCTGATCGTTGAAGTGCAGCGTGTATTGGGTCGCGTTCGGATGGAAGGCCTTTTGCGCGCGGCGAATCCGGATCCGGCGTTTCATCTCGTCAAAGAGGGCCCGGTGGGGACCCTCATCGTCCGCCAGAGCTGCCTCCAATTCCTCGGCGGGCCATTGATGGCGGTTGATGGTCCGGGCGACGCCTTCATGATCGTTCTCCGTTCCCAGCATGCTGTGGAGATAGATCGCGGGCAGGCCTTCCAGGGCCAGCATGATGGTGTGCGTGTGAACGCCTGTCCAAAAGTGCGGCGCCGGGCGGGCGAGCCGAATGCGGACCCGCAGCTTGTCTCGCCCTTGCAGGGCTGATGATCCCTTGGTTGATGATCCCCGGGGCTGCGCTTCGCTGGCCCCGGGCTTCGTTGTCACGCCCCGTTGGGGCTGGGAGGA
>JAYPGD010000638.1:0-2836 GCA_038126655.1 Verrucomicrobiales bacterium
AGCCGAAGAATCCCGCCGGTGTTCGAAATCGCCTCTTTTTCAACAGCCTGCTAATGGCGCGGATGTGAAGACTGAAATTCAACGGGCCTTCACGGCTGTAGGAGAATTCAGAAAACGGAAGGCCCCGCTCCGTGGCCTCGCCTGAACGAATGAATTCGGCAGTGCGGCGCTCCGTGATTGGGACCGTCGCGCATCAGGCTGAAGTCCGCCTGCGGTCGTTGCGCGAGCTTCGAGCTGCGCGTCACTCGAACGATTTCATGAACCTGGAGAAGCCGCGTCGCGTCGTCGGGGTCGCGGTGTTGCGCAGGCGCTTGATCTCGACGGAATTCAGGTCCACGCCGTCAGCGTGGAGCAGGCTCGCGGTCTGGGCAACCACGGCCTGGTCGTAGTCTTCCAAGGCTTTGAACAATTCGCGGAGATTCCCCTTGTGTCTGCGATGCAACGATTCCGCGTATCCGCGCGGCGAGGTGTAACTGCCATCGCCGTCGCCGTCCACGTAGATGGGGTTGGTGACGCCGATGACCCTGGACGTCCAGGTCTTGGAACTCGGCTGATAGGGACGGGGGATCGCCCAGAAGGGCGCAGTGACGCCCGGGGCGGTGGCGACGGCGACGATCCAGAAGTCGTGCTTCGGAGTTGCGCTCTGATCCTTGAAGGCAAAGCCGGCGGATCCCTTGTCCAAGGCGGACGGATTCGCGGGGAGCGTCGTATATCCGAGCTCGGAGACGCCATTCATGAAAATCTGGATTCGGGTTGGTGATTCCCGCGTCGGCTGGACCCAGGAAGGCCCCGTGGCCGCGACTCTGAACCAGGCTTTCGGGCCGAGGTCTGTCGCGAGGTCGCCCATGCCGAAGAGCTTTGCCGGTTCGTCCGGTTGGCTGCCCACATGGGCGTCGACGCGCAACCCCATGCTGACGGAAACACGTCCCTCCCGGTATGCCTGGACAACCTGCATCACATCCAGTTTCGCCGGATCGCGGTCATCGGCCCGCACATAGCTGCGTCCCTGACCGAGGATCATGCGGCTGACGTAGTGGGTGTCGCTGGAGCCGACGCCGGTGATGCGGAGCCCGTGATTCAGCAGGCCGAACCAGTCGCGGATGGGATCCATGTAATCGGATTGGAGGGCCGCGGAGGTGACGATCTCCATCGCCTCGAAGCTGTAGGGCGCGCCGCGAAGGTTCTCGCCGGTCGCCTGGCGGAAGTGTTCGGGATCCACGGGGGAGAAGCCGCTGTGCACATTGCGCGGATGATTCAGGACAATGACCCTGGCCTGCGTGCGCTCGCGGATCGATTTCATCAACCGGGTCCAGTCCGTGAGCTTGTGGTCGGGCAGGGAGCTGCCGGGCGCGATGGGGAAGGCGTTGAAGTGCCCGGTCTTGGTGGTCACTTCGTTGCCGACGACCGAGGTGAATCGGTCGCTCAATTTCAGTTTGCGCACGGTCTCCGTGTAGTCCGTGTGATGATTGTGGTCGGTCGCAACGGCGAATTCGATGCCCTCTCCGGCGATGGTGACCATGCCCTCGTCGATGGTGGCGTCGCCGTGGCCGCTGTAGGTGAGGTTGTGGATGTGGCAATCGGCCGCCACCCAGCCCTCGGTCGGAACCTCCCGACGGATCTGCATCTTCAAATTCTGCGAGGCGCCCCTGGTGAGATTCACCTGATTGGTGGCGACGGAGTATTCGAATCCGCGACCGGCGTAGACGGTGTAATTGCCAGGGCGCAGGCCGAAGCGCGCCTTTCCATCCGGGGTGTAGATGACGCCGGCGCGCGCGGCGAGGCGTTGGCCGGGACTGGTTTCAATCACGCCGCGGCCGGTGGGCAGGGTTTCCTCCGGATCGGTGTAAACCGGAACCAGCGCGCCGTGTTCGTCCGCAATGGTGATGCGACAGGGAACGGGGACGCTTCCCGAGCCGTCAGGCGTCGTCACCGAAACGGAAACGGAACAACGGTTCAGGGTTTCCTTGAAAGGACGGGTGTCCAGGACGATTTCGCCGACCATGATGTCATCCGTCGATTTGGGCGGGATGATTGAAAGCAGGTTGCCCCCATCGCGAAGCAGGTCGGGCGGGATCTTGAACGGCGTCACGAGCTCGACCTCCATGTTGTCCAGATTGCCGATGGATTTGCCGTTCAGCTTCACGGACCACGGGTATTTGACGTCCTTTTGCCGGACGAAAAGCGTCGCCTCCGTTTCGTTTCGTTCCGACTCGAACTCCAGATCGAGTTGGCGGCCGTGAGGTTCGGATCCTTCGAAGTGGGTCCACTCGGGGAATCCGGGAGTTCCGAGGTGGACAGGGGCCTTGAGAAGCGTCGTTTCGGCGGCGCGGACTCCGATAGCCGGAATGGCGAGCACGCAGGCGGACAACAGGATGGGCAGCGGGTTACGCATGCCTGAGGGAAACGTCGCCAGCCCGGGTTGAAAAGTTTTTTCAAAAATTTTGCGCGACGGCGGCGCTTGGACACCCTTTGTCCCACCGACGCTGTCAGAGTCATCGCAACAACAACAGACAAGATGATGAACACGACAGCGACACAACAGATTGAAATCCGGTTCCCCAATGTTCCTCTCACTCCGGCGCGGCGGCGCGCCCGTCGGCGAAGTCAGCAAGCGCGCTGGTGGTTTGACCGCATGCGGCTCGAGGTCGATCGGGCATTGTTGCCTGATGGCGCCGGCGTTTTCCGCTCGACGGACGGTTGAGGGGACGGCTTTCCTGCGGCGACGTGAGCTCAACGGCCGGGCGACCTAAAGGAGGTCAACACCGCATGCGTCCGTCTGCCCATTGGCGGGCGCGCCCGATCACTACATCCAACATCCGGGTGTTCGGCCGTTGGG
>JAYPGD010000639.1:0-2816 GCA_038126655.1 Verrucomicrobiales bacterium
AAAACAAGAAACTCGAATGTTGTGGCGCGGAGGGCCACAGAGAAGGAACCGTCCCACGACACCGAGGTCCTCTGTGTTGAAAGCAGGCGGCGGTTGTGGTCGGGTATTCAGGATTGCGGCGACCGAGTCTGTTGAACGCGTTGAATATGCGAAATTCGCAGATTCGAATCCCAAACACCGGGTTTGCATCCAATTCCAAAATCCCCTTCAATGCCCGCTCTCATGAAAAAAGCCATTCATCTCGCACTCTCGCTTCTGATCGCGGTTTCGTTTGCCGCCTCCACCTCCCTCGCCCAGCAGAAGGGCAAGGGCAAAGCCAAGGCCAAACGCCGTCCGGCGCGCTCGCAGACGGTCGGGCCGCGCGTCAATGAGAACAAGGCCACGCCCATCGACCGCATCACCGCGCCGGAGGGCTTCAAGGTCGAGCTGATCTACTCCGTGCCCGGCGAGGACGAGGGTTCCTGGGTCGCCCTCGGCGTCGATGGCAAGGGGCGTCTCATCGCCTCCGACCAGTTCGGCGGCCTCTATCGTTTCCGCCCGCCCGCGCCCGGACAGCCCCTCAGCCCCGGCGACATCGAAAAGGTCCCGGCACCCATCCGCGCCGTGAATGGCATCCTCTGGGCCTTCGACGCCCTCTATGTCGCGGTCAACGATTACGAGCGGAAGATCGACAGCGGCCTCTACCGCCTCACTGATTCCGATGGCGACGACATGCCCGACAAGGTCGAGAAACTCCGCGCGATGCAGGCCCGCGGCGACCACGGCGTGCATGCCCTGCTGCTCGCGCCCGATGGCAAGCACATCACGATGATCACCGGCAACAACACCGAGCCGACCAAGGCGAACTCCTCCCGCATTCCGCTGAACTGGGGCGAAGATCACCTGCTGCCGCGCATGCCCGACGGCCGCGGGCACAACCGCGATCGCCTCGCCCCGGGCGGCATCATCTACAACATCTCCCCCGACGGGAAGGAGTGGGAGATCGTCTCCTCCGGCTACCGCAACATCTACGACGCCGGCTACAACCGCGACGGCGAACTCTTCGCCTACGACGCCGACATGGAATACGACTTCAATACGCCGTGGTATCGTCCGACCCGCGTCAACCATGTCACCAGCGGCTCCATGTGGGGCTGGCGCAACGGCACGGGCAAATACCCCGAGTGGTATCCCGACAACCTCCCGGCCGTCATCAACGTCGGCCCCGGCTCGCCCACCGGCGCGACCTTCGGCTACGGCGCGAAGTTCCCCGCGAAATATCAGGACGCCTTCTACCTCTACGACTGGAGCTGGGGCCGGATCTACGCCGTGCATCTGGAGCCCAAGGGCGCCTCCTACACCGCCACCAAGGAGACCTTTGTCTCCGGCGGCCCGTTGCCCGTCACCGACGCCGTCATCCACCCGAAGGATGGCGCCATGTATTTCACGATCGGCGGCCGTCGCGTGCAGTCCGGCCTCTACCGCGTGAGCTACGTCGGCAAGGAATCCACCGCGCCAGTGAAGCACAAGCCCTACACGAATCCGCTCGTCGAACTGCGTAAGGACCTGGAGAGTTACCACACGGTCAAGCACCCGAACGCCG
This sequence comes from Verrucomicrobiales bacterium, assembly GCA_038126655.1. Classification (GTDB taxonomy): domain Bacteria; phylum Verrucomicrobiota; class Verrucomicrobiia; order Limisphaerales; family JAYPEY01; genus JAYPEY01. Next base: position 1,583 of record JAYPGD010000639.1, read on the forward strand.
TCGTGAAAGCCTGGCCGCATCTCGACCATTCGGACCGTTTCGTCCGCTGGGCCGCCTACACCGCGATCCAGCATCAGCGCCTCGACCTCTGGGCCGAGAAGGCGCTGCGGGAGCCGGACCACGGCAAACGCGTCACCGCCCTGTTGGCCCTCGCCAAGACCACGGGCACGGACCCCTTTCATCGCAATGACAACACGCCGAAGGTCGATTTCAAGATGCGCGACCGCCTGCTCGCCTCTTTGGGGCAGGTCGATTGGAAGAAGCTGAACGACTGGCAGCGCATCGTGCTGGTCCGCGCCTACGAGATTGTGCTGAACCGCTTCGGCAAGCCGGATGACAACTCGGTGCAGAAGATCGTCGCCCAGCTCGACCCGCACTTTCCCGCGCCCACCTTCGAGCAGAACTGGGTCCTCTGCGAGACCCTGGCCTTCCTGCAGGCGCCAAGCGTCGCTGCCAAGGGCATCAAGCTCATCCAGGAGGCGCCCACGCAGGAGGAGCAGATGGAATACGCCCGCTCCCTGCGCATGCTCAAGGCCGGCTGGACCAAGGAGCTCCACACCGCCTACTTCGACTGGTTCCTCAAGGCCGCGAACTACCGCGGCGGCGCCAGCTTCGCCAAGTTCATCGAGTTCATCCAGAACGACGCCATCGCCAGCCTGAGCCCGCAGGAGCGCGCGGAGTTGAAGGACGTGCTTGCCCGCAAGCCCGTCGTGAAGTCGCCCCTCGAGGTCATGTCCGAGGCGATGGTCGGACGCGAATACGTGAAGGAGTGGAAGCTCGAGGAATTGAGCCAGGCCGCGCGGAACGGGATGAAGGGCCGCAACTTCGAGACCGGCCGCAAGATGTTCGCCGCCGGCGGCTGCTTCGCCTGCCACCGCTTCAACAACAAGGGCGGCATGACCGGCCCGGATCTCTCCCTCGCCGGCGGACGCTACAACCCCCACGACCTCCTCGACCAGATCGTCAACCCCAGCAAGGAAATCAACGAGCAGTTCGCCCCCATCGTCCTCAGCCAGACCGACGGCCAGACCCACACCGGCGTGGTGGTCAACCTCAACGGCGACGGCGTCACCATCAACACCGACATGTTCGACCCCAACCAGCGCATCACCATCGACCGCAAGAAGGTCAAGAGCATCGAGCCCGCCAAGGTCTCGCCCATGCCCGCCGGACTGCTCAACCTGATGAAGAAGGACGAAATCCTCGACCTCGTCGCCTACATCCTCAGCGGCGG